>QCQW01000008.1 GCA_003212055.1 Prochlorococcus sp. AG-459-A02
CCTCCCTTGGAACAAATTTCAATATTTCTACTAATATCAAAAACACCAGAAAAACTAATTGATTTATCTAAATTATTTTCTAGCTCAGTTATTTCAACCGTTTCATTCAAAAGTCTTTTAGATACTTCGTATTCTGAAGGAATTTGAAAACTTAAAATTGCTTTTTTACCCATTTCTGTAGAGGAAAATGAGGCTAAATGAATTTTTAATGAATCCCACTCTAAAAGGCTTATAGATTCATCTTCTAAGGTTTTTTCTGAATTTGATTTTTTAGAATGACTTTTCTCTTGCATACAAAAAAAAAGAATCAAACATTCGATTGAATCCCTTCAGGAGGAACATAAAGCATCTCGAGCCAGTTTCCTTCAGTATCCTTAATATAAAAGGATGCTGTTCCATCTCTATGTTCATGTAAAGGACCAACTTTTAAACCAGAATTTTTTAAATCATTTTGAATATTTACGACTTCTTTTTTATCGTCAAAATGAAAAGCAAAGTGCGGTCCTGCAGCTTTATAGCTTGGGCCTAACAATGCGAGTCCATCTTTACCTTTACCAGCTTCCAAATAAGACCAATCTTTATCATCCCAAACCAAATTCATACCCAATTTAATATAAAAAGATTTCGCCCTTTCGAGATTCTCTACTCTAAGTGCGATGTGACCAATCCTGTTTACCCCTTGTGAAAACTTCAAAACAAAGCAGTGAATTTCTTATTAATCTAAGAATAAACCAAATTTTTGTTAATAATGAGTTTTTAAGTATCTTGCAACCATTGAGATGCATCGCAAGCATGATAAGTAAGTATTAATTTTGCTCCTGCTCTTTTAAAACTAAGCAATGTTTCTAAAACAATATCTTTTTCATTAATCCAGTTTTTCATAGCTGCAGACTTTACCATGGAATACTCCCCACTTACGTTGTATGCAGCTATGGGTTTATTTGAAAAAGTGCTTAGTCTATAAACAATATCTAAATATGAAATTCCAGGTTTTACCATCAAAATATCTGCTCCTTCATATTGATCCAATGCAGATTCAATTAAAGCCTCTTTTGAATTGGCAGGATCCATTTGATATGTAGACTTATTATCTGGAATTATTTTCTTACTATTTTCTCTTGGAGCTGAATCTAAAGCAGTTCTAAATGGACCATAATACGCAGATGAATATTTTGCTGTGTAACTAATAATACCTACATCACTAAATCCTTGACTATCAAGAGCAGTTCGAATTGCTCCAACTCTGCCATCCATCATGTCACTTGGGCCAATAAAATCTGCACCAGCACTAGCTTGTGTTAAAGCTTGTTTTTTTAAAATTTCGATTGTTTCATCGTTCAATATTTTTCCAGTTTCATCAACTAGTCCATCATGACCATCACACGAGTATGGGTCCAAGGCAACATCTGTCATTATTGCCATTTCTGGAATCTCTTTTTTTAATATTCGAATAGCTATAGGTATTAAACCTTTTTCATTAAAACACTCTGCACCATCTTCAGTCTTTAAGCTATCGTTAATTTTTGGAAAAAGAACCACACATCTTATTCCTAATTCCCATGCCCTAATAACTTCCTTGATTAAGCCATTTATATCCCATCTAAAAGTTCCTGGCATTGCCGAAATTTCCTCTTTAAAATCTTTTTCATGAATAAATAATGGATAAATAAAGTCCGAAGCCTTTAGATGGTTTTCTCTAACCATTTCTCTTATTGCCTCAGTTCTTCTAAATCTTCTTGGACGAATAATCAAATTCATTTGAATATTATTTAAATTAAAAAATATTTATCTAATAGATTAATCGCTTACCTTGCACATAAATCAATCAGAGACTCCTTTTGTTCAGGAAAATTAACTTAAATTATTTTAAAGAAGAAAAAAAAGTTACAAAAATATTTTGCACAAACTTCATTTTTCACAAATTTACGTCATTAAGAGATAATATCTTTTAGTTGAGTATTTATTTTAAGGAGATTTTCTTTGCAAATAATTAATGGCTTTCATCTAAAGAATTTAAGAGGAGATATTCTTGGTGGTATAACAGCCGCAGTGGTAGCTTTACCTCTTGCTCTTGCTTTTGGGAATGCTGCTTTAGGACCTGGCGGAGCAATTTACGGATTATATGGAGCAGTAGTAGTTGGTTTTTTAGCAGCATTATTTGGTGGAACACCTGCTCAAGTTAGTGGGCCTACCGGACCCATGAGTGTAACTGTTGCAGGTGTAGTAGCAGGCTTAGCAGCAATAGGAGTTCCAAGAGATCTTTCTGCAGGACAAATCTTACCTTTAGTTATGGCAGCGGTAGTCATTGGAGGCTTACTACAAATATTATTTGGGATTTTAAAACTAGGTAAATACATTACCTTAGTTCCATATTCTGTTGTTTCAGGATTTATGTCTGGTATTGGAGTAATAATCATTGCACTTCAGATTGGACCATTACTTGGAATTAGCACTCGTGGTGGGGTAGTCGAATCTTTATCTACTGTGTTTTCAAATTTCCAACCAAATGGTGCTGCAATTGGAGTAGCAATAATGACACTAGGTATAGTATTTCTAACTCCTAGAAAAATAAGTCAATGGGTTCCTTCTCCACTATTGGCCTTATTGATAGTAACTCCAATATCAATTCTAATTTTTGGAGATGGAGCTATTGATAGAATTGGAGAAATTCCAAGGGGAGTTCCATCTTTAAATTTCCCAAGTTTTAATCAATATTTTCCAATTATTTTCAAGGCAGGATTAGTCTTAGCAGTACTTGGCGCTATTGACTCTTTACTGACATCTCTTGTAGCAGACAATATCTCTCAAACAAAACATAATTCAGATAGAGAACTTATTGGTCAAGGGATAGGAAATGCTGTGGCAGGTCTGTTTTCAGGTTTGCCTGGAGCAGGAGCAACAATGAGAACAGTCATAAATGTTAAATCTGGAGGTTCAACACCCATCTCTGGTATGGTTCACTCTGTTGTATTGTTGATAGTTTTAGTTGGAGCGGGACCTTTAGCTGAGCAAATACCAACTGCTTTGCTTGCAGGAATTCTTATAAAAGTTGGTCTAGATATTATTGATTGGGGGTTCTTGAGGAGGGCTCACAAATTATCTTTAAAAACTTCAGTTGTTATGTACGGTGTACTCCTAATGACTGTTTTTTGGGATTTAATTTGGGCAGTTTTAGTCGGTGTATTCATAGCAAATATGCTCACTATTGATTCAATCACTGAAACTCAACTAGAAGGTATGGATGAGGATAATCCTTTATCTAAGGATGATCAATCTAAAAATGCATTACCTGCTGATGAAAAAGCATTACTAGATAGATGTGCAGGAGAAGTAATGTTATTTAGACTTAAAGGCCCACTTAGTTTTGGAGCAGCTAAAGGTATATCTGAGAGAATGATGCTAGTAAGAAACTACAAGGTTTTGATATTAGATATCACTGATGTACCAAGACTTGGAGTTACGGCGACTCTTGCAATAGAGGATATGATGCAAGAAGCAAAGAATAATTCTAGAAAGGCATTTGTTGCTGGGGCAAATGAAAAAGTAAAGGATAGATTAGCTAAGTTTGGAGTTGAAGGAATCATTGAGACAAGAAAAGAAGCTTTAGAAACCGCTTTAAATGAAATAGCCTAATAATTTATGGAAATAAATCCAATTCTGCAAAATGTATTAGCCCCGCCAGTTCTTTTCTTTTTAATTGGAGCAATATCAGTACTATTTAAATCTGATTTAGAAATACCAGCTCCATTGCCTAAACTCTTCTCCTTATATCTGCTCTTAGCTATTGGGTTTAAAGGAGGTATCGAGATACAGAAAAGTGGGTTTACTGATCAAGTATTGCCGACTTTAAGCGCTGCAATACTGATGTCACTATTAATCCCGCTGATTGGATTTTTAATTTTAAGATTTAAGTTTGATGTTTTTAATTCAGCTGCAATAGCAGCAGCATATGGTTCAATAAGTGCTGTTACATTTATTTCTGCAGAAAGTTTTTTAGAAAGTCAAAAAATAGCTTTTGATGGGTTTATGGTTGGCGCCTTAGCTTTAATGGAATCTCCAGCAATAATTGTTGGATTATTATTAGTAAAATTTGCAGCTCCAAAAAATAGACCAAAATCAAGAAAAATGCATCTAAGCGCAATATTACATGAATCCCTTTTGAATGGATCAGTGTATTTATTGCTTTCAAGCTTAATTGTAGGATTTCTGACTGCGTCCAGTAATCCCTCAGGGATTGCAAAAATGGAGCCATTTACTGGACAATTATTCTATGGAGCAGAATGCTTCTTCTTATTAGATATGGGAATAGTCGCTGCTCAAAGATTACCGAGACTGAAAAATGCAGGTTCCTTCCTGATTAGCTTTGCAATTTTCATGCCTCTATTTAATGCATTTATAGGTGTTTTCGTTGCAAGATTTTTATCTTTAGGACCTGGCAACGCACTTTTATTTGTGGTTTTATGTGCAAGCGCCTCATATTTAGCTGTTCCTGCAGCTATGAGGATGACAGTTCCAGAAGCTAAATCTAGTTATTATATTTCAACAACACTGGGTCTAACTTTCCCATTCAATATAGTTCTTGGCATTCCAATCTATATGAGTTTAGTAAATACCATTATCCCACTTTCCCCTTTATAAAAATGAAAAGATTAGACCTAATATTTAGTGAAAGAGAACTAGATGCAATCATTAAAACTTTAGAAAAAGCAAATGTTCCTGGATATACAGTTATGAAACACGCCACAGGCAGAGGACCTGAAAGGGTTGTTACTGAAGATATGGAATTTACAGGATTAGGAGCAAATGCTCATGTAATTGTTTTTTGTGAGCAAGAATTAATAGATAAAATGAGAGATAACATCAGGGACGATTTAAGCTACTACGGAGGAGTCGCTTATATTTCTGAAGCAACACCCCTTTAAATTAAAGAAGAAATATTTATTTTTAAGAGTGAATCCAATCTACTCTTATATTTTTTCTACTATTTAGATATCTATCAATTGACATTGCGGCAATACATCCATCAGAGGCGGCAACAACTGCTTGCTTAAATGGTGTATTTCTTATATCTCCAATAGCCCATACTCCATCAGAATTTGTAGACATAAAGTCATCCACAACAACTCCTCCGTCTTCTTTTAAAGCGATTTGATCGCCTAAAAAATCAGTAATGGGCTTAGAACCGCTCATATAGACAAAGACTCCATCTAAATTTAAATTGATAGGATTTTCTTCTTGCTTATTTTTTACAACAACCCCATTCACACCCATATCATCTCCCAATATTTCCAATAATCTTGTTCTGCTCCAATGTTTTATGTTTGAATTATCCATCAATTCCATAGCTTCGTCATTATCTGGTTTAGGATCACTTGATGTAATCCAATGAACGGTTGATGCAAATTTAGTTAGAACATTTGCCTCTTCAATTGCCTCCTTGTTCACTCCAACAACGGCAACTTCTCTATTTTTATAAAAAGCCCCATCACACGTAGCACAATAACTTACTCCTTTGCCAAGAAAATCTGCTTCGCCTTTAAATGATGCAGGCCTACCCATAGCTCCACTTGCAAGAACAAGAGCTTTAGCTTTAAAAGTACCTTCAGGTGTATAAATCATTTTCCATTCTCCACTAGCGTCTATTCCAAACACTTGCGCTCTTCTGTAGTCTGTGCCGTATTGCACAGCCTGATCTCTCATTAGAGTAAGTAATTTCTCCCCACTTATATCAACCGGAACACCTGGATAATTAGCTATTTGATGAGTTATTGCTAAGGCGCCAACAGATGGATTTTTATCTAAAATTACTGTCTTTAAGTTTGAACGAGATGTATAAAGTGCGCAAGTACATCCGGCAGGGCCTCCTCCGATAATAACTACATCTGACTCAATGATTTCCAATTTAATAAAACTCCTTTTTAGTAGTTAATTAGATGAGTTCTTGGTTAGAAGATATCTTTAATTTGAATACCTAACCTTGATATAGATATAAGTTAAAAGAAAAAAAGGAAAAAAGCATAATATAGAAACAAACTTACATAGGAAAAACATAAAAAAATTAATTTTCAAAATGATCAGTTTCGTGAAATGTTCTTTATTGATCTATTATTAGGTCATATAGAAAAATCAATTGCCGTAGAAACATTATATTTTTCATGAAAAACTCTGATTACGTTTTAAAAGCTGCCATTAAGAAAGTAACCGAAAAATTTAACGAGATATTGGTTGAAAAAATTGAAGAAGCAACAAATATTGCTCAAGATGCTCCAGAAATTCTCAAAAAAGAATTTGATAGTTTGAAAGAATCCATAATCGAAGAAGCCTCAAGAATGGAGAAAGCCGAAAATATTCAAGAAAATGAGGCCGAAAATACTTATCAAGATTCCAAAATAATAAAAGCTTTAAATGAAATTGAAGGTATCAGTAAGCAAATTGATCTGTTTAATAAAACCATAAATAATCAAATTAAATGAGTTATAAAATTCTTCAGTATCCTTTAAAAAAATCGAAGAGGGCCTTTCTTATTTGGATAACTCTGATTTCTCTTTTAATAAATTTATGGATAGATAATATTAGATTTTCAATTTTCCAAACTAAGAGCAATGAAAAAAGTAAGGTCCAAATTAAAAGAGCTAGGTGGTTTACCAATCAATTAATAAAACTTGGTTCAGCATTTATTAAAATTGGACAATTATTATCAGCGAGACCTGATTTAATTCCTAATACCTGGATACAGGAATTGTCTAAATTGCAGGATCAAGTCCCTAATTTTTCATTTTCGCAAGTTGAAGAAACTTTAAGAGATGAACTAGGTTCTAAATTTAATGAAATAGATCAAATAATATGTGATCCGGTTGGATCAGCATCACTAGCTCAGGTTCATAGGGCGACCTTAAAAGACGGTAAGAAAGTAGTATTTAAAGTTCAAAGACCCAATTTAAAAGAATTGTTTTTTATCGATTTAGGTATAATGCAGCAAATAGCAGGATTGTTGCAAAAAAATAAGAATTGGAGTCGTGGTAGAAACTGGGTTGAGATTGCAAAAGAGTGTAGGAAAGTTCTCATGAAGGAGCTTGATTTTAATTGTGAAGCACAATATGCAGCAAGATTTAGACAGCAATTTCTTGATGATGAAAACATTGAAGTTCCTGAAGTAATTTGGGATATGAGCAGTGAAAAAGTACTTTGTTTAAGTTATCTAGAAGGAACAAAAATAAGCGATTTGGAAAAATTACAATCACTAGAAATTGATTTACCTAAAATTGCAGAAATTGGTGCCATCAGCTATTTAAAACAATTAGTAAATTACGGTTTTTTTCATGCAGACCCTCATCCAGGGAATCTAGCAGTTTCAAATGAAGGTAATTTGATTTTTTATGATTTTGGAATGATGGGCAATATCTCAAATAATCTTCAGACAAGATTAGGAGGGATGGTTAAGGCTGCTGCTCTAAGAGACGCCTCATCACTTGTCAGTCAATTACAACAAGCTGGACTAATTTCAAAAGATATTGATGTAGGACCAGTCAGAAGATTAGTCAGATTGATGCTTAAAGAAGCCTTAACTCCTCCATTTAGTCCAAATATTATTGAAAAATTATCTGGAGATTTATACGAACTTGTTTATGAAACACCATTTCAACTACCAGTAGATTTAATCTTTGTAATGAGAACTTTATCAACTTTTGAAGGAGTTGGTAGAATGCTTGATCCAGGGTTTAACCTTGTATCAGTGACCAAGCCTTATTTAATAGAACTTATGACTTCAAATAATCAAAATCCCAATGATTTAATTAACCAATTTGGAAGGCAAGTAGGTGAACTAGGATCGAAAGCTGTTGGAATTCCCAAAAGAATAGATGAAAGTTTAGAAAGACTAGAGCAGGGCGATTTACAATTGCAAATAAGAATGGGAGAGTCTGATAGGCAATTCAAAAAAATGTTTACTGCCCAAAAAACTTTAGGCCATTCAATTCTTATAGGAAGCTTATCAATTGCATCTGCTTTACTTGTAACCAATAAACAAAATAATTTTGCATTGTTACCACTTTTTTTTGCACTACCAATAAGTATTGATTGGATAAAATGCCAATTAAGTATGAGAAAAGGCTCACGTTTAGAAAAACTTAAGAGCTAAAAAAACTATATATTTTTAGGACCTAAACCTAAAGCTCCGGCGAATCTTGCTTGATTTCCCAATTCCTCCTCAATTTTTAAAAGCCTATTGTATTTTGCAATCCTTTCACTTCTACTCAAAGAGCCGGTCTTGATCTGACCCGATCTTGTAGCGACAGATAAATCAGCGATTGTTGTATCTTCAGTCTCACCACTTCTATGACTAATAACACTTGTGAATCCAGACATTTTAGCTAACTCAATAGCTTCCAAAGTTTCAGTTAATGTTCCAATTTGATTTACCTTTATTAGAATCGAATTTGCAGATTTTTCAATAATCCCTCTCCTTAACCTTTCTGTATTAGTAACGAATAAATCATCACCTACAAGCTGAACTTTATTTCCTAATTCTTTGTTTAATTCTGACCAACCCTCCCAATCATCCTCTGCTAAACCGTCCTCTATTGAAACTATTGGATAATTAGAAACTAATCTTGAAAGATATGAAATCATTTCAGAACTATTTAAACTTTTCCCTTCATATTTATAAATGCCATCACTATAAAATTCAGTACTAGCCGCATCTAAAGCTAAAGATACCTGCTCACCAGGCTTAAATCCAGCTTTTTGAATTGCTTCTAATAATAAGTCCCCTGCTTCTTCGCTTGATGATAAATTTGGAGCAAATCCACCCTCATCGCCTACAGCAGTAGATAGACCTTTTTGATCGAGTAATGATTTTAATGAGTGGAAAATTTCAGTACCCATTCTTAATGAATCACTGAAATTATTAACTCCATGTGGGACAAGCATAAATTCCTGAAAATCAAGACTATTTGGTGCATGAGCACCACCATTTATTACATTCATCAATGGGACTGGAAGAAGATTGGATAATGGATCTCCAAGATACCTATATAGGGGAATGTCTAAAGCATTTGCTGATGCTCTGGCAGTTGCAAGACTGACTGCAAGTATTGAATTTGCTCCAAGGTTAGACTTATTAGGAGTTCCATCAATTTCTATCATTAATTTATCTACTGCGGTTTGATCTAAAGCTGACAAACCACATAAAGCCGGGGATATTGTTTCATGAATTTTATTAACAGCATTCAAAACACCCTTCCCCATATATTTTGAACCACCATCTCTTAATTCATGTGCCTCATGAGCTCCAGTGCTAGCTCCGCTGGGAACAATTGATCTACCACTTGCACCACATTCCAAAAATACTTCTGCCTCTACAGTTGGATTACCTCTTGAATCAAGGACTTGCCTTGCTTCAATAGTATCAATAAGAAAATCAATAGTTTCTTTCACAATTTAATTATTACTATTTAAATCCTATTAATAGCTGAACTATTTGGCTAATATCTGAAATATATATGTTAATTAAATATAATTTTTTAAATGCATAAGAACTTAGATATCAGTAAACACTTTTATTAATTCCAAAGTCCCGGCAACCCCCCTTCATAAACATATTTTTCAAATTCATCTTACAATTTGAAAAATATTAGATGATTATTAATGCAGATTCTATTTAGAATATTAATTAATAATCAACTATAGTTTTTATAGTTTATGAGAGAAACACTTACATCCAATCCTGAACTTTTTAGCGACATCAGTTGGAATCTTCTTTTATTAGGGGAAGAAACTGCAAAAAAATGGGATCATAGCGAATTTAATATTGAGCACATAATTCATACATTATTCTCATCGAGTGAATTCTTTGCTTTTATTGAAAAATTATCAATCGATCAAGATACAGTTTTAGATATAACAGAAGATTTTTTAGAAGAGACACCAACAAATGAGTCAGATATTTTTACTATCGGAGAGGATTTAGAAATTTTGTTAGATAATGCGAATCAGATTAAAACTCAATGGGGATCGAGATTAATAGAAATCCCTCATTTACTAGTTGCAATTGGAAGGGATTTAAGAATTGGAAATTATGTTTTTGAAGAAGGAAATCTTTCAATAGAAAAATTAGAGGAAGAATTAAAATTTTTCCCAAATATTAATCAATCAAAAAATTCTTTTAATTATAAGAACGTAATTGAGATAAATAATCAATCTAATTTTGAATCAAACAAAGAGACTTTAGTTAAAGAAGCAAAATTTGAAAAAAGCTATTGTTCCATTACCCAAAAGTGAACTTCAAATTGATACCAAAAAACAAGTTGGAAAAAATGAAAATGCTCTTTCAATTTATGGAAAAGACATAACAGAATTAGCAAAAAAAAAGGATTACTAGATCCCGTTTTAGGAAGAGAAAATGAGATCAATAATTTAATGAGAGTACTCTGCAGAAGAAACAAAAATAATCCTATACTGATCGGCAATCCTGGAGTTGGTAAAACTTCAATTGCAAAATTACTTGCTCAATTAATTGTAGACAAAAAAGTTCCTGATTCTTTAAAAAACTTAAAAATTATTTCACTTGACTTAGGTGCTTTAGTTTCTGGGACAAAATTTAGAGGCCAACTAGAGGAACGACTAAGCTTAATAATGCAGGAACTAAACAATCCAAGCCAAGGAATTATTCTATTTATTGATGAAATTCACTCAATATTAAGTTCTGATAGATCTTCTACCGACATTAGTAACATCTTAAAACCTTTACTAGCTGAAGGAGAGCTTAGATGTATCGGTACAACAACACCTGAAAAATTTCGTGAAACTATTGAAAAAGATCAGGCATTGAATAATTGCTTTCAAAAGATAGCTGTTAATGAACCTTCAGTAGAATTAAGCGCCAAAATATTGCAAGGTATCAAAAAAAAATATGAATCACATCATGGCATAAAAATTTCTGAAGAGGCTGTAAACTATTCCGCAAAATTGGCCGACAGATATATCAGCGATAAATGTCTTCCTGATAAAGCAATAGATTTAATTGATGAAGCAGCTGCACAATTAAAAATTGATTCCAATAATAAGCCTCACATAATTCTCCAACAAGAAAACAAACTTCATATTATTGATGAAAAATTGGATAATTTGCAAGGAGAAAATATCGAAGCTCAAGAAAAACTATTGAATATGAGACAACAATCAGAGGCAAAATTGAACGTTCTTTTAGACTATTGGGACAATTTGCGGGAAGAAATGGAGCAATTTTCTATTTTAATGAAAGAAGAAGATAAGCTAACAAAACAAATTAAAGATAAATCAAATAGCGGAATTGAAAATAATCTGGATTATTTAGAAAAGCTGGAAGAAGAGTTAAATGAAATAGAAAATGAAATACAAAAAGTTGAAGAGAACTTTAAAAATTTAAAGAAAAATAGAAATTTCCCTTTTAAATATCAAGTTGAGCCTGATGATATTGCTGATGTTATCTCAAAAATCACAGGAATTCCAATTTCTAAAGTAGTTTCAAATGAACGTAAGAAATTAGTCAATCTAGAAACAGAACTAAGTGAAAAAGTTATTGGACAAAAAAAAGCTATCGAAGCTGTTTCTGCTGCAATTAGAAGAGCTCGGGTTGGAATGAAAAGTCCTAAAAGACCTATTGGATCTTTTTTATTTATGGGTCCTACAGGTGTTGGCAAAACAGAATTAGCAAAATCTCTCGCAACAGCTTTATTTGATGAAGAAGACGCACTTTTAAGATTAGACATGAGTGAATATATGGAGAAAAATGCCGTAGCAAGACTTTTGGGAGCTCCTCCAGGTTATGTTGGTTATGAAGAGGGAGGTCAATTAACTGAAGCTGTTAGACGTAAACCCTATTCAGTAATACTTCTTGACGAGATAGAAAAAGCACATACAGAAGTATTTAATATTCTTTTACAAGTCTTAGATGAAGGAAGATTAACGGACTCTCAAGGAAGGACCGTAGATTTCAAAAATACCGTAATCATTATGACAAGTAACCTAGCTGGTAAATCTATACTGGAGTATTCACAAAAGATTTCTAAAAGTGAGGTGAAGTTAGAAAAAGATCAACAAATTCTAGATGATTCCATTAGGAATGCATTATCTTCAATTTTTAGACCTGAATTTTTAAATAGAATTGACGAAGTAGTAAAGTTTGATCCATTATCTATTGATGAACTTCAAAAAATTATAATTTTACAAACAGAAGATTTAAAAAACCTGCTAATTGAACAGAAAATAAATATCGTTATAGACAAAAAAGTTATCAATAAAATTGCAAATGATTCTTACGAACCTGAATATGGAGCTAGGCCACTTAGCAGGGAACTTAGAAGACAAATAGAAAATCCCTTAGCTGCAAAACTTTTAGAGGATAACTTTAAAAACAAAAAAAATATCACTATTAAACTTAATCCTGCTAAAAAAGATGAGATCGTTTTCAAACCTAGCTGAGGAGTAAATCAATAAGCTAAAATAAAATTAAAGCGTCTAGCTTAATTTCAAAAAAAATTTTGTGACAAGTCCTACTACTAATAAAGAACCTCTAAAAAAGGATTCTCCTGAAATTGAAGAGCCTAAAAAAAATAAAAATTTTTTTAGATCTACCTACGATGAACTTAAACTTGTCGTGTGGCCAAATAAACAACAACTTTTTAGCGAATCAGTAGCGGTTATAATTATGGTATCCTTTTCTGCAGCAGCCATAGCATCTGTTAGCAGATTCTATGGATGGGCAGCCTCGCAAATTTTTGGTTGAATTATCCCTAAATATCCATTAATAAAAATCTTAATTAAGCTTCTAGAAAAAAATGAGTAATGAATTGAGTACAAGCCTTGCTTCTTCAAAAGCAAATACAAGCATAGCAAGATGGTATGCAGTTCAAGTAGCATCGAGCTGTGAAAAAAAAGTAAAAGCGACTCTTGAGCAGAGATCAGTAACTTTAGGAGTTAATAATCGAATCATTGAAATTGAAATTCCCCAAACTCCTGGAATTAAATTAAAAAAAGATGGAAGCAGACAAACTACTGAAGAAAAAGTTTTCCCAGGGTATGTACTTGTAAGAATGATTTTGGATGAAGATACAATGATGGCTGTAAAAAGTACTCCAAATGTAATTAATTTTGTCGGTGCTGAAGATGGTAGAGGCAGCGGAAGATCGCGAGGTCATATCAAACCTCGACCATTATCCAGACAAGAAGTGAATAGAATCTTTAAGCGTGCTTCAGAGAAAAAAGCGGTAATCAAGTTAGATATTGAAGAAAAAGATAGAATCATAGTAACTAGTGGTCCATTCAAAGATTTCCAGGGAGAAGTTATAGAAGTTTCCGGGGAAAGAAATAAATTAAAAGCATTACTTTCAATATTTGGGCGCGAGACTCCTGTAGAATTAGAATTCTCCCAAATCAGTAAACAAAATTAATTTCTAATTGTTCTGGTTTGTCGAGTAAAATTATGATTTTCTACTTCAGCTTAAGTTCTCTAATCTAATGGCAAAAAAAATTGTTGCAGTTATCAAGCTTGCTCTACAAGCAGGCAAAGCAAATCCTGCTCCTCCTGTAGGGCCAGCTTTAGGACAGCATGGTGTCAATATCATGGCATTTTGTAAAGAATACAACGCAAGGACACAAGATAAAGCAGGGTTTGTAATTCCAGTTGAGATCTCTGTTTTTGAAGATAGAAGCTTTACTTTTATCACAAAAACACCCCCTGCTTCCGTCTTAATAACAAAAGCTGCTGGTATAGAGAAAGGATCAGGTGAATCCGCAAAAGGCTCTGTTGGGAATATAAGTAAAGCTCAATTAGAAGAAATAGCCAAAACTAAGCTTCCTGATCTAAACTGTTCTAGTGTTGAATCAGCAATGAAAGTAATTGAGGGTACTGCCCGTAATATGGGCGTCTCTATCACTGATTGAATTCAAGACAAAACTACTCACTACTTCGGGGAGGTTAATTAATAACCGTTTGCACCCAAAATTATTATGCAAAAACTATCCAAAAGAATGGCGGCTCTATCAACAAAGATAGAAGATCGCATTTACGCACCACTTGAAGCTCTTAGTATTATCAAGGAAAACGCTAATGCAAAATTTGATGAAACTATTGAAGCACATATACGCTTAGGTATTGATCCAAAATATACTGATCAACAATTGAGGACCACTGTCGCTTTACCAAATGGCACTGGCCAAAGCATCAAAATTGCAGTTATTACAAGCGGTGAGAATGTATCGAAAGCTAAGGCTGCTGGTGCAGATTTATTTGGCGAAGAAGATCTTGTGGAAAGCATCAACAAGGGAAATATGGAGTTCGATCTACTTATTGCAACTCCAGACATGATGCCTAAGGTTGCAAAATTAGGAAGAGTTTTAGGACCTAGAGGTTTAATGCCTAATCCTAAAGCTGGTACAGTAACGAATGATATTGCTAATGCAATAAAAGAATTCAAAGCTGGTAAGCTCGAATTTAGAGCAGATAAGGCAGGTATAGTTCATGTCCGCTTTGGAAAAGCAAGTTTCACAAAAGAGGCTCTATTTGAAAACTTAAAAACCTTACAAGAATCGATTGATAAAAATAAACCAAGTGGAGCTAAGGGAAAGTATTGGAAAACTTTTTATGTAACTTCAACAATGGGACCTTCAGTTCAAGTAGACATAAATGCTGTACAAGATTACCAACCTGAAGGTTAACTCTTTGTAGTATAATTTAAAGTGCAATAATACGGCCAAAGAAAGTAGGTTTATTTAGTTATTCTAAATTTTTAATTCCTACCGAGGACTCGTCTTAATTATTTCTTTTTGGATCTAATAAAAGCGGCCTCTTTTAACAAGACTTTGCCGCATTTCCTGCTCTCCCTAAATTACGATCCAAAAAACAACAATGGGCCGAACGCTAGAGAATAAGCAACAAATCGTTACTGAGATTAAATCTCTATTAAACGACTCGGAAATGGCTGTAGTTCTTGACTATAAAGGTTTAAGTATCAAAGAGATGTCAGATTTGCGATCTAGATTGCAAACAACAAACGGCATTTGCAAAGTTACTAAAAATTCATTAATGCGTAAAGCTATTGATGGAGATAGTAATTGGAATGATCTTGAATCTTTACTAACCGGAACTAATGCTTTTGTCTTAATTAAAGAAGATGTTGGTGGTGCTGTTAAAGCGATCCAATCTTTTCAAAAAGACACCAAAAAATCCGAAACCAAAGGAGCTTTATTTGAAGGAAGACTTCTAAGTGATTCTGAAATCAAAGAAATTGCTAGTCTTCCTTCTAAAGAAGTATTGATGGCAAAAATTGCTGGCGCTCTAAATGGCGTAGCAACAAAAATTGCGATCTCTATAAATGAAGTACCTTCTGGACTTGCTAGATCACTTAAACAACATTCTGAAAAATCAGAATCTTAAATTCAAACCCTAATTAACTTTTAAGAAAATGTCCGCAAAAACTGAAGAAATTCTTGAATCATTAAAATCTCTATCACTTTTAGAAGCATCTGAGCTTGTAAAGCAAATTGAAGATGCTTTTGGTGTATCTGCTGCAGCTTCTGCAGGTGTAGTAATGGCAGCTCCAGGAGCAGCTGGCGGTGACGCAGATGGTGGCGCTGCTGAAGAAAAAACTGAATTTGATGTAGTTCTCGAAAGCTTTGATGCAGCTGCAAAAATCAAAGTACTTAAGGTTGTAAGAAATGCAACTGGTCTAGGTCTTGGCGATGCAAAAGCACTTGTTGAATCTGCACCAAAAACAGTAAAAGAAGGAATTGCCAAAGCAGATGCTGAATCTTTAAAGAAAGAGATTGAAGAAGCTGGCGGTAAAGTTACACTTAAGTAAGAGTACATTTTTTCAAGCCGATAACCTTAATATCGGCTTCAAAAATTATGAATAGTGATAGTATTGCGATTGTAGCCGCAACAGATGGAGCCTGCAGTGGTAATCCAGGCCCAGGAGGTTGGGGCGGTTTAATAATTTTTGACGATAACAGCGAATTAGAAATAGGTGGTTCCGAGCAAAATACTACTAATAATAGAATGGAACTCACTGCGGCTATAAAAACTCTTGAGAAATTAAAAACCTATAAATTAAAAGAGAACTTTAAACTAAGAACTGATAGTAAATATGTCATAGAGGGTTATACAAAATGGATTATTAATTGGAAGAAAAATGGATGGAAAACAAGTTCAGGAAAACCAGTTCTAAATCTTGATCTATGGCAAAAAATTGATCAATTAAGAATTAATGGCCTGATAATGGAATATGTTAAAGGTCATAGCGGGGATAAACAAAATGATAGGGTAGATAAAATTGCAACTAATTACAGCAAAGGTATATCTATAGAAAGTAACTTAAAAAAAGTAGAATCCTCAGTTGATTTTTTTGAAAAAAATGCACCTGCAGAAATTCAGGAATTATTTTCCCGCAATGAATTAATTCAAAAATTTGCAGAAAGAAAGTACCTCTTAAGTTCACCTGAACTAGACACCTTATTAGGTGATGAAAACCACTTAAAGATAAAACAATATTCACTTTTTGAATGGCGTAATTGGAGATTGATTCCTAAAGATAAAAAATATTGGATAATAGAAAAAAAAGAAGCCTAATTTTTTATGAATGAACAGAAGGGGGGATTTAAAAATCTTTATAAAAACTTGATTACCCCTGTATTAAAAAAAGACTCTGGAATTGATGCAGAATACTTAACAAATTTATCTCTTAGTCTCCTATCATTCAGTTCAAGAAGATATAATTGGCCTATAGTATCTTCTATCTTAAAAAATCTAAATGAAGAATTTTCTGTAGTTGATAAAAGGTTAACTCAGAACATATGTGGAATAAATTTTTGTAATCCAATTGGTTTAGCTGCGGGTTTTGACAAAAATGGAAATGCCGCAAATATATGGAAAGATTTTGGTTTTGGATTTGCTGAGCTTGGTACAGTAACTAAATTTGGTCAGAATGGAAATCCCAAACCAAGGTTATTTAGATTAGCAGAAGAAGAAGCAGCATTAAATAGAATGGGTTTCAATAATAATGGTGCTGAAAATCTAGTTAAAAACTTTGTTGAACAAGGTATTGAGTTTAAAAAAAACAGGGAGAATATTTGTTTAGGGATAAATTTCGGGAAGTCAAAAATTACAGGTTTATCTCAAGCAAAAGATGATTATTTAACTTCTCTAAAATTATTAATTCCGTATTGTGATTATGCAGCAATAAACGTTAGTTCTCCAAATACTGAAGGGCTAAGAAAATTACAAGATCCAATTCTTCTAAAAGAACTTCTTAGAGAAATTAAAAACTTACCTAATTGTCCACCATTATTTGTAAAAATTGCGCCAGATTTAGGCCTTAAAGATATTGAAGATATTTGCCAATTAATAATCAAGGAAAATATCGATGGAATAATTGCTACAAACACCAGCATTGATAGATTAGGTCTTGAAAATAGAAAGATCAGGCAAACTGGATTATTACTCTCTCAAGAGAATGGAGGATTAAGTGGAAGGCCTCTCCAAAAAAAAGCAAATCAAATAATAAAACATATACATAATATTGATAAAAAGATTATTTTAATTGGCGTTGGTGGAATAGATAGTCCTGAGTCAGCTTGGGAAAGAATTTGTTCTGGAGCATCATTAATTCAACTTTATACAGGATGGATATATAAGGGTCCACAATTAGTACCAGATATACTTGAGGGAATTATAAAGCAACTCAATAACCATCAATTATCTAGTATAAAAGATGCAATTGGATCAGATTTAAAATGGGTTGAATAAAATTAGAGAATGAATAATGAACCTCATGATTACTCAAAGTTAGCCATGCAAGGGTCAAACTTGAAGCACGGTGGAAATGTATATGCAACTGCGAAAAAATTAAATTTATTACCCTCCGAAATCATTGATGCAAGTGCATCATTAGTACCCTTTGATCCTCCTCAAATACTAATAGATTCAATAAATGCGGAAATTAAGAATCTTGGCTTTAGATATTACCCAGAAAGAAACTTGAGTGATCTGAAAGAAATAATCGGCAAATTTCATGGGATAAATCCAGACAATATATTGCCTGGAAATGGAGCTTCTGAATTAATAACCTGGGCAGGTTATGAAGCATCCAAATTCGGAATAAGTTGTATTCCTTCTCCATCATTTGTTGATTATGAAAGATCTTTAAATTGTTGGAATAGCAATTTTATACATTGCGAATTACCAAAAAACTGGAATGATATTTTTCCTCAATCATTTCCGCTTCATCCAAAAGGTGATGTTATTTGGATAACAAATCCACATAACCCTACCGGCCAATTATGGGAAAAGAATTCATTGGAGGAAGTTGTGAAAAAATATAAATTAGTTATCTGCGATGAAGCTTTCTTATCGATAACACCTAATGGAGATAAAGAATCTTTAATACCATTAACCAAAAGATTTGATAATTTATTAGTCTTGAGAAGCTTGACCAAAATCTTCAATATTCCTGGTCTTAGATTAGGTTACGTTGTTGGCTCTTCGAAAAAACTTAAACAATGGGAAATAAATAGAGATCCTTGGCCTTTAAATTCATTTTCTATTAAAGCCGGAATTGATCTACTAAGTAATAAGAAATTTTATGAACAGTGGACAAAACAGATTCACAGCTGGATAAATATTGAAAAAAAGAGAGTATTTGAAAAATTATTAAAAATAGAGAACCTTAAAATTCATAACTCTTCAACCAACTTTTTTTTAATAGAAAGTGAAACATCCTTATCGCCAAATATAAAATACTTAGAAAATAAAGGAATATTGCTTAGAGAATGCACTTCATTTAGATTTCTTGACGAAAAGTGGGCAAGAATAAGTCTGCAGAATAGAAAAAATAACACTCTTTTATGTGAAGAAATTCAGAATTCCTTTAAAAAATAATTAATATACTTTTTAATCTCATTTTTAGATTTAATTTTATTATTATTTTCCATATTCTTCTTCATGAGATCTAATATTTCATAATGATTTTTTCCCTTTTTTGATTTTATTTTAAAAATTCTTTCTAGAGTTTCTTCAAAAACTTCTTTGGACATTTTATTCTGATTGATTAAAACTGAGCCTCCACTTGCAGCAAGAATCATGGCATTTTTCTCCTGATGATTATTTTTAGAATCCGGATATGGAACTAAAATTGAAGGTTTTTCAGCCTCCATTAATTCATTGATTGTTCCTGCACCAGATCTCGATATTACAAGATCACAGTTTTGAATTAAAGCTGCTATTTCATTAGTAAATTTCTTTTGAATATAATTTTTGGAGTTTTTTACATGAAAAGGTTTTAGATTAGATTCGCCAACAATATGAACTATCCGAAATTGTTTTTTTGTTAAAAATTCTAGAGATTCATAAAGAATTTGATTTATAGCTTTTGCTCCTTGACTACCTCCCATAACAATCAAAAGAGGTCCATTTCCTTTTGGAACCCATTCTGGCAAAAAATTAAATTTATAGAATTGCTCTCTTAAAGGTGTTCCAGTGAAAATAGTTTTACAATTTTTTAAATAAGAATTTGTTTCTTTAAATCCTAAAAGAACATAGTTACATAAAAAACCAAAATATTTCGTGACCATTCCTGGAATTACATTTGATTCATGAATAATGATAGGTATCCTTAGAAGTTTTGAAGCAACAATAGTAGGTGCTGATATATAACCGCCAGTCGCAAAAACTAACTTAATTTTTTTTTCTTTTAAGATCCTAATTATTTGAAAAGTTGACATTAAAATTTCTATATATTGATAAAACAAAAAAATATTTTTTTTTGGTGTCTTTATATTCAAAGTCCTCAAATTATATTTTTCGGGAATAAAATTTGCATCAAGTCTTTGACTAACACCCAACCAATGAATATTCCATTGATCTTCCACCTCTTTAGAAACTGCTAAGGCTGGGAAAATATGCCCACCTGTACCACTTGCTGCAACTAATAAATTATTTTTTTTAGACATAAAAACCTAAAATAGTAGAATAAAATAACCATTGATTAATATGTTTAATTTAAACTTATTCAAAAATATAGGATTTCTTCTCTACTTATTTGTTTATCTTATTTTTCCCTATTCAGCAATAACACAAACTTTTAAAGTTGATTTTATAAGAAATCTAGAAAACTCCTTAAATGCAAAAGATTTAGAATTCATTAGAAAAAATTTTAGAAATGAAGAAACTCAAAATATACCAAAACAATTTTCAAAGATTATTAATGATTTCCCTAACAGCAAATGGAAGATCAAAAGATTAAAATCTAATATTCCAGATGAAGATATTTTGCGAATAAAAGTTTTTGGGGAAAAAATAGTTAATGGAGAAATATATATACTAGAATCGAAATTTGATTATTTATTTTCAATCGTAAATGGGAAAATATATGAAGGGATTATCAAGAATTTATTCACCACAATAAGAAACGATAATAAAAAAATAGATATTAGTTTTAATTTTCCTGATAGAGTTCTTACTGGTTCAAAATACGATATCGATATAATTCTAAATAAGCCTCTTGAAGAAGTGATTATTGCTGGAGCTATAAAACCTCATCAAATTAATTCAGTGTTTGAACAAGAAATATTATTAGAGCCATTGGCGTCTGGAGGGATTTTTAAAATAACAAGAGCCCCTTCAAAACCAGGGATACAAATTTGGTCAGGAATCATAGCTCATCCTGAAGGAATGATTACTTTCACAAAGAGCATTGATATTGTTGATAAGATATAGCCTAAGTATCGTTTAACGCAGCCACACCTGGTAAAGTTTTACCTTCTAAAAGTTCCAAACTAGCACCACCTCCAGTAGATATATGAGACATTTTCTCAGCTAATCCTGCTTTTTCAACTGCTGCAACTGAATCTCCACCACCAATTATTGTACAAACTTCAGAAAAAGCACTTAAGTCCGCAAGAGTTGTAGCTATTGCATTTGTACCATCTGCAAATTTATCAAATTCAAAAACTCCCATTGGACCATTCCAAATAATTGTCTTACATTCTGCAAGAGCATTCTGAAAAACTTTAATGGAATCTGGACCAATATCTAGACCCATCCAATTTCCACTAATTGCATCAATTTGAGATATTTTACTATTGGCGTCAGGAGAAAATTGATCAGCCAAAACAACATCAGTGGGTAATAGCAATTCTACTCCTTTTGCTTTTGCTTTTGCTTCTAAATCTTTAGCAAGCTCGAGTTTATCTTCTTCTACAAGGCTCTTTCCGACATCTAAACCCCTAGCTTTATAAAAAGTGAAAATCATACCTCCACCAATCATGATTTTGTCACACTTATCTAGTAAAGAATCAAGTACTCCTATTTTGCTACTAACCTTTGATCCTCCAACTATTGCGGCCAATGGACGATTTGGGGAATCTACAGCTCCTTGTAGGTATTTCAATTCTTTTTCTAAAAGGAATCCAGCTACTGAGGGACTTAAATAATTTGTAACACCCTGAGTTGAAGCATGCGCTCTATGAGCAGCACCGAAAGCATCATTTACATACATATCTGCATGTGATGCTAATTTTTTAGCAAACTCCAGATCGTTCTTTTCCTCTTCACCAAAAAAACGAACATTTTCAAGTAAAAGAACATCCCTATTAGATAAGCTATTTGATTGTGCAACTGCTTCATCACCAATACAACTGTTAGTAAGAGCAACATTTTGCCCCAACAATTCACTTAATCTTGCTGCTACTGGAGTTAATCTCATTTTTTCATTTACCTGACCCTTTGGTCTGCCAAAATGAGCAGCTAAAATAACTTTTGCGGAATGATTAATAAGATATTCAATAGTTGGGATCGCTGCACGAATACGCGTATCGTCGGTTATTTGACCATCTTCATTTAATGGCACATTAAAATCTACTCTTACAAGAACTTTTTTTCCTTCTAAATGTGTCTTATCAAGACTGGAAAGAGATAATTTTGACATTAAACAGGCTATATTTATAATCTCAAGACCCTAACGTTAATTTGGGCTTATTGGGTTAAAAAGTAGTTACAGTTACCTATGCCTTAATAAATTTTAAAAATTAACGATTATAAAATTTTTTTAGTCATTAAATTTATACTAAACTTTAGAAGTAAATACTTTTGAAACTTATAAAAACTAAAAGGAATACAAAATTTTATTTGATTTATTGAAGTGGACATACCCAAAATCCAATGGTACCCAGGCCATATCGCAAAAGCAGAAAAGAAATTATCTGAAGTTATCAATAAAGTAGATTTAGTCATAGAAGTTAGAGATGCACGAATTCCTTTGTCAACAGGACATCCACACTTAAATAAATGGATAAATAATAAAAAACATATTCTTGTTATTAACAGATCAGACATGATCTCCCCTCATGCAATCAATAGTTGGAACAAATGGTTTAATGCTAAAGATCAATATCCTCTTTGGTGTGATGCTAAAAGAGGAATAGGGATTAAAGAAATTTGTAAGTCAGCCAAAGATTCTAGGTCGTCAATCGACGATAGAAGACTCTCTAGAGGCATGCGAATTAGGCCAATTAGAGCCCTTACACTTGGTTTTCCAAACGTAGGAAAGTCAGCATTAATTAATAGAATTGCAAAAAAAAGAGTTGTAGATAGCGCTAGGAAAGCAGGCGTGACTCGTAATTTAAGATGGATAAAATTAGAAAGTGGTATAGATCTGCTAGATGCTCCTGGTGTTATACCTCCAAATTTAGAAGATCAAAAATCAGCACTTAATCTCGCACTGTGTGACGATATTGGTGAAGCTGCTTATGAAATAGAGAGTGTCGCAATTGGGTTTATCAAAATTATATCCACTCTCAACAAAGATAAGAATGCGAATATCTCAGTTAAACAAATATCTAATAGATATGGAGTTGATATTACCAAAGGCTTTAAGAGTCCTTCTGCGTGGATCAACGAAGCAGCTTCAAAACATACCTCAGGTGATAAAAGGAGAATGTCTCATAAGTTATTGGAAGATTATAGAAATCAAATGCTGGGTAAAATTGCTTTAGAAGTCCCACTATGGAATTAAATAATCAAAATTATTTCGGCATTGGAGATGGTGAGCTTATAGAAATTATTTATGAGCTACCTCTGCCTATGAGGCTAGACAGATGGTTGGTAAGTAAAAGGCCAGAACAAAGTAGAGCAAGAATTCAACATTTTATAAATTCAGGTTTAGTACTTGTAAACTATAAGACCGCAAAAGCAAAGACCCCATTAAAAAATGGCGACAATGTTCAAATATGGATGCCTCCTCCAGAACCTCTTATTTATTTGAAACCTGAAAAAATGGATTTAAATATCCTTTTTGAAGACGAGCACATCATAGTCATCAATAAACAATCAGGTCTAATAGTTCATCCAGCCCCTGGACACAAATCTGGAACTTTAGTGAATGGATTACTTTTTCACTGTAAAGATCTGCCTGGAATTAATGGGAAACTAAGACCTGGGATTGTTCACAGATTAGATAAAGATACCTCCGGATGTATGGTGGTTGCAAAAAGCCAAGAGGCATTAGTAAATCTACAGAAACAAATTAAAGAAAAAATAGCATCACGCGAATATATTGCAGTAATTCATGGAGCACCTAGTTCTGAAGAAGGCCAAATAGTGGGACACATTGGCAGAGATAAATTAAATAGATTGAAATATAAAGTAGTTGAAGAAAATTCAGGAAGGTATGCCTGTACCTATTGGAAATTAGAAGAAAGATTTGGCAATTACTCATTAATGAGTTTCAAACTAGATACGGGGCGAACACATCAAATAAGAGTTCATTGCGCTCACAATAATCATCCAATTGTGGGTGATCCATTATATGGAAGATGTAAAAAACTACCCTGTAAATTAGATGGCCAAGCTTTACACGCCATCAAGCTTGGACTTATACATCCAATAAATGGTAAAGAAATGATATTTGAATCAGAATTACCATTAGATTTTCAAAAATTACTAAATGTTCTTAAAGTTAAATGAGATTTAAAGAGGAATTTAGAAGCGATTTTGTATAGGAGTTTTGAGTTTTAGTGAATATTGTAGAACTTTCTCCTTCATCAACTATCTTTCCATGATTCATAACTAGCAACCTATTACAAAATCTTTTAGCTATGCCTAAATCATGGGTAATAAAAATAATCGTTAAATTCATTTTTTCTTGAAAGACTGTTAGTAATTCAAGAATCTCTATTTTTACTGAAGCATCCAACATATTTACGCTCTCATCACAAATTAAAATTTTTGGCTTCAACAATAGTGCCCTGGCCAATGAAATTCTTTGCAATTGACCACCAGATAATTGGTTAGGATAAGAATTAAAAAAATCATTATTTAAGGGAAGATTTAAATTTCTGAACATTAATTTTATTTCTTTTTCGATTTTTCTTTTATCTGAAATTTTTTGAATAAAAAATATATCTTCCAAAATATTTTTAATTGTCATTTTCGGATTCAAACTTGAAAAAGGATCTTGAAAAATAATTTGCATTTTATT
Source organism: Prochlorococcus sp. AG-459-A02 (assembly GCA_003212055.1). Lineage (GTDB taxonomy): Bacteria > Cyanobacteriota > Cyanobacteriia > PCC-6307 > Cyanobiaceae > Prochlorococcus_A. Next base: position 24,507 of record QCQW01000008.1, read on the forward strand.
GTTCTTTTTAAAAGATTTATTTTTTTTCGATGCATGATTTTTATCATAAATTTTGATTTCACCACCTCTTACTTTAAGAAGTCCAATTAAAGCCCTACATAATGTACTTTTACCACTACCTGAAGAACCAACTATTCCAAGAGTCTCATTCTCATATAACTTGAAACTAACTTCATTTAAAGCCTTATTCCATTTATTAATGAAAATTGAAGAATTTAATTTATACCAATGTCTTAGGTTATTTACCTCTAGAACGACCTCATCTCGAGCATTATTTTTAGTATTTGGTTCTAAAACTATTTTTGAAGCATTTACTAACTTTTTCCCGATATCTGATTTTGGTGATTGAAAAATATCTAATATATTCCCTTTTTCAACAATCGATCCCTTTTCAATTATTGCAACTTTTTTACACCACTTTGCTGCAAGATTAATATCATGACTAATTAAAATTAAAGTTGTATCAAACTCATTACATAGATGAATTATTTCTTCCATAATTTCAAAACTTGTTTTGGTATCTAAGCTTGTTGTAGGTTCATCAGCTATTAATAATTTAGGTTTCAAAGCAAGTGCCATTGCTATAGAAACTCTCTGTCTCATTCCACCGCTAAATTGATGTGGGAAAGAATCAAGTCTACTTTCTTCAATTCCGACTTTTCGAAAAACTTCTCTTACTAATTTTTTAATAGTTAAAGATGATTTAGTTTGATCGTGTGTTTTAAATAATTCATATAAATGATCCCCAACTCTCATTAGCGGATTAAGTTTTTTTATAGAGTCTTGATAAATAAATCCAAAATTATTTCTTCTAAATAATTGTGCATCTTTGTTATTTATTTTCCTAGGATCTAAACTAGAAATCGATAGATACCCTTTAGAAGTTGCCTTTTCAGGCAATATATTTACTAATGTTTTTGCAAAAGTGGTCTTTCCACATCCAGAAGGTCCTATTATGGCCAAATGATCTCCACTATCTATTTCCAAATTAAAATTTTTGATAATAGGTTGCTGTTTAAGACCATATTTAACAGTAAGATTTTTAACTACAATAATTTTTTCTTTATTTTTTTCCATGATTTATAGCAAATTTTTCTAGACCTAAATAAAATACATTTAAAGCAATATAAAATGTCCGAGGCAGCTGCAAATTCAAAAGAAAAAAACGAAATTGAAGTTTCCAAAACTATTTTGCCTGAAAATAAAAAATATGAAAGTGAATATTTGAATTATCAAATAAACATTCCCGATTGGCTTCTTAAAGATATTCATAGTTTTGAAAAATCAAACAAAGAAAATGATGAGAATCAAAACCTTATAGTAAAGGCTTTTAAACTTGCTTATAAAGCTCATGATGGACAATACCGCGCAAGCGGCGAGCCATACATTATCCACCCGGTTGCTGTTGCAAATCTACTTAAAGAAATAGGTGCTAGTTCATCTGTTATTGCTGCAGGCCTTTTACATGATGTAGTTGAAGATACTGGCATTGATTTATCCGAAATAGAAACAAATTTTGGATTAGAAGTAAAAATACTTGTAGAGGGTGTAACAAAATTAGGCGGCATTCACTTTAACAACAGGACTGAAGCACAAGCTGAAAATCTTAGGAAAATGTTTTTGGCTATGGCCAGCGATATCAGAGTTGTCTTAGTAAAACTTGCAGATCGACTTCATAACATGAGAACAATTGAATGGCTAAATGATGAGAAAAAACTAAGAATAGCAAGAGAAACAAGAGAGATTTATGCACCATTAGCTAATCGACTAGGAATAAACAGATTTAAATGGGAATTAGAAGATTTAGCTTTTAAATTCCTAGAGCCTAAAGAATATCTAGATCTTAAAGATCAAATCGCTGTTAAAAGAAGTGATAGAGAAAAAAGATTAAAAGTAACTTTGAATCTTATGAAGGAAAACTTGATTTCAGCAGGTTTGAAAAATTTTGAAATAACAGGAAGGCCAAAACATCTTTATGGCATCTGGAGCAAAATGGAAAGACAACAAAAGCATTTTCACGAGATTTATGATGTTGCTGCCCTAAGAATTATCGTGGATAATTCAGATAGTTGTTATAGAGCTTTAGCAGTTGTTCATGATACTTTTAAACCAATTCCAGGTAGATTTAAAGACTATATAGGATTACCAAAACCCAATGGATATCAATCCTTACACACTTCTGTGATTGGAAGACATAGACCTATTGAAGTTCAAATTAGAACTACTTCGATGCATCAAATTGCTGAATATGGTATTGCCGCTCATTGGCAATACAAAGAGGGTGGATCTCCTGCTAAAAGTAATGCCGAGAGATTTAATTGGCTAAGACAATTAGTAGAATGGCAACAAGAAGGTAATGAAAGGGATCATAATGATTATTTAGCTTCAATTAAAGAAGATTTATTTGATGAAGAAGTATTTGTGATCACTCCCAAAGGAGATGTTGTTGGTTTAAGGAAAGGATCTACCGCGATAGATTTCGCCTACAGAATTCATTCTGAAGTTGGAAATCACTGTAATGGAATAAGAATTAATGAAAAGCTTTCTCCATTATCTACAGCACTTCAAAATGGTGACTTCATAGAAATTTTGACAAGTAATAATGCTACTCCAAGCTTAGATTGGCTGAACTTTGTAGTTACGCCAACTGCTAAAAATAGAATTCGCCAATGGTATAAGAAAAGCCATCGTGATGAAACGATTAAAAGAGGTAGAGATTTACTTGAAAAAGAAGTAGGTCGAAACGGTTTTGAAGCATTAATTTCTAGTGAAGCCATGAAAAAAGTTGCAAATCGATGCAATTTAAAAACTACTGAAGACCTTCTTGCATCTCTTGGTTTTGGTGGTTTAACTTTGCATCAAGTATTAAACAGACTAAGAGAAGAAATAAAATTACAGACAGAAGATATAAAAAATGATTCTGACTCTGAAATAGCAAAATCTCTTAAACGTAATAGTAATTTATCCACTAATCAATCTAATACAGCAGCTAAATCGCCAATTTCCGGGATAGAAGGTCTTGATTACAGAATAGGTAAATGCTGTGCCCCACTCCCAGGCGAGGATATTATCGGAACTGTGTCGCTCGGCAACCATGGGATAACTATACATAGGGAAGATTGTGAAAATGTAATACCAATTCCAATAGAGAGAAGATTACCTGTCGGTTGGAATCAAGATAATAAAACTGGCGATAATAAGTTTCCAATTCAACTACGAATAGAAGTAATTGATCGAGTTGGAGTTCTTAAAGATATTCTTATGCGTTTATCTGATAAAGGTATAAACGTTAGCGATGCCAATGTTAAAACCGCTTATGGTAAACCAGCTATTATAAATCTTTGTGTAGGTCTTGAAAGTTATAATCAACTTCACAAAACAATTGAACAAATTAAATCAATGGCAGA
>QCQW01000009.1 GCA_003212055.1 Prochlorococcus sp. AG-459-A02
AATAACCCATTTAAGCAGTGGTTTACCCGCCAATTGTTTTAAAGGTTTATTAGGTAATCTAGAGGATCCCATTCTCGCTGGAATCACAATGGTACAAGTCTTATCTTTCATTTAAATATTCCTTTGAATCTGTTCATTATATTTAAAAAGGTAAGTTAATAACAATAAATATTTTAATCGACCTGAATAATAGACTGATTCTTTACGAGGTTATCTATCTCACACACTTGATCTACAAATTCGGGAATTATATTTAATGGAATTGCTGAGGGGCCATCACATTTAGCAAAATCAGGGTTTTGATGTGCTTCAACGAATAATGCATCAATAGATGTAGCAGTGACTGCTTTAGCCAAATTTAAAGCATATTTTCTTCTCCCGCTAGATGACGAGCTACCTTCATTTCTAAATTGTAAAGAGTGAGTAATATCAACGCAAACTGGTTTATTCGTTTGTTCTTTAATTACTTGGAGACCAATAATATCAACTATTTGTTGGTTATATCCATACATACTTCCCCTTTCACAAATAACAACATCCTCACATCCAAATTTTGAAAACTTTTGAACAATAAACTTAATTTGTTCTGGTGAAACAAATTGAGGTTTTTTAATATTTATAGGTTTACCTGTATTAGCTAAGGCTTGAATAAGATCAGTTTGACGCGCTAAAAAAGCAGGAAGTTGAAGCATATCGCACACTTCTGCGGCTTTAGTTGCCTGAAATGTCTCATGAATATCTGTGAGAATGGGAACTTTTAAAATTTTTTTTATTTCTTTTAACATCTCTAAACCTTTAGTAAATCCAGGACCTCTGTAACTATCAAAAGATGTTCTATTAGCTTTATCAAAACTTGCCTTAAAGACATAGGAGATTTGGTTTCTATTACAAGAATCCTTAAATTTCATACCAATTTCAACAGCCTCATCAATATCACTTAAAACATTTAAACCACCAATAATTGTTATTTTTTTTGACTCTCCTATATTTATTGGATAAAAAGACATCGTAAAGTTATTCTCTTTCAATTAATCATATTAAACTAACATGATTTGCCTAATCCTATATAGTTTTCACGCCCAAGTACTTTAAGAAAAGTTGTTAATCTTTTTTCATTAAGAGTTATATATTTAGTTCCACAAAATTTGAATCTTGTTTATATTCTTTGTTATATAAAAAATACGTCTTAAAACTTGATCTTGAGGCTTTATCATTATTAAATATATTTGTATTAGATGAGACCAACTGAAAGAATCAAAGAAGCACAAAGGGTACTAGAAGCAGAGGCTAGAGCAATTTTTGCTTCATCTAAAAAAATAAGTTTAAATTTTTCTAAATGCATTGACTTAATTATTGATTGCAAAGGGACAGTAGTAATATCAGGCATTGGTAAATCAGGAAACATTGGTAAAAAAATAACCTCAACCTTAGCCTCATTAGGCACCCCTTCCATTTTTCTTCATACTTCGGATGCTTTCCATGGTGATCTCGGGATATTAAGAAGAGATGACCTTTTAATTTGCATCTCAAATAGTGGAGAAACTGATGAATTAGTAAGACTTTTAAACTACGCCAAAAGAAATGGTATCAAGAGCATAGCAATTACAGGGAATGTAAATTCAACGATAAGTAAGGAAGCATCTATTAGCCTTAATTCATCTGTCGAAAGTGAAGCTTGTCCTTTAAATTTAGCTCCCACATGCTCCACTTCAGTTACCATGGCACTAGGAGACGCATTAGCCAGCATTTGTGCAATGGAGAGGGGATTCAAAGAAATTGACTTTGCAAGATTTCATCCATCAGGTAGTCTGCATAAGCTAAATTTTGAGACTGTAGAAAATATTATGAATACTGAATCTCTGCCAATTTGTGAAAAAAATACTTCCATAAAAGACGTAATAATAGCAATATCTAAAGGACAACAAGGTGCAGTTTTTGTTTGTGAGAACCAAAAACTTTTATGGGTATTTACTGATGGAGATCTCAGAAGATGTATTGAAAGTGGAATCAAATTGACAGCTAATATAAAAGATCTTAAATTTTCACTTCCTTTAACTACTAAATCATTTTCAAAAGTTTCCGAAGCATTAGATTTAATGCAATCAAATAATATATCGATTTTGCCAGTTATTGATGACTGTGGATTACTTATAGGGTCTGTAAAATTATCACAATGTATATAAAATTTACAAAATTTAAAGATCATTAAGAAGCTTTCCTGATCTTTTTAAAGCGTTTACCAATAACCTTTCCCTTACATCTGAATTATCAAGAAGATAAGATATTTTCTCGGTCCAATCATCAACATTATTATCTAATAATATACCATCATGATTATGATGAATAAAGTTACTAAATGGCTTTAAATTACTGTAAATTCCAACAGCATCAAGTCTAGTAATATCAAAAAACTTAGTTGGAGATCTGAAGTTATTAAAATTTGAGTTAAAAATTGGGTTCAAGACAATATCTACTTTTCCTACTACAGTATCCAAATAAAATGTCTCCCAGTCTAATGGATATGACATTTTTATCCTTGGGACTGATCTGAAGTAATTTCTCCATTTTTTATTTACATAAATTTCAATAAGACAATCATTTCTTTGTTGCTGTATTTTCTCAAATAGTTTCTTTAACCAAAGCAACTCTTTAGTGTGAGAAGTAGTCCCAAGATATGCAATTTTATAAATTTTTTTTAATGGGTAATTTTGATTATAATTCAAGGGTAACAATTTAATATTGATGCTATTTTTCGAAATTTTTTGTTTTACTTTTTCTCCTAGTAATTTATTTGTTACCCAGATTTCATTAATAAAAAAATTGAAGAAAAATTTATATGAGTAAATATTGATGAAAATTTTTAACTTATAAAAAAAAGGTAGTTCTGAAAAGATATTTAATTCAAGTAAATTATCGTCAAGAAACAAAATTATTTTTTTTGATTTCCTTTTTAAAATCATAAGATAAAGAAAAATATTTAATGGAATATACCTTACTAATATTATTGTTTTAAAGTTATTTAATTGTTTTTTATCTAGGTTTCTAGGATTTATAACCTTAGAATTCAAAATATTAAGCCAATAAAATAAAGTTGGGGTCATCCCATTGGAAATGACCGCAATAGGTTTACCTAATAAGTCAAAGTTTACAAATTTAATAATGTAAGAAAATAAATATACCTTTCCATTTTATATTAAATTAGCTTTAATTAAGAAACAAATACTCTTTCGAATTTAATATTAAATGTACGAATTTTTTACTAAAAATTTCGGTAGTTATATTATTGAGAACACTAAAGAACATCTAATATACCTAATCCCTGGCGAAAAATTATCTTGCCAATTTGATTGGTATGGAGAGAAAAGAGCAGAAGCATTTAATGTATTAAAAACAAACCCATTAACAAATGATATTGAAGAAAGAGATTTGTTCTTTCTGCATATGATGATTTGGGACAAAGAAAAAATGCAATTAGCTGGGGGGCAAAGATTTTTATTGAGCGAAAAAGGTTCTGTAAATAATAAAGAATATTCTTATTTAGAGTCTTACCATCCTGGTACTTTCGAGAAATTGAAAAATGATAATTTTTGCGAAATAGGAAGAACATTTGTAATGCCAGATTTCCAAAATAAAAAGATACTTAAAGAATTAATTAGAGGATTTGTGAGAATCCCCGAGTCAAAAAAAATGAATGTAGGTATTGGATTAATAAGTTTTAATCATAGATCTCTTAATAAGGATTGTATAAATGCTTTTTTAAAGATTTTGAAGCTCTCAAATAAGCGGCCTTTAGATTTGCCAAATGGAAAATATATATATGAGCATCAAATGGATTATGAGATAGACTCTGAAAAATTTAAGCTCAAATCAGAAAATATTAAATTTATAGAAAAAGAATTAAAAAAACTTGATGGTAATTTTCAAATGCCTCAAGTATTAAAGCCATATTTAAGGTATTGCGAAGTATCTTATGAAAATTATTCTATAGCGGAAGACTATAACGGAATAATACAACTCCTATTTTCAGGCAGATCAGAAAATATCTCAGATAAACAAAGGAAATATCTTGAAAAATATAGTTTTTGATAAACAAAGATTTTTTAAGAATCTAAATAAAATAAGCAAAGATCTGAATGTAATTCTTCAACACTTCTATAATCTTTTGGATTGAAAACTTTAACTTTTGCTATTTGTAGTACTAATTTTTCTGAACATATCCTTTTTAAGATATATTTACCAATATTTCTATCGTATTCAATATTTGCATGATCATTGAAAATAAATTTCCAAGCTATTACTTTTAGTTTATTAATCATTGATAACTTAGACACACTTTTTGAGAATCGTTTGATAATTGATGTATAAATTGATCCGCTTGGAAAAATAAGAACATTGTTATCATTTTTGCAAACTCTATCTAAGAATAAATAAGCTAGTTTTCTGTCATGAAAATTTAAATAATCAAAACTATAATGTCCATAATTTTTTAATGACAGCTCAAAAAAAGGAAGGAAATTCTTAAGGTGTTGATCGACAGTTGTAATTGTTTTAATTTTAAAAAAGTTCTGCGCTATAAATATATCTAGTGGATTATCATGGTTTGATATGTGAATAGCTTTTTGTAAAAATTTTTTTTTTAAATTTGGATCAATATCATACTTTATACCTAACGAAAGTGAACAAAAGTAAGAAGCAGAATTAAATACATTTTTTGCAAATTTTTTTAAATTTAAAAGAATTAGTATTAACTGAATTAAATAAAGTAGATATGAAAAAATAAAAATATTTATTCTTAAAAGAATAGTTAAAGATTTCTTTAAAATGAATCTTTTCACTTTTTAGTTATAAAAACGTTCCTAAATGGGAAAAATCCATCAAAATTCCCATTTATTTGTGAATTCTCCAATACGTACTTGTAAAATTTGTTGAATAACAAATTTTCAACGGGGGATGGATTCTTAAAAAATGAAACTAAATCTTCTTGGTGTGAAAGGCCTTTTATATTATACGGTGTAATACCAAATGATTTGACAGGGATGGAATGGTAAAGAGATTGATATCCAACCGTACTATTTATGAGAACTGTGCCCTTACATTTTGGATTTTTGAATAACTTAGATAAGTAATAGTCATGAATATAAAATACATTATTAAAAACACCAAATTCTTTTGAAATTTTTTCTATTTGATCATGATAATTTGTATATCCTCTATCTCTAGGATGATGTTTAAAGACAAGATGAAGATCATTTCGGTTTGCTTCAGCAAAATCTTTTATTACTTTATAGATAAATTTTTTATTATCTTTAAAATTAGATCCCTCTGTTAATTGACTATCAGTGGAAACTTGCAAAATCACTAAAAAAAACTTTTTACGCAAAAAATAATTTTTTAATTTGTATTCAGTAAAAAAATAAAAGTATTTTAAAAAGAAACCTTTTATTTGATACCAAATATATATTGGCTTAGGCTGCAATTTATGTTCTTTTTCAACGATTTTGTAATTTTTAAAACTATGGTTAATAAATGTAATTCCTTTCCATATTTTTCTTATCCTCAAACGTGCATGTTTTTTTGGTAAGGGTAAGACTGAATATGGTTCTTGTTTTAGATAGAATTCCCTACTTTTAATAAGACTACTATTGTAGTTAATCCCTTTATCTTCGAGGGTAACAAAGTTAGGTCTTAAATAACCCAGTTCAAAAATATGTGTTTTGATATATTTGCCTTCTAATTTAAGTTCTCTCACTAAATCCAAAGCTTTCTTATGAGGGATAAGTACATTACCATACATGAAAATATGCTTTATTTCATAATTAAAAATAGTTTCTCTTAGGAAATTTTTAAAACCATTTATATCTTGTTCATACCTTATTATTTTTGATTGAGTAAAACCATACTCATATAAAGGAAAAGATATTTTATAAGTTCTAACATTATTATCCTCCAAGTAATTTGATAATCTGGCGAAAAATGTTCCAATTGGACCAATTAGAAATAAACAATTTCCCTCAATTAATACTTTATTTGTAAAAAGTGGCATCATATCTTTGGAAATCATTTATTTACTCATTCTTGAAAAGTAGTCTTTTAAAATACCCCAATACTTAAATACAATTTGTTCTAAATTTCTTTCCCCATTACTTTCAAGTATTTCTTCAAAAATATTCTCTATCTCAGTAAGGCAATTAAACTTAATGCTTGAATAGAAAGGATATTTAATTAAGCTAATAAAAGTTAATTCTTCTATCGTCAGTTTACGAGTTCTTCTTTTTGCCCATTCATGTTGTTCTAAATAGTCTTGGGTTAGCCCCCAGCCTGCATAAAAGGGGAAGCCATAGGTAATTACAGATATTCCTCTTATTAATGCTTCAAATCCACCTAGGGAAGTAAAAACTGCTATCTTATCCACTTTATTGAATAGATCTTCAAGTGAAGTTTTATGAGCGATAAGATCAGCGTTAATAATAATAGAATCTTCTTTTTCCCCTTTTACTCTTAGACCAGACTCAGTATCAGGGTGTGGTTTATAAATGATATAGGCATCTGGGTAATCTTTCCTAACCTGCTCAACTAATGCAAAATTTGTTCTTTGAATAGTATTATCAGGAACACCAAAAATAATAGAATTATCACTTTCCACTTGGCCAAGGACGCCAATTATCTCTTTATTGATAGCATTTTTCGGCAACTTAATTTTTTCACTTAATCTAAGGTTATACTTACTAATTTTAAATTTAATTATTAAATCTAGAACATTTCTTGCTCTCATTTTTTCATTATAGTTTACATCACTATTTTGAAGTTGATCTTCTAGATCACTTACCCGACTGGCATCATAATGTATGCCTTTCTTATCAAATAAAAGGCTAAATGGAGGATATAGGTCACCACCAAGACCGACAGATCTTATAAAACCATCTTCTACTGAAATAAAATCACCTACTTTAGAAATATATTTTTCAATTCTTGTATTTTTGCCCCAAACAATAATATTTTTCATTTTACTTTTGAATCTTTTAAAGAATTTCATTCTTTTGCCAGTAACCGGATAAACAAAACGATTAATTTGTCTAGCTTTCCAAGGAGTAAGATTTATGGCTTCCAAATCTTTAGGGAAGAATTTAGAAGCTTCTCTAGAATGATGAACATATTGCATTATTTCTTCAATTTCACATTTTTTTTGAGTTCTTGGATCAAAACAAATTTGATATTTTACTAATGAAGAAAACACAAGCTGCTCAAGTGTAATATTTTTAATTACCTTTGCTTTATTTATATTGTGGTCAATAGTTAATCCTAACCCTGAATAAAATGGTCTACCAAAGACATGAACATCCTTTCCATAAATTAAAGCTTCAAATCCAACTTGGCTAGTAACTACACATACTGCTGAACTCACCTCTATCAATTTATTTATTTGGCCAACATCCCCAATAACCAAAATATTCTTTTTTTTATATTTAGATGAATCAATGCAACCTTTTTTTTTGTAGTTAATTACATCAGGATGAGTCTTGATAACAATCTTATGATCAGGCCAATTATTGATTGCAAATTTAAACATCTGCTCAAATGAATTGTTATTAGCGTCTCCGTAATCTATGGAGAGATCTCCAGAAGTTTGATCTATTAATAATATGTAAGGAGATGGGGGAGGCTTAATTAAATTTTGGAAATTATATTTGGAAATCGAATATTGTTTCCATAATTTGATAATATTTTTTGCCCTGGAAGTCTCTTTTTTACTTAATTTTTCTCTAGATAAATTATGTAAATCACTTTTACTACTACAGTCATAGTAAATTCCATTTTTATCATGACAAATACTTAAAGGAATTTTTTTCTTTTTAATTCCAAATGAATGAATGAATCCATCTTCGATAAAAACTATTTTTTTTTTATTTTTAAATTTATTACGAAGGGATTCCCCTGATTTTTTCATTCCCCATGAATAGACAAATGTATTATCTAATTTAAATTGACTAATAATATTTTTAGTTCTTGAATTCATTAAAAAGAAACTTTTCAAAAGCACCTTATTTCTATCTAAGTCTCTACATGTAAAAATTATAACTTTTAATTTTATTGCAAATCAAATAATCGATGCTTTAAAGTAACATTTTATGACTTAAATTACTGAAATCTAGATCCTCATAATGATAAAAAGAAAAGGAATTATATTAGCCGGGGGTAATGGGAGCAGACTTTATCCAATTACAAAAGCGACAAGTAAGCAATTAATTCCAGTATATGATAAACCAATGATTTATTATCCTTTATCAACTCTTATGCTTGCCGGGATTAAAGATATATTAATAATTACAACTCCTCATGATAATGATTCCTTCAAATCATTACTGGGAAATGGTTCTCAATTTGGAATAAATATAAATTACAAAATCCAATTAAACCCAGAGGGAATTGCGCAAGCTTTTCTTATTGCTGAAGATTTTATTGAGAATTCAAGCGTAACATTAATACTTGGAGACAACTTATTTCATGGAGATTTTTTTGTTAATAGACTACAAAAAAACTATCAATTGAATGAAGGGGCTTCAATATTTGCTTATTCAGTTGTTGATCCCGAAAGATATGGAGTTGTAGAATTTGATGCAAATGGTTTGGCTTATAATATTGAGGAAAAGCCTAAGGAACCAAAAAGTAAATATGCTATAACGGGCTTATATTTCTACGATAATTCAGTTGTTGAAAAGGCAAAAAAAATTAAACCTTCTAAAAGGGGTGAATTAGAAATAACAGATTTAAACAAAATGTATATGAAAGAAGGAAAATTAATTGTTGAAAAAATGAATAGAGGTATGACATGGTTAGATACAGGTACAACCGATTCACTCCACGAAGCCTCATCTTACATACGATCATTAGAGAAAAGACAAGGTTTAAAAATTGGATGCCCAGAAGAAGTTGCTTGGCGAATGGGTTTTATTAATGATGAACAACTTTATTTACTTTCTTCTAAACTCACTAAGAGTGGTTATGGGGTATATCTACAAAACATTCTAAATGAAAGAAATAATTCTTTAGGATCTCTAGATTGTAAAATTTAAATATATGGATACCAAAAGTTTACATTCAAATAAGGGGAACGTCCTTAATGGAGTTTGTGTTATCAAACCAAGAATAATAGAAGATAATAGAGGTTTTTTCTATGAGAGTTGGAATCAAAAGTTATTCAACAAAGCTGTTGGTGAAGAAGTAACATTTTTACAGGATAATCATTCTTCTTCAAATACAGGCGTACTAAGAGGCCTGCATTATCAAACTCAACCTAAACCTCAAGGTAAACTTGTAAGATGCGTTTCGGGCTCAGTATTTGATGTGGCAGTAGATTTAAGAAAAAGTTCCCCAACTTTCGGTGAGTGGGCGAGCATAGTATTAGATAATGTAAACAAACTAATGATCTGGATACCTGTAGGATTTGCTCATGGTTTTTTAGCTTTAGAAGATAATTCAGAACTGCTTTACAAAGCGAGTGAATTATGGAGTAAAGATCATGATAAATCTATAAGGTGGGATGATAAAAATATTAATATTAACTGGCCTTTAAAAGATATAAATTTTTCTGAACCCAGATTATCAGAAAAGGATGCAATTGCACCTTTTTTAAAAAATGCCGAAATTTTTAATTAATCCAACATAATGAAGATTTTATTAACTGGTTCTACTGGTCAGATAGGGCATGAGATTATAAAGTTAAAGCCTATTGACATTGAAATTATAAGTCCAGATAGGAATCAACTAGATTTATCAAATTATGATTCATGCAAAGAAATAGTCTTAAAAATTAATCCTGATTGGATTATAAATTGCGGTGCTTATACCGCTGTTGATGATGCAGAGAAAGATATTAGGCTTTCAAATCAAATTAATGGCTATGCCCCTAAAGCATTTACTGAAATCATTAATGAAAAAAACAGCAACCTTTTACACATAAGCACGGATTTTGTTTTTGATGGAAAACAAAGTTTCCCTTATGAGGAAAATCAAAAAAGAAATCCATTAGGTCAGTATGGGAGATCAAAGGCATTAGGAGAAGAATTCATCGAAAATAATCTTAATAGTATAGAAAATGCTACTATCCTCAGGACAAGTTGGGTAATCAGTCCAAGAGGAAAAAATTTTATTCTTACTATGCTCAAACTTCATAATGAGAGAGAAGAAATAAATGTGGTTTCTGATCAAATTGGATCACCCACCAGTGCTCATGAAATTGCTAAAGCTTGTTGGAAAATTATCGAGTTGAAGAAAAAAGACAAGTTACCTTTTATTCTTCACTGGAGTGACGCAGGGGTGGCAAGTTGGTTTGATCTTGCCGTTGCAGTCGGAGAAATAGCTAAAGAATTGAAAATTATTGACAAAATTGCCATTGTAAATCCAATAACCACATCAGATTATCCAACCCCTGCTCAAAGGCCTAAATATTCTGTATTAAATACTTTTAATACATCTAAATTGTTAAAAAAAACACCTACACACTGGAGAAAGAGTTTAAAAGAAATTTTATGTGAATATAAAAAAACAAACCATCTTTGATTATTATAAATACTATGGATATTTTTCAAAATCGTTTTCAAAATCCAAAAATTTTAGTAACTGGAGGAGCAGGATTTATTGGCGGAGCAGTTATCCGTAAACTTTTAAAGGAATCTGATTCTATTATTTTTAATATTGATAAAATGGGTTATGCTAGTGACCTTACTTCAATAAATCAATCTTTACTAGATCTCCCCTCAGAAAGTAATGAGAGACATAATTTATTGAAAGTTAATCTCAGTAACAAATCTGAAATAGAATCTGCTTTTAAAAAAGCCAATCCAGATTTCGTAATGCACTTAGCTGCAGAGAGTCATGTGGATAGATCTATAACAGGTCCTAAAGAGTTTATTAACAGTAATATCGTAGGCACTTTTAACCTTTTAGAAGCTGCAAGAGAACATTACGAGCACCTCTCATACGAGAGGAAAAGTAATTTCAAATTACTTCATATAAGTACTGACGAAGTTTTTGGTACACTCGGTTCAGAGGGGAAATTCAATGAAAATACACCATACGATCCAAGAAGTCCATACTCTGCAAGCAAAGCATCAAGCGATCACCTAGTTAGTGCATGGCAACATACATTTGGACTCCCTATATTAATTACTAATTGCAGTAATAATTATGGACCATGGCAATATCCCGAAAAACTTATCCCTAAAACAATCATTAATGCCTTGAACAATAAAAATATCCCGATATATGGCAATGGTAAAAACATACGCGATTGGTTATATGTTGAAGATCATGCTGACGCACTTATAAAAGTTTTAATCGATGGAGAAATTGGAGAAAAATACTGTATTGGAGGGAATGAAGAAAAAACAAATAATGAGATTGTAGAACTGATTTGTAATTTCCTTGATGAAATCCAACCAAGAGATGATTCATATAAAAGATTAATTACTTATGTTAAAGATAGGAAAGGTCACGATTTCAGATATTCTATTGAAGCTAATAAAATTAAAAAAATGTTAAATTGGACTCCAAGATTTAGTTTCAACGAGGGAATTAGAGATACCGTTAATTGGTATTTAGACAATAAAAAATGGTTTTCAAAATTTATAACCTAAAAAAAATAAACTTGCAAAAATCAAATATCAGAATGTCTTTTATTTAACTATTTATTGATCAATTGTCTTAACAAAATCTAAATTTTTTAAATTAATATTTTGTCCACATAAGATTTTTATATTTTTTATTGGGTCTCTATTAAATTATTACTTAGTCATGATAATTTCATCGATTGCATCCTCTACCCCTAATTTATAGCCTTCTCGTTTAGCTCTAATCAAATCTAATTGAAGATTTTTATCTATATCTTTATCTTGTTTATAAATTAGTTTCCATTTTTTTAAGAAATTTTGAGCCTCAGCCTGTAATCCCTTTTCAATCTCAAGTCTACTCTGGGATAAATCGTAACCAAAATATTTAAAAAAGTAGTTAGCCTCAGTATATGACCTTTCAAATTCTTGTTTTGCGTCATACTCATGACTATGATTGACAATTGCGTCGTTAGCATATGCCTTGCTTTTATTTGATCTTATGATCCAATCAGCCCAAAGCTGGTCTTCTCCATAATCAACATCTTGATAAGGAAATTTTTCCCATGTAGACTTTCTCAGACAAGAATTATTATCGGAATAATAATGCAAATGTTGCCTGTAACTTGGATGTTCTGAAAAATATTTCTTTAAATTATTGTCAATTCTATATTTTGATGATTTATTAAACAGATTAAAAAAAGAATCCATAGATTCTTTTGATAATCTAGTATGTTTTTTATGAGCTGCATGTCTACCAAAAACAGCGCAAACATCTAGATCCTGAATCATTGGATTAACAATATTTGTAAGCCAACTTTCATTTGCTGGTATTGCATCTTGAGTCAAGAATGCTACAAATTCTCCTTTAGATAATGCAACTGCCAAATTTCTTGTTTTCCCATGTTGGAAATCAGACTGCTTAATCTTATAGATTGAAATATTATTATTATTCTCAATCATTTCAATACTATTATCTGTGGAGCTGCTATCAATTATTAATATTTCAAAGTCAAAATCAACTTTCTGAATATTTAGTTTATCTATACACTCTTTTAAAAGATTACCTCCATTAAATGTAGGCACAACAACTGTAACTAAACAATTTTCATTTCTAGTAATCTTTATTTCTTCATAATAATTTTTTTTATATCTTTCATACATTGATTTACTTATATTTATATTTTTTATAGATTCTTGGACCTCACTTCTTATAAAGGACTCAACCTTTTTGAAACCCTTTTCCCATGAAGAATTAGAAACCCAATCATATGCATTCTTTATAATTAAATTTCTTTCATTATCATTCTCTATCAATTCGTTAATAGCATTTGAAATGCCTTTAGGACTTGCTTCTGCAAACTTAACAACATTTTTCGGATAGATTAACTTATTACTTTCTGTTGAGAGTTCTAAAACAGGCAAACAACTAGCCATCATTTCTGGAGGTACCAAAGAGTAATTAGTAGCTGATAAAGCAATTCCAATATCACAAACACTGTAAAGATTAGCTAATTCATGAGGACTTAGAATTCCATTATCAATTCCCTCGATACTTTCGGGAATTTTAATTATATTTTTTTCAACACCAAATAATTCGAGGCAAATATTATAGTTTTTTTGGACTAATTCTTCCATCCCCTCTAAAGCAAGTTCTACAGCTCTTCTTTCAGTAAAAATTCTTCCATAAAATGCAATTCGTATTATGTCTTTATTTTTCAAATTAGTATTATCAATTTTCTTAAAATTATTATTAAAAATCTCTTTGTTATATGAAAGCTCAAAATAACAAGATTTTTTATTAAATTCTTCTCGCATAGTCTTGTCAAGCCAAACACTCGCACAAATTGTTTTTAAGTCCTCTTTATATGTATCTTCGCTCTTAAGGGAATTTGAACCTCTAGGATAAAATAGAGGCTCATAATCTTGAACTAAATAGAATTTTTCAATGAAACTTTTATGACTTTTCACTACCTCAACGGTATCCCAACTTGTAGCAACTATTGCATCTCCAGAAACAAATGCAAAATGTGTATTTAATTCAAATACATTTGCATTTATATTCTGGAAATATTTTTTAATATCGACTGATGGTCCCTCTGGATGATTAGTAAAATTATAGTCCTTTATCCAAATTGTTATATTATGGCCTAAGTTTTCGAGATTTTTTATCAACCTAAAGATTGTCATATGTCCACCACCACCCTTAGAAAAATCTGGAATTACGAAATGTATATTTAAACTATTAGGATTTGCTTTAATTAGCCTTTCTTTTGAGGTAAATTTATTTACTAAATAGAGAATTCTTTTGTAATTAATAAAATTAGTATTTTCTGTGTTTGAGTAATTATGTAATGCCCAGGAAAATTTTTCCCTTGAAAAAGGTTCGTTTGAAATTATTTTATATCTTTTTAATATATGATTTCTGAATTTAGGAAATTGTTCTGGCCATTTAATAAATAAAAACAAAGGATTAGCTTTTATATTAGATATCCATGGATATAAATTTAAAAATTCAGAAGTATCAAAAATAGGATTTGGATTTCTATGATACTCCTTATCAGCATATTTTATGTAATGATTTATCAAACTCTCTTCATCAAGATTTATAAGATCTTCATAAGAACCATAATAATTAAAATCAAAATAATCAATAATTTCTTCTCTAAGAATTCCAGAATCTAATTTATTAAAACACTCTAAAGTGTTTGTTCCTAAATTATGAAATTTCTTCTCGTACATTCTAAAATAATCTTCGGAATAATTTTTAATATTTCTAGAGCCAGTTAAAAGAGAAAAGACACGCCAAGGGAACCATTTCTTTTCATCATATTTTTTTGAATTATCTTCTAATGAATTTATAAATTTAAAAAGATTTTCACAAGCACTTGAGATACAAACTGACTTCGAACTATCAAAATGAATTGGGATGATTATTTTTCTATTACTATCAAGAGGATATTTACCATTTTCATCAAAAGTAAAGGTTAATTCCTTTCCTCTATCTATATTTTTGTAGTTGTTGATATTAAAGTTAATTCCACAATTTATTGGGAGCTCGTAATAATCTTGATTAAAATCACTAATTGGTAGCTTATATAAACTTAAGTTACATTTGATTTCAATAGGTTGATTAGATTTTGAATGCATCCAAATTGTTATTTCTTTATTATTCCCTTCATTAAAAGCCCATCCAATTAATTGACCATTATCTGCAATTCTATGAATTTTTCCTTTACAAGATAAAAATTGACTATTTAAAAGTTCTTTTAATTGATCATGGAATCTTTCATTTTTATATGTAAATTTAAGTTCATAAACTCTCTTAGCGCTTGCATTAATTGCTATTAACTTTGGATTTAAAATTTTTTCTTTTTTAAAATTTGAATTTAACTTTAAATTAAATCCAGTGGCATTTTTATATTTAAACTTGGAGTTAACATCTTCTCTGAAGATATCAATTGGAGCAGAAGCCAAAATTTGATTGTCATCGATTAACCTAACCTCGACGAATTTTGTTTTATGATCTAGAACCCAGCCGCTTATAAGATTTGGAGAAATCAACTCAACATAACCAGTAGATCTAGTATTTTTTGTGAACTTTAGTCTCGATAAATATGAATGACCAAAAAATTCCTTAAGTTTTTTAATCACACTTTAAAAAAAATACTTAGTAATTATTTTATATTTTCACTTATATAGTTATTTGATTTGTAAAGTTTATTAATTAAATAATTTAAATAAAAAGAAATCTGAAATTTAAAAATGTTATTTTAATATCCTAATAAAATAATAGAAAATATATTTATAATGAAATTTTTTTCTTTCTATAGCTAAGTGAAAAATCTTCATTTAGTAAAGTTAAATAAGGACTATAAAGAGGATCATTTTCTATAATTTTTTTCCACCTTTTTCTTAATATCATTTTCTCATATTCGTTACTTAAAGATTGATATCCTTTTGTTACGCTTCTTGTTGCTGATTCATGATGAATTGCTAATACCTCTGGAAGATATAAATTTCTAAACCCAAACTTCATGGCTCTTAAACACAAATCAACATCATTAAAATTTACTTTAAGGTGGATATCATCAAACATACCTATTTTATTAAATTTATTTTTTGATATCGCCATGCAAGCACCTGTTACGGCACTAACTTCATGACATAAAGAGATTCTATTTTGATAACCATTTTTGCCTGATCGGAAATATTTATGGGCATGGCCGGCAGTCCCATGTACACCAAGCACAATTCCTGCATGTTGAATCGTTTGATTTGGATAAACAAGTTTTGAACCTACACATCCAATATCTGGCCTAATTGCATTTGAATATAGTTCTAAGCCCCAGTTTTCAGAAATGAACTCAACATCATTATTTAAAAATAATATTACTTCTCCTTTGGCAAATTGAAATGCATAATTGTTTATTTTCGAGTAATTAAAAGCATTATTATATTTATGGATATTTATAGTTTTTTTAAATTCATCCTTCAATAATTCATAATATTTTAAAGTATTTGGATTTTCGCTTTTATTATCCAAAATTAAAATTTCAAAATCAACACCACAATTTTTACTAAAAATTGAGTCTATACATTTTTTTAATAAAGATAATTTATCTTTTGTTGGAATAATAATTGAAAGAAGAGAAGCTTTTGGAACAGACCAAAAAAGTTTATAACCCGTTTTTAGTTTATTAATTCTTACATCATTAATTTCTCCTAAAGTTTTCCATTTATATGAAATAAAATTTTTTAGAAAAAGGGAATAATCTTCAATGGGAAATTTTGTAGATTCATTTAAAAAAGAGTTTCGCGAATGATAACAAATAAGAGGTAGATGATAAATGTAATTATTTTTATTTATTTCACATAAATAAATACAATTGAGTAAAACTACATTAAAATCCTGCATTTTATTACTTTTTTCAGATAGCGACAAGGCTTTATTCCATACTTTTGATGAAATAACCCAGGCATTTCCAAAGTTTGGATTGGTTAAAAATAATTCTCTATTCCATTCAGTTTTAAAATTAGGATTATATCTTTTCCCAAACGAATCGATACAATCTTCGTCGGCATATAAAATCAAGCAATCTTTTCTTTTTTTAATAAATTTATAGTAATAATAATAAGCCCAATTTGGGATTAAATCTTTTTCCTTAAACGGAATAATCCAATCCAAATCATTAACATAATCAAAAGATCCTATCTTCTGAAGTGAAAAATTATTTGAATAAATTTTATCAAATTTTTGATTAGCAATTAAGTAGTTTTGTTCAATTTTTTTTATCCAAGATGAATAGCTAGCTACTTTAACTTTTGATTGTGTTGTTGCTAAAGCTTTATTATAAACTCTCCACATGGATGCTTTATTTTTGAAGTTAATATTAAATTCTTTCTTAAAATTTTTTAATCTATTTCTTATTTTTATCCAGGCAAAAAAAGCAGGTATAGGATAAATATTCAATTCTTTAATTTGAATATCATCTTGCAAATTGGAAAGACATAGTATTGGATAATTTCCATTAGTTATTTTTACAACTCTAAATCTTTTTTTTCCTGAGCTTACCAAACGTCCCTGATTGAAACCATATTTCCCATTTTTTAAACTACTGTATGAAAATCTATTAAATCCCAAGTGAAAAATACAAAGAACATACCATCTCATTGGTAATTTTTTATTTAATCTCAACCAAACTTTATCTACATCAATATTTACGTTAATGTATTCATCATTTAAAGATTTCCAATTAGTTTTAGTTTTTTTACTTTCCGGATTATCAACTGTCCACTCCCAATCATATTTAGTGTAAACAGAAAATATTTTTTTTAAAAAATTTAAAATTTTTTTATTGAAATGCATTAATAATTATGTGAATCAGCAATCCCCATAAAAAATTTCAATAGAAAATAACTTACAAGTAATATACCAACTGAGGTTAAAAAGCCTTTATGCCTCCAGTAGTACCATTGATTTTCCGGCAAAAATGGCTCGCTTAATTTTGCCATAAATCTTTGCTGTTGTTTACTATCCAATTTTGTTTTTTCAGAGGCGGTTAATGAACTCTTATATAGATCATTACTAAATTGGTAATTAGCCTCTAAACGAGATAAATTTGAGGCCTTTTCTCCGATATTTTTACCTGATGGACTAACAAGCAAATTTCTCTCTTCTTTAATTTGTTTTTTCAATTCATCTATCCTACTCTCTTGATATAAAATTTCAGGAGCAGCCTGATCAATAAATTGTCTTTTTAATACTGCAAGACCCAATTTTAAATCAATTAATTTATTTTCTAAAGATGAGATCAAACCAGAAGATGCAATAAGTTCTTGATTAAGATTCAAACTCAAATTATTCCTTTGGAATTTTTTTAAATTATCTAAATCTGATGATAATCTTTCCCGATTTTTATCCACTTGATCTTCAACAAAATCTATTTGCCTAAGATATATGTTTTGATTGAGTTTGTTTACAAATTCTTCAGATTTAGCTATTAAGAAGTTATTAAATTCTAAGGATGTTTTTGAATCAAAAGCAAATGTAATAATATTAATTGAACCAGAAACTTCATCTAAAATAATTTGAATTTGTTTTTTAAAAAAATCATAAGTATCATCTTTTGTTGCATTCTTTTTTAGGCCACTAAAAATATCTGGATTTCTTTTTTCATATCTTCTTCTAAAGTCAAAAACATTATTTAATTCATCCAATAATTGAGGAGATTCCAAATAAATCTTTAAAAATCTAGCATCTTCTAATGAACCCTGATTTCCTAAACCCAAAAATGTAGAAATACTTGAACCACTTTGAGTAGAACTACCTGACTTCCTCACTACAACATCTGAACTAACTTGAAACCTATTTCTTCCAATCCCATAAAAATACATCCCAAAAAAACCAATTGGTATCAGAAGAGATAAGATTACCTTTCGCCTTCTGATTTTCGAATTCTTAATATCTTGTATCTCAATTTCATCTGATATTTTTTTTTCAACAGTAGCAATTTTTAGTTTTATTGCCTTAATTTTCTCATTAAGAATCTCTACTTTTGAATTATTTATTTCTATGGATTCTTTGCTATCAACAATATTTCTTATAAACTTTTCTTTTTGCTTTGAATTAATTCTTATTTGTTTCTGAAGGGTTTCAATTTTATTTTTTATCTTATTAATATTTTTATCATTCTTTGTATTATCTTCTTTGTTTAATTCATCTTTAAGCTCACTTCTTAAATCTTTTTGGTCATTTATCAAAGCGGATATTTTGATTTGCCTTTTTGATGTTTCAAAATCATTAATTTCATTTTTTAATTTTAAATTATTATTTTCAACAACATCAATTTCATCATTAATTTTATTTTCCTCATCATCTAATTTATCTTTTTCTTTTTGCAATTCTAAAATTTCTGGAATATTTAAATAATTATTTTTCTGCTTATAATTTTTTTCGTTCTTTTGATCTTTGGCTAACCCTTTCTTAAATATTCTCCCTAATCCAAATGTTCCTCTCATTATTCAAATAACAGGTATTTATGCATTTTTATTGCTTCTGATAGTGAATTATACATTAACGCATTACCGTTGTGCAAAACTATAGCCTTATCGCAATAGTCTTTAAGAGCGTTTAAATTATGATTAACCATAATAAATGAAGACTGCGCAACTTTATTAACCAAAAATTCATTACATTTTTGCCTAAATTTTTGGTCTCCAACACTTGTTATTTCATCAATCAGATAAAAGTCAAACGAAAAAGCCATGGATAATCCAAAAGTTACTCTTAATCTCATACCGCTTGAATATGTCTTAAAAGGCAAGTCAAAATAATTTCCTATCTCGGCAAAACTCTCTACAAAATCAATAGTTTTTTTAATTAAGAAAGATTTATTACCATACATTAATTTACTTACAAACATTACATTCTCTCTTGCAGATAAACTTCCTTGAAAACCTCCAACAAGTCCTAAAGGCCAACTTACAGAGCAATTTCTCACAACTTCACCCGAGTCAGGTTGATCAACTCCTCCAATAATATTTAATAAAGTTGATTTCCCGGCTCCGTTCCTTCCAAGCAATGCAACAGATTCACCCTTATTTATTGTGAAGTTTATATTTTTAAATATCGTTCTAGACTTACCTTTAGCAACATAGGTTTTTGATAAATTAACTACTTTTATCATTTTGTTTTTAAAATCCTCGAATTCTTATTGTAAAGCCATAGACTTATAGTTAGAACACCAAGAGAGACTTTAATGAGATAAGGTAGTGAAACTGCATCGTTTAAAGGATATGAATTTGAAAAAGCATGTCTTGTTAATTCGATAGATTGAATGATTGGATTCCAACTAATATAAGGCCTTATAGTTTGGGGAATATCATTTAATGAAAAGAAAACGCCAGATAAGAACCATAGAGGTCTTTGTAGAAATTGAACTACACTTTTTACCCATTCATATCTAAAGGTAGCGATCATTAAGAAAATTCCTATACCCATTGAATATATAGATAATGAAATAAAACTGATAACTATTAAAGAAAAATCACTTATTGAAAAAATCTCTTTGAAAATAAAGGCTAAACTTACAAGAATTATGAATACTAAAGTATAAATAAAAACTTCAACAATTGTCCTAGAAAAAATAGTATCAATAGGTTGTATTTGCCTATAGAAAAATAATGACTTATTTGCATCCATAGAGTTCATTGATCTTATAGCAATAGCATTAAATAATGTATAAATTACAATCCCAGAGATAAGAAATATAAGCACATCTAGATTTCCTCCTACATTGCGTCTCCTTATTAAGGTAAATATGGCTAAGAAAATAGACATAATTCCTAAAGGTTCTATCAAAATCCCAAAATATCCAAATTTTACTAAACTTGCCCTCGTAATAAATTCTCGATAGATAAGAGAGCGGATGACATTAATTTGTATTTTCAATCCACTTTTAACTCTTAATAAATATCTATAAAAATAACTATTTTTATTTAAAGTCATCAAAAATAACCTTTAAAAACATATTTTTTATGTTGCTTTATTATAGCAATACCATTAAACATTATCTAATCTAAAAAATGTTGATAATTTATTTTTAAAATATAAAAATATTATTTTTCCAATAATCTATACAATGAAGCAGCGTTTAAAAGTGGAGAAATAGGATCAACAATTTTATCTAAATTTGAATTAAATTTTGCCCATGCATTTTTACCAACTAGCAGAACATCTCTATCTTTAAGAGTAGGATTATTTTTTTCCCCAGCTTTTAAAGTTGGACTGTATTTAAGTTTTTTAAGTGCAATTGTCCCATTATCATTGAGTCTATATAAAGCTAAATTAGTTTTTTTAGCATCTTGAGTTATACCACCTGCAGAAAAAATAGCCTCAGAAAGAGGACTACTTGATCTTACTTGTTTTGTACCAGGAGAATTAACTTCTCCAATAACTATTACACTAATTGTTGCTGGGGAAAAATTTGATTTTGAAATTTTTAATTGATTTTCAGCATCTACACTATCAACCTTCAGGATTTGTATTACGTCTTGATCGAAAATTCTAGGATTAATAAATTCCTTGCCTTGAACTAATGGGTCCCAAAAATTCAAGTTAAGTTCCTTTCTAGGTGATTTATTATCTATACGTCTTTTTAGAATAATTTTTCTTAAATCACTATTTGATGTAACTCCTCCGGATTTCTGAATTGCATCGATAACAGTAGGCCAACCGCTAAAATTTAGCGAATCTTTTTCTCCTCCATCTGAATTGCTTAAAACTGTAGTTTCTGATTGCGTTAAACTATAAATACCAGGACGTTGAACTTCTCCTATTATGTTAATCCTTATGGGTCTTGAATTTTTTAGATTTAAATAAATTAAGGGCTGATTAATAATCTTTTCATATCTTAATCTTAAAGTTTCTACTGCCTCGTTTATGTTTTTGCCCGCTAAATAGACAGCTCCAATTCTTGGTAGATTTATGGTTCCATCTGGTAAGATTTTGACTTCATAATTCATGCTATCTATATTAAGAACGTCAATATTTATAAGATCCCCAGCTCCAAGAATATATCTATAGTTTGTAATAAGACTATTAAATTCTTGATCATAATTCTTATTTTTCGCAAAAGTAGTTAAAGGAGTATTTACAAGTAATAAAGAAAAAGATATAGCAAGAATATTTATGATGTTTTTCTTTTTTAGAATTTTCATAAATATAAAAATTACTTGAATATTATACTCTACAGTTTACACATTTTATTCAATTTAAGAAAATAAAAAAAATAGAAATTATAAGTTTTAAATTTCAATTTTTGAGATAATAAATTTTTATCTATAAAATCACTTTAAATTCTAAGGAAATATTAATGGATTTTTTCTTATTTAGTTTCTAATAAGCTTCTGAAGCTAATACATATTAATTTTCTTTATAAATTAGATATTCATTTAAATTTAAACGAAATTTTATTTATAATTAGCTCATAATGATATATAAAAAATGCTCTGGAGAAGACTAATCCATACTGAAAAGCAATTTTCAATAATTAAGAAAAAATTTTTGACAATAAGCTCTTCCTTAGAATTCAATATAAACTTAGAAAACATTCCTTTTCTTTTAATCTTAACTACCCAAAGAACAGGCTCTACAGTCTTATGTCAAGATTTAGAACAAGCTTGTAAACTAAACTATAAAGCTACGGAAAGTTTTATTCCACCACTTCAATATTTGTTTAAAAATTATCCAAACCATAAAATTGAACTTCTTCAAGAAATAATAAACAGATCTTTCCTACACCCTGCTGAAGGACCGATATATATACACAAAATAATGATTGACTATATAGGCTGGATTGGATTCTTGTGTGCTCCAAAAGATTTTGTAAAAAAAGCAAGCTATGTAGATTTATCAATCTGGGCTATTGAATTTATTATGTCTAAAACGCAAAATAAATTACCATTAGTTTTTCTTGACAGGACTAATAAATTAGCACAAGCATCATCTAGATTAATAAATTCCATGGGATTACAAACACATTTGTCTTCCGAAAAAGAAAAATCAGAATATAACAAAATTGTTAAAAACAAATTGAATGAACTTAAACATCCTGAAGGAATGATTTTAGATCAAGCCTCAATCATCATCAAACAAAACGATCTACTTGAAGAGGTATATAAAAAAATTTCATCTGAATATAATTCAGTAATGATTAATTACGAAAATGACATATGTGATGATTCGTATAATTATTTAAGCAAGATTCTTGATAAGAATTTGTATGATAAATCTCTTATTACTAGAAAATTAAAAAAGACTGCAAGTATTAATAGTGATAATTTAATAAATTCAACAATAAACTCGCTAGGAATTTAAAATTATAAATTTTAATATGATCAAAAATTTTTTTTCTTTAATAGCTTATTAAATAATTTTGAAAACTTCTTAAATATTTTTGTTTTTATTTTAGAGGATTTATTCATAAATCTTTCTTTTGGAAAAAATTTATCTTTGTAACTATTATTATTTTGTGGAGAGATATTTAATGAAATACTATTCCTATATAAACCTATAATATTTCCAAGGAAATTAATATTATTATCTGAAATTCCAGCCTGTTTTACCCCTCTATGAGTATGTGGAAACCTAATATTCTTAAAAAATACTACTTCATAAGGATGTAAATCACTCCCAAAATTGCCGATATTAGGAATTTCTGGGTCTATAAAAATATTATCAAATTTGTTTGTCTTTGAAATTTTCATTAAAAAATTTTTCACAGATTGAATGTCGAAGGAAAATTCTTTAAATCTGTATAAGTTCGATTTAATCTTGAAGTTATTATTTAAAATTATTGCAGTTATTAATCTTTCATAAAATCCAACAGCATCGTTTTTATTAACATCTTTAATTGGTAAAGCATTATTTGATATTAACGTAATAATTGCTTTTTTATTGAAAGCTAAAAAATAACTGTGTGCAAAAGGTATAGTCATTAGTACTTTAAGATTATTTAGTTGTTTTTTAAACTTAAGATTTTTAACATACATATCATCTAGGGGAGGAAGTTCAACTACTGGAGAAATTAATCCAAACTTTTTTAAATCCCTTGTAAAAATTAGATCCCATTTATTTTTTGGATAATAATTAGGCAAAATAGGTCCAATACAGCTTGAATTCATGAGAATAAAATAATCAAATTCTTCTATATTTATACTTTTTATTCCTTTGAAATATCCGTATAAATCTGAAGAACAATCCAAGTAAACTGTTTTATTAAATTTGTCTATTAATGATTTGTCCGAAAACTTGTCCAAGTTACCATGAACTAAAACCGAATAAATATTTTTAGCATCAAGCATCCCTAAATCGTTTATAGAGGTATATAAATTCAAAAAACTCTCTATATAATCTGAATAAAAATAAATTAAAACTGTATTCTTTTTCATCGTTAGGATGTTCTTATTTAATAATATAAATAAATAATGGTAATTTCAAAAAAGATATTTTTGAAAAAGTAAAGTTATTAGTTTTATTTTCCTAAAAATACTTTAGATAAAAAATCATAAATTTATTTCATTTTAGATTGATATATTCATATCTATGAAATAAGATAACCTAATAAAATCTGAAATTCTCCTTTTAGTTAAATGGTTAAAAAATGCTATATTCATATTGGAATGCACAAGACAGGTTCATCATCTATACAAGAAACATTTTGCGGTAATAGATTTAAATCACAAAAATTAAAATACTTTCCTGCACTGGGGCCAAATCATGGAGTGGGTTTTAAAAAATTGTTCTCCAATATAAAATCTCAAAAAGAATTGAATGAGATGGATTTTGATGAAAACCTCCCTTTTTTGAAAGATAATTTCTATATGAATTTAGTTTATAAAACAGCAGAAGAATTGAAAAATGAGAATATTTTATTTTCAGGTGAAGACTTTTCTAATTCAAAATATATTGTAAATTTTGTAAATCATATTTTCCCAAAACATGAAATAGAAGTTATTTCTTACATTAGAAATCCTATAGATATTGCGACTTCAAGTTTTCAACAAAGAGTTAAAGGTCCTGGGGTTTATGGAATACCAAAAATTATTGAATTTGATCAACTAATTCCAGATTATAAAACAAAATTTGAGCAATATATAAATAATAAACTTATTTCAAAATTACATTTTAAAGAATTTAATAGGGAAAATTTAGTAGGGGGTGATGTTATTGATGATATTGCTAAAATAATGAATTTAGAGACTAATGAATATTCAAAAAAGTATATAAACGAATCAATTAATGGCATAACTCTTACTTATCTCTTTGTTTTAAAAAGTTCCAATATTTACAAATCAGCAACAAAAGTACTTGATAAGAGAATTGTGAGTGTCGCAAATAGAAGATTTTTACAAAATTTTGAATTTATTGATTCTCCTAAAATTATTCTATGTGGAGAAAAATTAGAGAATGCCTTAGAAGAAAAAAGAGAATCTTTAGATTGGATAGAAAGATATTTATCCATTAAGTTTAAAGATAGAGTAAAAAAAGACGATAAATCATTTTTTATTGAAGATGAATCAGGTATTTTTGAGCTAGCTAAAGAAAATTTATTAATTCTTCAAAATCTTAAGAGAAAAATTAAAGTAAATACAAAAAGTATTGATGAGTTATCTAATCGATTGTTTATAAATTGGTTTGGAACTTATACAAATATTGCATCAAAAAAAGTTACCTAATTAATTTTTTATTATTTCCAAAATAATTAGTTAAAAAAAGTTTATCCAAAAAAAATTTTTTAATTCATAAATTCATTAAAGTCAGTTCCATATTCATCAAAAATATTATCCCATTGTTTAATAGTCATAGCATCAAAAGATGAACTTTTTGATTGAATGTATTTTTTTAGAACATTTTCTTTAAAATAGTCTCTTACTTTATCTTTAGGAAAATTTGATTTCAAGGTCTTAATACAGTTTTTCAAAAATGAAATGTCAAATGAGTTGTTTGTATAAAGATCATTATTAATTACATTTTTGCAATCTAAATAAAATTTATTATCTATAGCACAAAAATCAAGTAAATCTTTATTAAAAACTTTGTCTGATTGTAGTGGATCTGGTGTAAATCTTTTCATATTTTTTCTAACTCTCCTTTTTTGCTTTGAAATTTCTGCCAGAGAAGGATCAATCTTGCCTAAAACATTTGAAATATTCTTCGTTTCGAAAATAAAGTTGAATAATTTTAAAAAATTATTAATTTCAAAATTTTTTGGATTTTGTAGCAAAGAAGAGAATTTCTTTTTATAAAATTGAAAAGCGTTATTTCCTCCTCTTTTCAAAAGAAAACTTTCAGGATTAACATCTTTTTTTCCATTGATTTTATTTTGATAGAATTGAGACCAAAACAATGAAACAGGATCTCTAATAATCAAATAAGTCTTAAAAGAATCTGGATTATACTTTAGAAAAGTCAACAATTTTGAATCATTACTGTGCCCAGAAACATGTGAAAATTCATTTAATTCAAATTCTGATATATTCTCCATTAAACAAAAATTAATGAATTCTTTATTTCTTCTTTTTAAAGAGGCATTACCAACAGGAAATATTTTATTTGCTTTGTTTGATTCTCTAATTGAATACAATATTGAAGTGCCTCCGGTTTTAGGTAAATGACAAGAATATAGAAACATTTAAAGATTTAGATTAAATTTCAGATACAAAGATTAGAAGCGATTTTTTTAGAAACTATTAATAATATAATTTATTTTAGTTTTACTTATTAAAAAAAAGTCCTTCAGATTTAATTAACTTAATA
>QCQW01000010.1 GCA_003212055.1 Prochlorococcus sp. AG-459-A02
TAATATGGGAGAAGTTAGGTATCTAGGATTACTGAAAACCTTATCTAAGTTAAACCAGTGTTTTCAGAGGAGTAATGA
The DNA here is from genome assembly GCA_003212055.1 of Prochlorococcus sp. AG-459-A02. Lineage (GTDB taxonomy): Bacteria > Cyanobacteriota > Cyanobacteriia > PCC-6307 > Cyanobiaceae > Prochlorococcus_A. Next base: position 79 of record QCQW01000010.1, read on the forward strand.
CAAAAAACTTTAGGATTGAAAAAGATAGTATGGGAACAATAGAGGTTCCCATCGAAGCTTTGTGGGGTGCTCAAACACAAAGATCAATAATAAATTTTTCTATTGGAGAAGAATTAATTCCAATTGAGTTAATTTATTCGCTCACCCTCATAAAAAAAGCTGCTTCAATTGCGAATTTCAATTTAGGTTTAATAGATAAAAGAAAAAAAGATTTAATTGTAGAGGCATGTACGGAAATACTTGATGGGCTTCATGATTCACAGTTTCCCTTAAAGGTATGGCAAACAGGTAGTGGCACCCAAACAAATATGAATGTTAATGAGGTAATTTCAAATATTGCAGCTTTAAAAACTAATTCAGAGCTTGGTAGTCATCAACCAATTCATCCGAATGATGATGTAAATAAATCTCAGTCAACTAATGACACTTTTCCTGCTGCTATTCAAATATCTATTGTTAATGAAATAATCAAAAATTTAGTTCCAACGATCAGAGAACTTACTAATATCCTTGATAAAAAAAGTGAAGAATGGAAAGACCTTGTAAAGATAGGAAGAACCCATTTTCAAGATGCAGTCCCCCTTACTTTTGGGCAAGAAATATCAGGATGGTCAGAGCAACTTAAAGATGCTGAGAATGCAATTATTATGAGTCTGAATGAATTGTATTTCTTACCTCTGGGAGGAACTGCAGTTGGTACAGGGATTAATTGTCCAAAAGGATTTTGTGAAGAGTCTATAAAATCTATTTCTGATGATACTAATCTAATGTTCTATAAATCAAAAAATAATTTTTCTATCATGGCCTCGCATGATCGTCTAGCTCAAGTAATGAGTCAGATAAAAATATTAGCAGGTGCATTATTTAAAATTTCAAATGATATAAAAATTCTATCTTCTGGTCCAAGATCAGGAATATATGAACTAATTATTCCTCAAAATGAACCTGGAAGTTCTATTATGCCAGGTAAAGTAAATCCAACTCAATGCGAAGCCTTATCAATGGTTTGCGCTCAGATAATGGGTCTTGAATATGCAGTTTCAATTGCAAATTCTAGCGGAACTTTACAGATGAATGAATATAAGCCTCTTATTGGATTTAATATTCTCACAAGTTTAAAATTACTTAAAAATGCAATAGAAAACTTCAGAATAAAATTAGTTAATGGGATGGAACCTAATCAAAAGAAAATGAAGTTAAATTTAGAAAATTCACTAATGTTGGTTACAGCCATAGTGCCAAAAGTTGGTTATGAAAAAGCAGCTGAAATTGCAAACCTTGCCTTCAAAGAATCATTAAATTTAAAAGAGGCAACACTTAAATTGGGTTATTTAAACGAAGATGAATTTGATGAAGCAATGAATATCAATTCAATGATTTGATTAAAAAATTTAAGAATTATTGTCAATTCTTTTTGTTGCAGGATTAATATCTTCAGAGACTTTTATAAGATCATTAGATTCAGAAACAGGAAAACGATTAATAGCTTTTAATGCAAGCTTTGCATTGCTTTTTAATTTATTACTAACACCAATACAGTATTGCACTTGAGAAAGGACATCAATTGATCTTCTAATAATCCTCACTACATCACCTTCGTCTAATGAAGTATTAAAAACCAAATCTTTCCATTTTTTTCCCCTTGCCCATTCAGTAATAATTCCAGTCAACTGCGTTTCTAAATAGATAGGAATTTCAATATGAAACTTATTTTGTTGAAATGAGACTAATTTTCTTAAACCATCTAATTCATTAAAAACATCTTTTACCTTTAAAGAAGGCTTTAAATTACACCAAAGATTAGGCCTCCTTACATCAACACATATAGCTTGAATAATTGCAGCTAACTCAGGAGGATCTAAATCGTCTAAATAACCACTAAGTAAAACAAGACCAATCCATAATTCATTTTCACTTCTTATTGCACCAACTGTTTGTCCAACTTCTGTCAATTCCAAATCATTTAAACAACCAAAATGATTCAAAATTTTAATCAAATCGGTAAAAGTTCTCCAGTTATGATTTTCTTTATCCTCAAGAAGTTTTTTTCTAATATTTATTTCTTGTTCAACATCAATAATTCTTTTTCTATATTTCTTTAATTTCTTGGAGTCTCCAAATCTATGAGCGGGTTGGTCATTAACTTTTTCTTCTAAATTATTAATTTGTTGCTGTTGTGCCAAAACTTCCTTGGTCAAATCATATTGTGGAGTTTGTAAATCATTTTTTTTAGAAACTTCCAAAATTCGATCTGCATAACACTGCGACATATCATCTCCCCTAAATACCTCTCCAGAAAAATACATCTTTGGTACTTCGAGTCCTAAGACATCAATTGGATCCAAATCATTAAAAATACTTACTATGTATGAGGGTTTTATAAGAATAAATAAATTATCAATTGTCAAACACAATAAACTCTTAATTTTTTGGGATTCATATATTTTCTTACAAATTAATCCTGGAACAATTTTTCTTTTAATTTGAGGAGCTTTGATTGAAATTAAGCTTCCATCTTTAATATATGGGAGTGCACTAGTTATCTCTTCTGATAATTTTTCTGCTGCTTGTTTTTCTAAAATTTTCAAGAGTCTTCTCTCTTCTTTAAGACGATTTTTTAACTTTTCGTATGCATCAAAATCTTTCCATGAAACGTTAGATGTAATTTTTTTTAATTCAATTAAATCCTTATCTAAATTTTCAAGAATTATATTCTCTCCTGAGGATTCTCCTAAATATAAAAAACTACCAAAACTTCTTTTAATTAATTCTTTAGACTTTTCTAAAGTATAACTTTGTAAAAGATTAAGTACCATTCCATAGCTAGGAGTGAATTGACTTTCTAATGAATTTGGTTTGCTAATAGCCAGTGCACTTGCTTCTTTGGCACCTTCGAATCTTGTTTGTAATGTAACAACATATCCCTGGGTATCTTTTCCTCTTCTTCCAGCTCTTCCTGACATTTGCAAAAATTCACTGCTAAATAATAATCTATGCCCATCTTCTGTCCTTTTTGATAAAGAAGAAATAACAGTTGTTCTTGCGGGCATATTTATTCCTGCAGCAAGAGTTTCAGTTGCAAAAACAACTTTTATTAAACCTTGCTGAAATAATTCCTCAACCAATTCTTTCCATGCAGGCAATAATCCAGCATGATGGGATGCTATACCGCGTTTTAATGCCTCGCATTGAGATTTATCTTTAATTGCTTCCTGATTATTTTTAAGATAAACATCTAATTTTTGAGATATCATACTTGCTTCTGAATAACTTACTAAAGTTAAATCTTTTATATTCTCAATAGCCTTATCACAACCTCTTCTACTAAAAATAAAATAAATAGCTGGCAACATATTTCGTTCAGCTAGTTTCGAGATCACAAAGCCAATTGAGGGAGACTTTGGTTGCATTATCCTGCCCACTTTTCCTCTTATTTTCTGCCCTTTAGGAGCTCTCCAAATCTTACAGTTTGGATGGATTCCATTACCCTTATTATTTAAAAGTGGATGGAGGCCTTTAATACTACAAAAAATAAAATCAAGTGGTACTGGTCTCTTATCACTATTAATTAGTACTGTGGGCCCATGAACTTTTTCTATCCAATTTTGTAATTGATCTGCATTGGCTATTGTTGCTGATAAAGCTATTATTTGAGTTCTAGTAGGGCAATGGATTATAGTTTCTTCCCAAACTGTGCCTCTTTGGGGGTCATTCATATAATGACATTCATCAAGAATCACAGATTCTAAATTTTCTAAGGGATCATCAAAATCATCAAATTCGCCATAAAGCATATTCCTAAAAATCTCAGTCGTCATGACTAAGATTGGGGCTTCTCTATTTATGCTTATATCTCCAGTTAAAAGACCAACTTTATTCTCACCATATTTATTAGCAAAATCTCTAAACTTTTGGTTTGATAGGGCTTTTAAAGGTGTTGTATAAAAAACTCTGCTGTCATGAGATAAGCCTCTATATATAGCAAATTCACCTATCAATGTTTTACCCGAACCTGTTGGTGCCGTTAAAACAACAGAATTTCCGCTATTAATAGCTCGTATTGCTTCTAATTGGAAATCATCTAGCGGAAAGGGGAAATATTCCTCTAAATTAAGCAATAATTGTGATTGAAGAGAGGATGAGTTAACTTCTTAATATATGATCTATATAGATATTAATAAACAAACAATACCTTGCAAACTTTAATAGTAAATCTAAATCTTTTTAATTAAATCCACTATATTTTATTTTGCCAAAATGAAAAAAGTAAAAATTCCAAAAAATAGAATCCGTAAATTAAAAACATTTTCTTTAGGTAAAAAATCCTTCGAGCTTCTAAGTTTAAATTCGCAAAATAAAAAACTTATAGACTTATGCAGTAATGATTATTTTGGATTAAGTAGGGACAAGGATTTAATAAAAGCTGCTTACGAAATAAGCTTGTTAGAAGGTATTGGTTCAGGAAGCTCTAGGTTTATTACAGGTTCAAGACCAATACATAAATTATTAGAAACAGAACTTGCCAAGTGGCTTGATCAAGAGAAAGTATTACTTTTCCCAAGCGGATTTCAAGCAAATATAGCCGCTATCCAGGCTTTAGCAAACAGAAATAGTATCGTAATAGCAGATAAATTGATCCATAACTCTTTATTGGTTGGAGTAAAAGCTGCTCAAGCAAAACTAGTTCGATTTGCACACAATAATTTAAAAGATTTAGAAGATAAAATTATTAAATCTAACCCTACAAAAAATTCCATTTTAGTTGTTGTTGAATCTCTTTATAGCATGGAGGGATCAATTGCTCCGCTCATAGAAATAACGGAAATTTGCAAAGAAAATAGTGTTCAATTATTAGTTGACGAAGCTCATGCAATTGGGATCTTGGGTCCTGAAGGGAAGGGTTTAAGTTTTAATTGTCGTTCAGATATAACTATGATTACTGGAACTTTTGGAAAAGCATTTGGAAGCGGTGGAGCTTTCATAGCTTCCAATTCAGAAATTGGAGAATATCTTATCCAAACAAGTGGTGCATTTAGGTATACAACCGCACTTGCGCCATCTTTAGCTGCAGGGGCGCTAGCGGGTTTAAAAAAAATTTTAGAAAATAAAGAATGGGGTAATGATTTGTTATCTTCTGCGAATGTATGGAAAGATGAAATTATTAAAAATTTTACTTTTCCAGTTAAGGGAGATTCTCACATTTTATCAATTATTGTTGGACAAGAAGAGAAAGCAATTTATCTACAAAAATATCTCGAAGAAAATGGGTTTTTAGCAATTGCCATAAGACCTCCAACTGTTCCAGTGGGGCAATCAAGAATCAGAATAACAATAAGAAGAAACTTAGATTTTAATCTACTAAAGAATTTCATTGCAGTATTAAAAGAGTTTAAATGAAACAAATCATTACTCAACATGGGTGGGGACTAAATAAATATTTCTGGAATGATTATAAAGTTGATTTTTTAAATAATAATTGGCATTGGCAAGATAATGAAAGGGGCTATTTTTCGACAAATAATTATCAAGCAAAATGGATTAAAAGCGAATCTAAAAAAGAAATCAGAATGACTTTATGCCATTCATTTGGTTTTCATTTAATGCAAAAAAAAATTTTAAAAGAAGCAACTCATATTGTTCTTATAAATTCTTTTAATAATTTTCTTCCTTTAAGTAATAATAGAAACTTTATTTTGAGGTCTCTAAAAAGAATGGAAACAAAAATCATAAAAGATGAACCTAAGGATATGTTGAAAGAATTTATACATAGATCATTTATGCCAAATCATATCAATAATAGTTTTAAAAATATCTTTTATAAAAGTCTAGAGAGTTTAAATAAAACTCTTCTTTTAAGTGATTTAAAACAACTTTACATCAATAGAGATTTTCCAGTATTTTTAAGAAAAGATTGCAAAATTATTTTTATAAAATCAGAAAATGACTTGATTCTTGATAATGAATCAAATAATAACTTTTTAGATTCCTTAAATGAAACACTTTATAGGAAGCCAATTTTAATTAAATTAGCTCAACAAGGTCATTGCTTGAATAATTTAAATTTATACGAGATCTTACTTAATACAGTTAATGATTGAAATGGATAGCAAAAAGTGGAATGAGAAAATAAAAAATAATTTCAATGATGCTGCATATCGGTATTTAGAGCATTCAAATATTCAGAAATTTTTTGCAAAAAAGATTGTTCAATTTATCAAAGAATTAAATCCTCAAAAAAAAGGTGAATGGATAGATCTTGGATCAGGGCCAGGACTATTAGCAGATGAAATAGAAAAAATTTTTTCTTCCAAAAAAGTATCCAGAATTGATTTCAGCAAGAAAATGCTTCTTGAGAATAAATTATCTAGAAAAAAAATTTTATGGGATTTGAATAAAGATTTACCTCCCGAAATAAATAACTGTTCTCTATTCACATCTAACTTTTGCATACATTGGTTAAACAACCCAGAAAAGATAATCAAAAATTGGTTTAGCAAATTGACTCCTGGAGGTTTTTTAATCATTTCATATCCAACAAAAGATTGTTTTCCTGAATGGAAAGATACTTGTAAAAAAATTGATATTGAATATAGTGGTCTTAATTTCCTTTGCTCTAAAGAATTATTAAAAAATTTCAAATCAACTGAAATACATTATTCAGAACAGTTTAATTATCTTGAAAATTTTGAAAATGTATATAAGCTTTTTAGAAGCATTAAAAATGTAGGAGCACAATCAACAAATTGTAAAAACAAAACAGTAAAAGAGTTAAAGAAAATTCAAAAGTTTTGGCCAAAGAATTACAATAATACAGTGAACCTTTCATGGCAAATTGAGATTCAAATCATAAAGAAATTATGAGTAGTAAAAATAATATTTTCAAATTTATAATTTGTGGAACTGATACTGATATTGGGAAAACATTAATAAGCTCTTTTTTCGTTAAAGGATTAAATTCCTTTTATTGGAAGCCTATTCAAAGTGGTATTGAATCGCAAACTGATAGTCAAACTGTTGAAAAACTTGCAAAAGTAAGTAAAGAGAAAATAATAAAAGAAGCTTATGTCTTTACAAAACCTCTTTCTCCTCATTGGGCTGCTGAAATAGATCAAAAAACTATTAACTTTGACAAGTTGAGATTGCCAAAAGTGCAAGACTCACTAATTATAGAAACTGCAGGTGGATTAATGGTTCCAATAACACGCAATTTTTTGCAAATAGATCAAATAAAACAATGGAATCTTCCTGTAATACTTGTATGTAAGAGCTCACTTGGGACTCTTAACCATACCCTGCTTAGTATTGAGGCCTTAAAACGAAGAAATATTAAGATTTTAGGTTTAGTAGTCAATGGCGAAAAACACCTGGATAATCCAAAAACTCTAGTTGATTTTAGTGGTATTCCTTTAATTGCTGAATTTCCTTACATCAAAAAAATGGACTCAAATAATTTAGATATACTATGGAAAGAACTAGACATCAAGAATAAGTTGATCTCACGATTAAACTTAAAAATAAGTTAAATGAAATCTTTGGATTCAACAACTCCAAATCAAGAATGGCACCCAAATATTTGGCCACCTTTTACACAAATCAATAACAGCAAACCGCAAATAGAAGTAACTCATGGTAAAGATGCCCTCCTATTTACTAAAGATCCTGAAAAAGAGCTAATAGATGCAATTAGTAGTTGGTGGGTAACTCTTCATGGTCATAGTAACGAATATATTGCGGATGCCATTTTCGATCAATCAAAAAAACTTGAGCAAGTTATATTTGCTGATTTCTTACATCCACAGGCAAAAAAATTAGCGGAAAGAATTAGTGAACTAACAAAACTAGAAAGATTATTCTTTTCTGATAATGGTTCTACTGCAGTGGAAGTCGCTTTAAAAATTGCCTTCCAATCATGGCAAAATAGAGGAGAGACAAGAACTCAAATAGTAGCTTTTGATGGGGCTTATCATGGTGATACATTTGGGGCAATGGCTTTAGGTGAAAGAAATATTTTTAATGAGAATTTCGATAATCTTATGTTCCCAGTTAGAAGAGTACCATGGCCTTCAACTTGGATGAATGATGAAGAAGTAGAAAATAAAGAAAATGAGGCGATCCAAAAACTAGAAACTCTACTTAAAACTCCTACAGTTGCAGTAATCCTTGAGCCACTTGTTCAAGGAGCAGGGGGAATGAATATGGTTAGGCCTCAGTTTATAAAAAAAGTTTCAGAAATTATAAAAAATAATAATTCTTTGTTCATTGCCGATGAAGTATTGACTGGGTTTGGAAGATGTGGAAGCCTTTTTGCGTTTCAAAAGGCAAAAATCATTCCTGATTTAATAAGTATTTCAAAAGGTTTAACTGGTGGATTTTTACCGATGGGAATAACTTTATGTAAAGAAAAAATTTTTCAATCCTTTATTGATGATTCCCCAAGAAAAACTTTTTGGCATGGACATAGTTTTACTGCTAATCCTTTAGGTTGTGCTGCAGCAAACGCTAGCCTTGATTTATTAGAAAAAGAACCACAAAAATACCTCTCATTTGAAGAAAAACATTTATCTCATTTAATTAAATTTAAAAACTTACCTTATATAAAAAAGTTAAGGGTATCCGGCACAATTGCTGCTTTTGATTTAGATAATGGGAACAAAAAAAGTTATTTCAATAATATTGGGAAAGAAATAAAGAGTCTTGCAATGGAGCAAGGTTTATTCATTAGGCCCCTCGGAAATGTTATTTACCTCTTGCCGCCTCTCTGTATAACAGATGATCAATTAGAAAAAACTTACTGGATAATAAGGCAAATCTTAGATAATCTTTAGATAGAAATTTAAGGTCCCTGCAGTATTGCATTTTCCACATCTTCTCTATTAATACAGTAGGAAAATAGTCTTTTACTTTCTTGTCCTTCACTTTCCCATATAACACTTAAATCTTCTTGTTCAAAAATAATAGTTGCATTCCAATTAGAAAGTAAAAGGTACCATTTAGATGGATTATTAACATCTTTTACAGCACCTAAATCAGTTAGCCACAATTCCAATGATTGCAGTGAATGTTGGTTAATGGGTTTTTTAGGGAGATTCACAAACTTTTTTAAAGTATCATTTTACTAACCAGATAGGTATTGTATCTAATTCTTTTCCAGTAAAAGAGGCAATAAAAATTGAACAAACCAAACTAATAGAAATGATAATAAATAAAAGAAATAACGAAAACAATTCCCCATTTGAAAAAGGTCTTCTGTTACCTACTAAATTTTGATTATTTGAATCGATTATTAAATTATTTAAAACTTTAGTATTATGCTTACTTCTAGATTTTTCCTTTAATTTGTTATCATACATTTCCCTCAAATTACTGTTATTCAAATTTTCATAAGCTTCCAAAACTTCTTGAAATTTACTTTTAGCATCGTCTATTTCTAAAGAAGTTGTATCAGGATGCAACTCAATGGAAAGTTTGCAAAATGCCTTTCTTAATTCATGATTTGAGGCATTTTCATCTACACCTAAGATTTTGTAATAAGAAATGTCCCCTTTCAAAATAATCTTTTATTAATATTGTAATTCTAATAAATATTTAATAAATAGAATGTATTTTATGAATGGTAAAAATTTATATTTATAACGAAATGAAAAAACAAAACATTCCAGAAGAAATTTTTTCCCTAATAACTGAAGAAGAGATAATCATATTTCAAGAATTACAAATTAAAATTAAAGAATTAAATAATAAAACAAACTTAACGAGATTAATTAATGGTGATGATTATTGGGTATCTCAAGTTTTTGACAGCATTTGGCCCTTTAAAACTTTCCCGAACATTAATTTTGATAATAAAATATTTTTAGATATTGGATCAGGCTGTGGCTTCCCGGGTTTAGCTTATGCCATAACTCATCCTACTTCAGAAATATACCTAGTTGATTCTTCAAAAAAGAAAACAGATGCTCTAAAAATCTTAATTAAAGAGATCAATTTCAAAAACAATATTCATGTAATTAATGATCGTATTGAGAACTTAGCCCATCAATCTTCAATGAGAAATAGTTTCAATATAGCTACTACTAGAGCAGTGAGTAATCCATCAACAGTTTCAGAATATATACTACCAATGCTAAAAAAAGAGGGGTTAGGGGTTTTATATTGTGGCAAATGGACTGATAAAGAAAGTAAAAATCTAGATAAAACTTTAGAAATTTTAGAAGGAAAATTTAAAGAGAAAAAGAAGATATTGTTACCAAGCAATAAAGGTACTAGAAATATTATTCTTATTCAACCAAAAAATTTCTGCCCTGAAATTTACCCAAGAAAAGTTGGCAAACCTGAGAAAAATCCATTATGAAATTATTTTTTTGATAATCTTTTAGCAACCTTATCTCCGAACTTCTCTTTTAAAGTTCTCAATTTTTTTATAACTTTTTTTGGATTTATATGACCTTCTAATACTTTCAATAATTGTACTTCAGAAACATCCGTATCTAACAAATTAGAGTTATTCCCTGGGAACCAGTGACTTCCATTACCAAGCAATTGATATCTAGCTTTTGCATACCCTTCCATATCCAACCAATCAATTAAATTTGAAAGCCAAAGCAGAACGGGAATATTAATTTTACCTGGCGTATATTCCCAACTCGGCAAATTTCTATTCCAATTTTGATGCCACTCTAAACCCAGAGAATTAATTGATTCCTGCCTTAATCTGTTTATTATCCTTGGAACATACTTTTCAGAGTCTGATAACAACGAAACAGCTTCTAAATGCAAATCAAAATCCGCCTCTTTTGCAATACCCACACTTAGAGTATGGACATTTTGATTTCTTAAGCAAAAAAGATCGTTAAAAACTATAGGATGAAGTGGCTTACAAAGTTCCAACATTTTGTCTGAGGGAGTATGAAGATGTCCCCCTTTATCAGTGGGACTTATTATAAAAACCCCAAGATCATACTTATTGGCCAAATTTATAACCTTTGTATTTTCTTGATTGATGAAATACCAGTGCAAATTCACATAATCAAAAAAGTTTGTTGCTATAGCCTTCTCAATGAGTGAAGATTTTCCATGAGTTGAAAATCCAATAGAGCCAATTAAATTTTCTTTTTGCAAATTTCTTAAAATGTCAATACAACCTCCATCTTTAACAGCATGATGTAAATGTTCATTTGTATTAATGCCATGTATTGCTAACAAATCAATTCTTTTAACTTTTAATTTTTCAATACTTGTCATAAGATCTTTCTTAAAAATTTTTGGATCACTATTTGGAGGGATCTTAGTTTGAATAATATTTGGAATTTTTTCTATATTTTTAAAACCCATTCCTAATTGCACCTCAGAAGTCCCATAATACTTAGCAGTTTCGACATGACTTATGCCATATTTGTTTGCCAAATTCAAAATATTTTCTACTTTATTTTGTTCTTCATTTGAAATCTCAGAAAAATCTAATTGTTCCCAACTTTTTTGAAATCTCATACCACCTAGAGATAAGATGGGGATCTTCAGATTGGTTCTACCAAATCTCCGATATTGCATCTTTTCAAAAATTAATGCTTATTCATTCTTGGTGGTTTTCCAAATGATTGAAACATGTCCCTATCTAGGCTATTCTCTAAATCATTTAATTCTTCAAACTTGACCCAATGAATACAATCAACAGGGCAAGTATCTATTGCCTCTTGTATAACATCAACACTATCACCATCTTGTCTGATTGCTCGACTTCTACCATGAAATTCGTCAACTAAGAAAGTGTTCGAAGCAACGTGCACACAGTATTGACAACCAATGCATTTAGCTTCATCAACCCAAACAGCTTTTTCTGCTAATTGACCGCCTAAAACTGGCTCAAAGCCTGAAATTTCAATATTTTCCTCAAGATTATCAAATGGATCAGTTAAATCCATAATATGAGATTAGTTATCCCACTTGGTTAAAACCAATTCAATAGAGCCGTCATTTTGGTTTTTTTGTTCTACGATTTGATAACCATCTTCTTTTGTTTTGGAAATAATTGTTTCGTAGGCATACATTTGAGTAACCTTAGATATAAATCTTTCTACTGGGAGCTCAAATTTCCACAGATCTAGATCAGTAACTAACTCATATGAATTTGAAGTATTATCCCATTTAAATCCAACTTTAGTCTCTCCAGGAAGATTCATGCTTATATCAACAGCTGTAAATTTACCTCTATAGCCTTTAACAAACTTTTCTTCTTGGTTGATCATGTAACCAAGGTTATTTAAGGCTTTAATTAATGGCTCTGCATCTTTGAGCTGAGTTTTAATCGTACTAAAGTGTGACATTAGATTCGTGGTTGAATTGTGTTAATTTTTCATTTTGATTAGAGATGAAAGCATCAGATGTTTTATTCTTAACTGTTACTTTACCAAGAGCGTCTTCAAGATTTCTTGTGGCATCATTGCATGAATTGCCAGTAAAACCTTCTACTGTCTCTTCAACTCTTCCGTCTTGATGAATTTTGAATCTCAATGTTTTTTGAGGCATTAAATCCAAGTACTGAGTAATTTTACTTTATATAGAATAACGAAATTTTTTTGTTTCAGTTGGTACAAGTTAATTAATTTTAATTTTTATATTGAATATCTAATAAATAAACTCTTTCAGTCGTATGGTTATCAAAAAAATTAAGGAATTTAGTTATAAAAACCTTGCATTCCCATTGAATCCAAAGCAGTTTTTGCTTCTTCCATAACGGACGGTTCTTTATCGAAAAGAGCTATCTTAGTGCATTCATCAACGAAACTTTCTTGCAATATATTATTTAATTTTTCGTACAATCTACACAATGACCAAATGCAATTACTTCTTACACCTGATTCATTATCAATTTTTAAACTTATTAAAAGTTGTTCTGCTGCCAATTGAGCATTTTCGAAAGAGACATTTCCGATTTCAGCTAACGAACTAGATGACCATAACCTTACTGCAGCCACATCGTTCTTCAAAGCATTTATTAAAGGCTCCAAAACAATTTGATTATCATAATTAGCTAAGCTCCATGCAGTCGCTCTTCTGACATAAGCATTATCGTCAGTCTCCAAAAGACTGACAAGTTTCTCGACCGCGCTAGGACATGGATTACGACCCAAAGCATATACCACACTCATTCTTTCAACAGGACAAGGTTGATCAAGTAATGGTATCAAAACGGGGAAAGATCTTGAATCTCTATATTCACAAAAAATTCTTAAACCCTGTATTCTTTCTTCTCTGTTACCTTTTAGCATTTTTAATGCTTCATTACACTCTTGAGTTATGTTTAAATCTTTTGGAAAAGAATCTTCATCAATTTGTGCTAAAGGATCTATTTCAATTTCTAAGGCCAATTCTTTCGCTAAAACATCTGGATCAACAGCGATATCAACTAAGCTGTCTTTATTAGGATCCTTATTAATTGTCATTTTGAAAACCTAATAATATTAATTTATTGGAGCGGGAGACATCATATCTCCTGGCAACCAAATTCTTGCACTAACTGCAAAGAAGGCAATCCCAAAAAGTGAGACAATAGCGAAAGGTAAAATTTTTGTCTTAATAAAACCCAAAGATTTGCGATTAATTAACACAATAATAACCTGTTTAAGAGACTTTTAAAAAATTTTTATTAGATAATATTATTTATTTTTTGCATTTTGCCTTAGCTGACCACATGCAGCATTTTTATCGAGACCTCTGCTTTTTCGAAAGCTAACAGCGATTCCATTTTTAATAATTCTAGATTGAAATAGTTGAAGATTTTTCAAAGAGGTTCGTTTAAATTCAACATCATCAATTTGGTTATATTGAATTAGATTTACATGACATTGAAAACCTTTCAGCAAACTACTCAATTCATAAGCATGTTCTAATTTGTCATTCACCCCACTTAGCATTAGATATTCAAAACTTACCCTACGACCAGTATCTCTTACGAATTTTTTACAGTCTTCGATTATATTTTTGATCTCATAGTTTTTTGCACTAGGTATTATCGTTTCTCTTGTTTTTTGGTTTGAAGCATGTAAGCTAATTGCTAATGTAAATTGACAATTACCTAAGATTTGAAAAGACTTTGTAGATAATTTATTTATCATTTTTGGAACAGCCACTGTGCTTACAGTTATTTTTCTCTGACTGATCTGAAAATCCTCATTTATGGATCTAATTGACAAAAGTAAGTTATCAATATTCAACAAGGGCTCGCCCATACCCATGAAAACAATATTAGTCACTTTTCTATTCATTTCATTTTCGATAAATAAAATTTGATCTAAAATTTCACTTGCTTTTAAAGATCTCTTCAAACCTTCTTTGCCAGTTGCACAAAACTTGCAGTCCATTGGGCAACCAACTTGACTAGAAAGACAAGCAGTTAGTCTTTTTTCTGTTGGTATACCAACGCATTCAATACTTTCATTGTCTTCAGTAGAAAGTAACAACTTTAAAGTACCATCGTTAGCTAAGTTTCTTTCTTGAATACTTAGCGCACTTACTTTAAAACCATCATCCTTTAACTTCTTTCTAAAATCTAAAGGTAAGACTTCTATTTGATCAATATTTTTCTTCTTATTTCTATAGTTATAAATCCATTCATAGATCTGGCGACCCCTAAAAGCAGCCTGACCATAATCTATAGCCACATTTTCTAAATCTTTAACACTACTTCCAAGAAGATTTTTCAAATTCAGTAGTCTTTATTTCAAAACTATTTTCACCATAACAGCAAACCATGTTTTAAAAAGAATTCTGTAAGAATAAGCGCAATAAAACCAATCATTGCCATTCTTCCATTTAATCTTTCATTATAAAGATGAAATCCATATCGAGGTAATTTTCTTTTGGGGACAATCTCTGGCTTAATCATCACTTGCAAATTAAAAAATTTATTCTAGTCACTAAAAATAATAATAGATAATATTTATTCATCAGAAAGAAGGCCCTCCTCCTGCAATCCCTCCAATGCGGCAGGATCTGGCAATTGATCTTCAGAAAATTGATTCTCAGCATTAGGCCTTGCAAAGGCCGCAAAATTACTCGAAGAAGGATCGATTCCATGTCGGTTTCTCGTTGTCTCCAAATCTTCATCACTAGGATCATCAAGTATTGCAGTAGAGCTTACGGCAGGTGATTGAGGCATATCAACTGTATAATCTGGCCTTAAGTTCTGTGCTCTTCTGTAGCCACCAGATTCTTCTGCAAGGATATCTGGATGAGGGCCAGCCTCCGAGGATAATTCCTCCACGAAACCGCTAAAACCAGTACCTGCAGGTATTAATCTACCGATGATCACATTTTCTTTTAAACCTCTTAACCAATCAGATTTACCTTCAATTGCAGCTTCTGTAAGAACCCTTGTTGTTTCTTGGAACGATGCAGCTGAAATAAAGCTATCTGTGTTGAGAGAGGCTTTAGTAATACCCAACAAAACAGGGGTAAATTCTGCTGGAGCTCCTCCTGTAATTGCCATTGCTTGGTTTGTATCCTCTACTTGTCTTAACTCTATGAGTTCACCAGGTAAAAGAGTAGTATCCCCAGCATCTTCTATACGGACTTTACTTGTCATCTGTCTAACAATAACTTCAATATGCTTATCATCGATTGCTACACCTTGCGACTTATAAACATTTTGTACCTCACTTACCATACTTCTTTGTAGTTTGGATATAGATTCTCGAGCTGCATCTATAAGAGGTTTTTGATCTTTTAAATCATTGAAATAGCAATCTAATAGTTCATGCGGATTAATCGGACCATCAGTTAAAGATTCTCCACCTGTAACTTGTTGTCCATCACTAACCATTATATTTTTTCCAATTGATAGTTGATATTCATTAACTAAATCATCTTTTTCAATAACCGATAAAGAAACTGATTCTTCATCATTACCTTTTTTAATCTGAACAATTCCAGATTTTTTACATAGAATTGCAGAATCTCTTGGTCTCCTAGCTTCTAATAACTCTTCAATACGAGGCAATCCTTGTACGATATCTCCAGTTTTCTGCCTCTCAAAAACAAGTAAAGCTAGACCATCTCCCCTAAGAACTAAATCACCGTCATTGACATGTAAAACTGAATCGGGAGAAACCATATAAGGCCTTCCAAGTCTTAAGGTAACTGAACTATTAGAAATTTCTTCAATTTCTCCACAAGAAGTTGATTTTACAGACTTACTAATAGGATCACCATCAACTACACGATCACCAACTTTAACTACTGCTTTATCACTGATATTAATTTTAATTTTATCTTCTTCTCTTTCAACAATTAACCTCCTTATGGGCTCATCGTCAACAACATTTGGTAATTGAACCAATCCCTGCTCTTTACAAAGAATTTGAGTAGTAGCTATTACATCTCCTGCTTTTACTTCTTGGTTATTACTGACTTGCAATTCTGTATGTGTTGAGCCATGACTGGAGTCAGATATAGTATCTCTTCTTACAAGAATAGACTCCAATATTACTAAATTTAATCTACTAATTGACGCATCATTTTCATCATCAATCGACTCGACGTCTATAGTCATTTGAGGAGTAGCATCAAAGCTTTCAATGCTTAAATGTGTTCTAAGCAATTCAACTCCTTCAACTGATTTTATCAATTCACCGTCTTTATAGGTAAGCCTTTGGATAGCTTTTAATCCTAAATGTGGTCCTTTTTCCTGCTTAACATGAGATAGTTGGGGTAATTCCGCTTGGTCAGGAATAGTAAATTCTTCAACTGTTCTTAATAGCAAACCTCGACATTTAGGTGTTTCTAATTTTTGAACAAATAGAATTTCTTTATTGTCAACACCATCTAAAATCTTTTCGCCTGGATTTACAAGATTCCCCTCTTCTGTAAATCTATTTAAAACTTCTTCATCATCACATTCATGAAAAGTTCCATTTCTTACAGTTATTTCACGAAGGATATCATTTTTTTGCGTAACAGTAACAATTCCTGATGTTTGACTAAAAATATCTTTTACAACTTCTGTACCAGCTTCAATCCATTTCATATCTTCGATCATTAGAAGAGAAATGTCCTTATTGATTTCATGAGTCTCTTGAGGAATCCAAAGCAATGTCCCTCCTTGACTTACTTCAAAACCATTTTTAGATGATCTTGCTTTTTTAACACTTAATCCAGGTGCATATTTTACTAGACCACCAGTTTTTGTACGGAACCTTTCATCCGTCAAATCTGCAATTACCTCACCATTACTAACTTTACTTCCTGGAGAAATATTTAAACGATAAGATGTTCCATCACTAGATTCCAAATTATATATTTGACCTGAGTGAGTAGATTCTTCAATTAATTTAAAATTAGTGAGAGACATTGAAGTAGTAACAATCTGAACTTCTCTTGAATCTCCTATTGATTCTCTTAATCGAACTTGTCCTCCATACTCACTTGATTGACTTGCTTCTGCCAAAACAGTTCCTTCATCTACAGATTTCCCAGATGAGATAACCGGTTTTGCATTAGGTGGCAAGTTATACACATCTCCAGCTAAAACCCACAATCTGCCTAATCTTTGAGCTTTTAAGGTAATATTACCCTGCCTATCTGTTACCTCCTTTGGTTGAATAACCTTGTCATACCTAACTTGACCAGCCAAATCACAGATAACATCTTTTGTTGCCTTTTCAACACTCTTTTTAACGGCTCCAGCAGTAATCTGAGCAACAGTTATATCAGAATTAATTTCTTCACCGTCATCTACAAATAAAAGCGATCCGCTAGAAACTTCAATTTTTTGAGCTTTGCCAGAACTATTTCCTTGAGGAACTATCTTTAGTATGAAATCAACTTCAGCTTGTTTAGCTTCTACTCCATGAGGGGTTCTGTAACCTCTAACCTTTGCTTTTGCACTAAATTCAACTTTACCAGAAATTTTTGATCTAACTACTCCACTTTCAGCAGTTGATACACCTCCAGTATGGAAAGTTCTCATTGTCAATTGAGTTCCTGGCTCGCCAATAGATTGAGCAGCAATAATTCCAACTGCCTCTCCTAAATCAACCAAATGATTATGAGCCAAAGCCCAACCGTAACACCTCCTACAAACCGATCTATTGGCTTCACATGTTAATGGGGATCTTATTTTTACTTTGTTAATAGATGCTTTCTCAATTTCTCCTGACAATGCAGGATCTATTGCAGTGTTTTGATGAACAACAAGATTTTCTTCAGCATCAACAATATCCTCAGCGGTAAGCCTACCAAGAAGCCTTGCTCCAAATTTACCGTCTTCAGCTTCAACTACTATTGATCGTTCCGTTCCACAATCTTCTTCTCTAACAATTACATCTTGAGCGACATCAACTAATCTTCGAGTTAAATAGCCAGAATCAGCCGTTCTTAAGGCAGTATCTACCAAGCCTTTCCTTGCTCCATAAGAAGAAATTACATATTCAGTAACAGTGAGTCCTTCTCTAAAATTGGTTCTTATTGGCAGGTCAATGATTTCTCCTTGAGGATTAGCCATCAACCCCCTCATACCAACAAGTTGTCTTACCTGAGACATATTACCCCTTGCTCCTGAATTAGCCATCATCCAAACTGAATTTAGAGGATCATTTTGATTGAAATTATTCTTGACAGCATCTACCAATCTTTCATTCGTTTCAGTCCAAGTATCTATAACTTTTGTGTGTCTTTCAACTTCGGTAATTTCACCAAGTCTATAGCATTCTTCTGTAGCAGATATTTGCTCTTCAGCTTGCCCTATTAAATCTTGTTTAGCTTCAGGAACTTTTAAGTCATCTACTGAGATGGAGACAGCAGCCTGGGTCGCATATTTAAATCCTAAATCCTTTAAATTATCTGCCATGGCTGCAGTTACGGCAGTTCCATGAGTTTTATAAGCCCAAGAGACTAAATTTTTTAAGGCTTTCTTATCAACTACTTTATTTTTAAATGATGGAGGTGTTTTAGCAAGAGTAGGCATTTTAACTACATTGTTCTTTCTTGAGTTTTTAGTAGTTTTACGTACTCTTGATGTTTTTTTAGATTTAGATGAAGTCATGATTTTTTAATAAATGAAAATAGTTTTTGAAGATTACGTTTTAAGATACAGAATCGATGATGGTATAGTTCATAACTACCCTCCCAACAGTTGTGAGCACAAATCTACTTATTAATTTATTTTCAGAGTCAAATCTGTCCCTTCTCAAATTCCAGATTTCTAATCTTGAGCCATCGTCTAGCTCTTGAGTTTTTTGTGGGCTAAGCATTTCGTCTTCATCTTCAACTTCTCCATTAAATCTAACCCATACCCATTCATGTAGGCTTAGTCTTTTATCTTCAAAAGCAAAAATGACATCTTCTAATGAAGCGAAAGTAGACTTATCATATCCGAATTCTGGTTTTTGATAATTTGGTTGCAAAGCCGTCAGATAATAAGATCCCAAAACCATATCTTGTGATGGAGTTACAATTGGTTCTCCAGTAGCAGGAGAGAGAATATTATTACTGGCTAACATAAGCATGCGTGCTTCAGTTTGTGCCTCTAAAGCTAAAGGAACATGAACTGCCATTTGATCTCCATCAAAGTCAGCATTGAATGCAGGACAAACTAAAGGATGAAGTTGTATTGCTCTCCCTCCAACTAATTTCGGTTCAAAAGCTTGAATTCCTAAACGATGCAGCGTAGGAGCTCTATTTAAGAGAATTGGATGGCCTTCAATAACTTCCTGAAGTACCTGCATAACTTCGTCATCGGCTTTTTGTATTAATTTTTTTGCAGCCTTAATATTATTAACAATATTTTGTCGTATTAATCTATGAATTACAAAAGGTTGAAAAAGCTCTATCGCCATTTCTTTTGGGAGACCACACTGATGCATTTTTAATTTAGGGCCCACAACAATTACAGATCTTCCTGAATAGTCAACACGCTTTCCAAGAAGATTCTGTCTAAATCTTCCTTGTTTCCCTTCAATTATGTCACTTAGGGACTTAAGAGCTCTATTATTTGCTCCAACGACAGTCCTTCCTCTCCTTCCATTATCTATAAGGGCATCAACTGCCTCCTGAAGCATTCTTTTTTCATTTCTTACGATAATTTCAGGAGCTAAAATTTCTTGAAGCCTAGCTAATCTATTATTTCTATTTATAACTCTTCTATATAAGTCGTTTAAATCCGAAGTTGCAAATCTTCCCCCATCAAGCTGAACCATAGGTCTAAGGTCAGGAGGTATAACTGGGATTGCATCTAAAACCATCCATTCTGGTTTTGCACTGGTTGCAATAAAATTATCAATAACTCTTATCCTTTTTATAAGTTTTGCCCTCTTTTGCCCTTTGCTATTAGTAATTTCTTCTCTAAGCTCCTCAGCAACTTGATTTAAATCAAGGTCCTCAAGTAATTGCTTCAGTGCCTCAGCACCAATTCCAACAAAAGGTTCATTTTCGATAGTTGAATCTTCAGCATAAATTTCATCTTCAATTTCCAGCCACTCATCCTCAGTGAGTAATTGCTTATATTTAAGATCTTTATGATCACCTGGGTCTAAAACGACATAACAATTAAAATAAACTATTTGTTCTACATCCCTAAGCGGAATATCCAAAAGTATTGCAACGTAACTAGGGATTCCTTTCAAATACCAAACATGGGAGACTGGAGCAGCAAGTTTGATATAGCCCATTCTATGCCTTCTGACTCTACTTTCAGTTACTTCAACCCCACATCTCTCACAAACAATGCCACGATGTCTTACTCTTTTGTACTTTCCACAATGGCATTCCCAATCTTTGGATGGCCCAAAAATCTTTTCACAAAACAATCCATCCATTTCTGGTTTAAGTGTCCTGTAATTGATAGTTTCAGGTTTCGTAACTTCACCAACTACTTGTCCATTGGGCAATGTCCTCTGACCCCAATCCATTATTCTTTGTGGAGAAGCTATTGAAATTTTGACGTAATCAAAGTGATTTTCAGTTCTTAAGTTGCTGTTTGTCATTTTTGGCGAATTTAAATAAAAAGGTTTAAGTTGAGTATTTAATCTTCCTCATATTCAGAGGTTCCGAGTGATTCGTAAGTCGGCCTTGATGGAGTATTTCTTCTAGGGTTTATATCTTGCATTAAATCCACCTCTTTTCCTTCATCTGTATAAACCCCTATATCCAAGCCTAAGGATTGTAATTCCCTCATAAGAACTTTAAATGACTCAGGAGTACCAGGCCTTGGGATCGGTTTACCTTTTACTATCGCATTAAGAGCTTCATTTCTTCCTTGCATATCATCAGATTTAACTGTTAACAATTCCTGAAGAGTATAAGCGGCTCCATAAGCTTCAAGAGCCCATACTTCCATTTCTCCAAGCCTTTGTCCACCTTGCTGAGCTTTACCACCCAATGGTTGCTGTGTGACCAAAGAGTAAGGACCAGTAGATCTAGCATGAATTTTGTCATCCACCAAATGGACTAATTTTAGAAAGTGAGAGTATCCGACAGCAACTGGCTGATCGAAGGGCTCTCCTGTTCTACCATCTTTAAGTAATAACTTTCCAGGATCTTCAGGGTTATAAACCCATGCTTTACCTGGTTGTTTTGAAGCTTCCTCTAAAAATGCTTGAACAGTTTGATGTGATTTTTCAGCTCCATACATTTCATCAAATGGAACAACTTTAACCCGGCAATCTAAGTTGGAGGCTGCCCAGCCCATCAATAATTCAAAAACTTGACCTACATTCATCCTGCTTGGAACACCTAAAGGATTAAGAACTATATCTACAGGCGTTCCATCAGGTAAATATGGCATATCTTCTCTTGGTAAGATTCTGCTAATAATTCCTTTATTACCATGCCTACCAGCCATTTTGTCACCAACTTGAATTTTCCTTCTCTGAGCAACATAAACTCTAACAACCATGTTTGCTCCTGGAGGTAATTCATCACCTTGTTCTCTTGTATAGATACGAACATCCAAAACCCTTCCCTTTTCAGTTTTAGGTACCCTGAGTGAATTATCTCTCACATCTCGAGCTTTTTCACCGAAAATAGCTCTTAATAGTTTTTCTTCAGGTGGTTGGTCTGATTCACCTTTTGGAGTCACTTTTCCTACTAGAATATCTCCACTCTCGACAAAAGCACCAATCCTTATAATTCCCATCTCATCGAGATTATTCAAACTTTCTTCCGAGATATTGGGAATCTCTCTCGTAATTTCTTCAGGACCTAGCTTCGTCTGTCTTGCTTCAATTTCATACTTTTCAATATGTACTGAAGTATATAAATCATCTGTTACCATCCTCTCGCTTACAAGTATTGCGTCTTCGTAGTTGTATCCCTCCCATGGCATGTAAGCAATTAAAACGTTTTGGCCAAGGGCTATTTCTCCTCCTTCACATGCGGATCCATCTGCTAAAACTTGACCAGATATAACTTTATCTCCAATCTTCACTATAGGTCTTTGGTTGAGACAAGTATCTTGATTTGATCTTTGATATTTCTGAAGATAATGAAAATGTTCATTGCCATGCTCGTCTTTAACTACAATCTCATTAGCGTCTACGTAGGATACAGTTCCATTAACTTTCGTTATGGGAACCATCCCCGAATCTCTAGCAACTTGAGATTCTAAACCTGTTCCAACTAAAGGGCGCTCTGGCCTTAGCAATGGAACGGCTTGGCGTTGCATATTTGATCCCATGAGAGCTCTGTTAGCATCATCATGCTCCAAGAAAGGAATAAGTGAAGTAGCAACTGAAATTACCTGAACAGGAGAAAGCTGAACGTAATCAACTTGATGAGGAGGAACTTTTTCAAAATCCTGTCTATATCTTACTGGTATTAAATTTGCAATTATATTGCCATCCTTATCAGTAGCAACGTCTCCTGGAGCAACTCTACACTCATCTTCTAAATCAGCAGACAGATAAACAGGATCACCTTCTTTATTAACTTTACCGTTGTTAACTTCCCAAAAAGGTGTTTCAATAAAGCCATACTCATTTACTCTTGCGTGGGTAGCTAAAGAATTTATAAGCCCAGCATTAGGACCTTCAGGAGTCTCGATCGGACATAATCTTCCATAATGTGAAGGATGTATATCTCTCACCGCAAAGCCCGCTCTTTCTCGAGTTAAACCTCCTGGACCTAATGCTGAGATTCTTCTCTTGTGAGTTAATTCAGCCAGTGGATTAGTTTGATCCATGAACTGACTTAATTGACTGGAGCCAAAAAATTCCTTTATAGCAGCAACCAAAGGTTTGGGATTGACTAGTTGAGCGGGAGTTAGAGAATCTGTTTCTCCTACAGTCATTCTTTCTTTAATAATTCTCTCTAAACGATTAAGTCCAACCCTGACTTGATTTTGAAGAAGTTCTCCAACAGATCTAACCCTTCGATTACCAAGGTGGTCAATATCATCCAAACTAGCGCCGCCAATATCCAACTCTAGGTTAATCAGATAATCAATAGTAGAAAGAACATCTTCATGGGTAAGTGTTCTCACATCATCTGGAACGGTAAGTCTCAATTTTTTATTTATTTTATATCTACCAACTCGACCTAAATCATATCTTTTGGGATCAAAAAATCTACTGTGTAGTAGTTGTTGTCCCCCCGAAACAGAGGGTGGTTCACCAGGACGTAGCTTCTTGTATAGTTCAAGTAATGCCTGATCTTCTGAATTTATACCCTCGTCATTAGCTGACTCAATTGAGCTTTGATAAAACTCAGGGTGCCTAAGTTTATCAACCACATCATTATCTGAAAGACCCATTGCTCTCATAAGAACATGAGCATTAATTTTTCTAGTTTTATCAACTCTCACATAAAGTAAATTATTTTTATCAGTCTCGAATTTTAACCATGCACCTCTATTAGGGATAACGCTAGCGTTGTATGTTCTTCGACCATTTTTATCTAGTTCATCTTTGAAATATACTCCAGGACTTCGAACAATTTGATTAACAATAACTCTTTCGGCACCATTAATAATGAAAGTTCCTCTCTCTGTCATTAACGGCAATTCTCCAATAAATACTTCTTGTTCTTTAATTTCTCCTGTCTCTTTATTAATTAACCTGCAAGTTACGTACATTTGAGATGCGAATGTAGCATCTCTTCTTTTGGCTTCCTCAACATCATGTCTAGGTCTTTTTAACCTGTACTCTTCACCGATAAAATGTAATTCTAGTTTACCTGTGTAATCCGAAATGGGAGAAAAATTCTGTAATTCTTCTATTAAGCCCTTTTCCAAAAACCATTTAAAGCTTGCTCTTTGTACTTCAACTAAATCTGGTAGATAAGTAGCTGTTTTTGCTACCTGTAAAGCGCTACTGCTCATCCAAGAAAACCTGCGATTTTGTGAGATTTACTACTTACTTTTAATTTACTCAATAATTAGTTCTTTGACTTTCCACTTAAATATTAAATCAACCATTAAATTTTTTTAAACCAAAAAATTAATTTAATAAAAAAGAATAAAATTTGGTTTAATGCTGATTAATCATTAACTGAGTAAGTTAAAGTTAAAAAATTAAGAAAAATTTCCAGTAATTCCTCATATTAACAGCTGCAACGTCAAATTAACAAGTCAAATTTAAACAAATCTTCAGCATTCTTAGATGACTCTTTAGCAATTGTGATTAATTCAGTGGATCTTAAATCTGCCATAAAGTTGGCAACATTTTCAACAAATGCAGGTTCATTTCTTTTGCCCCTATGAGGGACAGGAGCTAAAAATGGTGAGTCAGTTTCAATTAAGTATTTATCATTTGGTACTATTTTGGCACACTCATGAATTTCATGTGCTTTTGGGAAAGTTACTATTCCACTAAAACTTATGTAAAATCCAAGATCCAAGAATTGCTTCATTTCTTTTGGGGTTCCTGTCCAACAATGAAGTACACCATCAGGACATTTTCCTTTTTTAGAGAGATCATTACATATCTCAATCATTTCATTTGCAGCATCTCTACAATGGATAATTACAGGCAATTTAAGTTCATAAGCTAACTCCATTTGCGGAATAAGTGCTTCAATTTGCTGATTTTTATTTTCATTTTTAAAAAAATCCAAGCCTAATTCCCCAATGGCTACAACTTTCTTATCTTCTTGAGCTGATTTTTTTAAAAGAGATTTTGAACTTTGTTCCCATTTTTTTGCTTCTAGCGGATGCAAACCTACTGAATAGTAAATTTCATTAAATTCATGAGATATTTTTTTTAGCTTGGGAATTTCTGATAATTCACAACAAGCATGAACTAATTTTTTTACACCTCTCGAACGCAACCTTAAAATAACTTCTTCAAGATCTTTCTCAAAATTTTCAAATATTAAATGACAGTGAGAGTCTATGAGTGCTATATCGCTCATAATTGTAATCTGCCTTTTTACTTTGCGGTGAGAGTAGTTTTTACAAGATTGTTAATTTTTGATTTTCTATTAGCCCCATTATTCTTGTGAAGCACATTTTTTTTAACTGCTTTATCAAT
Source organism: Prochlorococcus sp. AG-459-A02 (assembly GCA_003212055.1). Taxonomy (GTDB): domain Bacteria; phylum Cyanobacteriota; class Cyanobacteriia; order PCC-6307; family Cyanobiaceae; genus Prochlorococcus_A. The sequence goes on from QCQW01000010.1 coordinate 25,536, forward strand.
TAAACTAAAAGCTTTATTAAGGCTTGTTTTGACTAATTTTTGATTTTCTTCATTTGGATCTTTTTTATATTTTTCGCAATTTTCTAAAGTTTTCTTAGTCAAAGTTCTTACCGTAGATTTATATGACTTATTATTTAAACGATTTCTTTCAGCAATTTGAATTCTCTTTTTTGCAGATTTGTTATTGGCCACAGAGGATAGATTAATATAAGATCTTAATCATAACAAATAGATCGACTTGTAATCAATCATATATAATCTAAAGAGTTATTAAATTTGTCTCGAGCCTTTCAATTTGTAAAATAAAGAATATGAAGATCATAAATAACAATGAAGACGCTATCCAAGAATTAAAAAGGATTTCTACTCGAACTAACTCAGATAACAACAACAAAATAAATGAAATAGTCGAAGATATTCTTCAAGATGTAAAAAATTATGGAGATAAAGCAGTAAAAAGATATACCAGAAAATTTGATGGTTTCAACCCTGAACCTATGCAAGTTAGTAAAGAGGAGTTAAAGAATGCATGGAATGAAATTAATAACAATCTAAAGCGCTCACTTGAGGTAGCCCATAAAAGAATTAAAAAATTCCATGAAAAACAAATCCCTTCATCCTTCACTATAAGAGGGGAACATGGCGATATAGTCCAAAGAAGATGGAGTCCAGTGAAACATGCAGGAATTTATATCCCTGGAGGTAGAGCTGCTTATCCAAGTACTGTATTAATGAATGCAATACCTGCAAAAGTAGCAGGA
>QCQW01000011.1 GCA_003212055.1 Prochlorococcus sp. AG-459-A02
GTACTAGAAGTTATTTCTCATCAAATAAACGACACTATCGACAAAGAAGAAGAAATGGAAGCTTGGACAGAAATGTCAGATTTTTTTGGAGAGCAATTTGAAATAGTTATCCAAAATATACAAACGAAATACATTGACGAGAAAAACGTTCTTGAAACAGAAATAGATTCTCAAAAACGAAGGATAGAATTACTCGAGAGAAATACTCTAGATAAAGAGAAAACGGATATGTGGGATGACTAGAATTTCCTGCAAAGTGTAATTTATACCATATAAAAAAAATATCTTGATTACATAGAACGTAAACATCAATAAAAAAGTATTGTTTATGTGGAGATTAACAAGTGTTCTGTTTACTGTTTTTGAAACATAATACATAGCCTTAAATGTATTAGTTATGGTAGATTTATCAAGTAAATTATTTTGTTCTAGTTACTGTTCTTAATAGAATGAAATTCTTACATAATATTATAGGCTAAACACTTTTTGAAAAAGGGTTCATGGAAATAAAAAAGTCATCTTTATATAGGTGACTTTACATAACTTTTAGAAATATATAAACTCCTCGGGGGAGATATCTCTATGACCCTTTAAAAACTTATCAAGATATTTATGATTATATTTGAAACCTTATGAAGCTATAAAATAAGAAGGAATTTCAAGAAAAAGTGACTATTATTGGTCTATTCTGGTTCTGTAAGAGGCCTAGAAACTCCTATGAGAATAATAAAAAAGGGGAACTTAAGGTCTCATGATCTTACTTGAACGTGTCTGAAGACTCCCCGGGCGGAATTTAGATCGATATTAAGTGGAAGTTGCTGATTGCATCTGATGTAGGGTCCATTAAAATTTTAGACGCAAACTTCATTCATAATAGTCACTGGTGAGAATCTTGATTTAGGTTGCCGAACAACTAATACGTAACTCCTCCGCAATAGTTATTATCTTTCCCGCAATAATTTTGCGGAATTAATGTTTATAGAACATCATCAGTACTGAAACCTTTAACTTAATTGACAGTCGGTCTTAACTAAGAATCATCATTTAATTGCATATTCAAATACCTTGCTATGGCAATTTAATGGCAATTTAAACTAGATATTCTTTCAAAGATAATCATTTTTTTTCTGATATTTCACTGATTATTAAGAAAAAATTAATAGAATCGAAAGAAATTGTAAAATTTAAATTTTTTAAAATTTTGCGATTTCTCCCTAACTCCTTGCCATTATTGGGTTAATAGGTAAATCTAATTGAAAAAATTGTTTACACAAATTAAGCAATCTTTAAAATTTCTTGAGAGAATTATATTACCAAAAATTAAATTTAATTTGATAGTCTATCAATATGAAAATTTCAATCCTTTTAATCGAAGATGATCGTGATATGCGTGATTTGGTGGCGAGGCATTTAGAACATTCTGGTTTCGATGTCCAAAAAGCTGAAGATGGTATTAAAGGACAAGCATTAGCTCTTCAATACTCACCAGATCTAATACTCTTAGATTTAATGTTGCCAAATGTTGATGGTTTAACTTTATGCCAACGACTGAGAAGAGATGAGAGAACATCAAATATTCCAATTCTTATGATAACTGCATTAGGTGGTCTTAAAGATAAAGTGACTGGGTTTAATTCTGGAGCAGATGATTACATTACTAAACCATTCGATCTAGAAGAATTGTATGTACGTATAAAAGCATTACTAAGAAGAACCAACAGAGCACAATTGAATTCTGATAGCCAGCAAGAAATATTAAATTATGGCCCTCTAACTCTTGTTCCGGAAAGATTTGAAGCTATCTGGTTTGAATCCCCTATTAGATTAACTCATCTTGAATTTGAATTACTTCACTGTCTTTTGCAGAGACATGGTCAAACTGTATCGCCAGCGTCCATTCTTAAAGAAGTATGGGGATATGAACCCGATGATGATATTGAAACAATAAGAGTTCACATTAGACACTTACGCACCAAACTAGAACCTGATCCACGAAAACCTACATATATAAAAACTGTATATGGAGCTGGATATTGTCTTGAATTACCTATTGGTTCTCAAGTTGAAATTGCAAGGCAAGAGTTTATTCAAGCAAGAAATCCTGATTTGATAAATCCTGCCGTTAACTAATTTCATATATCTTCCATTGAGATTTTTAAAAAAGTAATTTCCCATGCCAACCTTGGTTGAATGTTTTTTCTTAAAAGATATTTTAAATTCTCAAGTTTTTTAACTAAACTAATATTTTTTGTCTTTTTCCACCAAATATTTTGAATTAAATTGACTAAACAAATCTGTTGATAAATTTCTAATTTATCAGATATTAATTTAGATATTTCTAATATTTCTAGGCTATTTTTTATTGGAGAATCTAATTTACTTATAATTTCATCTGAAAAAGAATTCCAAATTTCAATATTTTTCAATAACTGATTTGGAGACCCATTTGCAGAATTTATTAAATCTTCAAATTTTAATTTTGTATTAATATTTAATTTAGATTTATCTAAATATTCTTTCAAAATAAACTTTATTTTTTCACTAGAAAAGGACCTAAATCTGACGATTTGACATCTTGAGATGATCGTATCTAAGAGAAGGTTTAATTTAGATGTTAGTAAAATAAAAATGCCGTTATTAGGTTCTTCTAAGGTTTTTAAAAGGCAATTTGAGGCTGCTTCGTTTAAGAGATGTGCATCAATAATTAAAACAATTTTTTTTTCTGAATTTATTGATTTTTGACTAAGAAAAGTTTTGATATTACGTATTTGAGCAATTTTAATAATCTCAGATCCACTTTTTATTCTTTTTTCAAGATCAGAACTTACTGAACTTTTAGTTGTCGAAAGAGACTCAGGTTCAATAATTAAAAAATCAGGATGGTTATTGTTTGTAATTTTCTGTTCAATATTTTCGCTTGGTGAAGATTGTTTGAAAATATCTTTTATAAATTGAAGAGCAGTTTGCTTTTTTCCTACTCCTTCAGCACCATAAAATATATAACCATTAGCAAATGATTTGTTTTTAATTATATTGTTAAGACAGTTATTGACTTCTGCATTGAAGAAAAAATTATTTTTTTTAACCTCAATCATTTGTTATTAGAAAAATTGTTTAGCAAAGTTTCTTTAATTTCATTAGAAATAGTTTTAATATTTTGTGAAGCAGATATTACTTTCCAGTTTTTTTGTTTGGCAATTAGTTTGAAGCCTTCATTTACTTTTTCTAAAAATCTAATACCTTCTGATTCTATTCTGTCTGGAATTTCATTTTTTCTTCGGAATATGCTCTCTTCTGGAGAAATTTCTAAGAAAAAAGTGAGATCAGGAGATTCTCCTTGACACACAATTGATTCAATATTTTTAATTATTTGTAAATTTATATTTCTTCCATAGCCTTGATAAGCCAGAGTGGAGTCTGAAAATCTATCACTTATTACCCAATCATTTTTATTTAAAGCAGGTGAAATAATTTTGGAAACGTGTTCAGCTCTATCCGCTGAATAAAGCAATAATTCAGCAAGAGATGAAGGCTTGTTATCTTCATTATTATCAAGAATCAGTCCTCTCAGTTTTTTTCCTAAAAGACTGCCTCCAGGCTCTCTAGTTGTGATTAATTTAGACCCTGTCTTAATTAGACCACTATTAGGTAGCCATTTAGATAGTTCATTTATCTGGGTAGTTTTACCACATCCATCAATACCCTCAATAACGATAAATTTTCCTTTCATTTAATCCAAAGATAAAGCATTAATTACAACTGTAATAGAGCTAATAGCCATCAATAATGCTGCAATTGAGGGAGTAAGAAGAATACCGTATTTAGGGAACAAAATGCCGGCGGCTAAAGGTATAGCTATTAAGTTGTAACCAAAAGCCCATGTTAGATTCTGCTTTATTTTTCTTATAGTTTTTTTGGCAAGATTTAAGGCATACGGTAATCCATTTAGTTGATCTCCCATCAAAACTACATCTGCATTTGCCTTGGCTATTTGAGTCCCTGATCCCACCGCAATTCCTAAGTCTGAAGACGCTAAGGCTGGGACATCATTAATACCATCACCAATCATTGCTACTTTATTATTAATTTTAAAATTTTCTATAGTCTTTAGTTTCATTTCAGGAAGAAGATCCCATTTTACTTCTGCTTCTTTAAAACCAATTTTTTTTGCTAAAGCTAAAACTGTTTGTTTCCTATCTCCACTTAAAATATTAATTTTAAACTTGCTTTCTCTTAAATTTTGAATTGTTTTAATTGAATCATCTCTGAGTAAATCTCCTAGAAAGATAAAGCCTAATAACTTATCTTTGATACTTACTCCAATGATAGTGTTCGTTTTTGTCTCTTCATTTTCAATGACTTTTTTTGCGTCACTATCAATAATTATTCCTTGACTAAGTAGCCATTCGATATTTCCAATATTAATAAGTCCATCAATTGACTCTAGTTCTCCAGAAATACCTCGACCTGAATGAGTGAAAATGTTTTTTATTGGAAATAAACTTAAATTTTGTTTTTTTGCCTCTTGAATTAAGGCATCTGCGATTGGATGTCTGCTTTCCTTTTCTAAACTGGCAGCTATTCTTAATAAAAATGAATGATCATCATTATTTTTATAATCAACAATGAAAGGCTTGCCTTTTGTTAAGGTACCTGTCTTATCAAAAATTATGTGATTAATTTTTGAAGCCATCTCTATTTTGTCCCCGCCTTTAAATAAAACTCCTTTTTTTGCTGCTTTACCTGATGCGACAGTTATTACAGTTGGGGTGGCTAAACCTAATGCACAAGGACAAGCTATTACTAACACAGCAATTGACAATTGAATGGCTAAACTAAGGAAATTCTCAGCATTACTACCAAGCGAACTATGAAGTGTATGGCTTGAGTGAGTTATGAATTGATTATTATGACTTAATAAATCTGGCCAAATGTTTTTTGCGCCCTTCCACCAAAAGAGGAAGGTTAAAGTAGCAAAAATAAGTACAAAGTAAGTAAACTTGCCTGCAATTTCATCAGCAATTCTTTGAATGCGAGGCTTGCTAGCGTTTACAGACTCAATAAGATTTACTAGTTTTGCAAGAGAAGAATCCCCTCCGATCTTTTGTACTTTAAGTCTAAGAGTTGAATTAAGATTTAAAGACCCGCTAGATAGATTGTCGCCTTCTTTTACCTCGATAGGTTTGGATTCTCCAGTAATATGTGAAACATCAACATATGAATTACCTTGAGTAACAGTGCAGTCAGCAGGTACTCTATCTCCTGCTAAAACTTGAATCTCTTGATCAGGTATTAAAGTGTTTACCCTTATTGATTTTATTTGATTATCTTCTGTGTAGATATTTGCCATTTCAGGTTGTAGATCTAATAACTCTCCAATGGAGGAACCAGTCTGGTATCTTGCTCTTTCCTCTAAAAAACGTCCAATCAATATAAAACCTAAAAGCATAACTGGTTCATTAAAAAAACAAGGAAAATCAGTGGCAGGAAATATTAAGGATAGAAGACTTGTTGTATATGCGCTAGTTACTCCAAGGGCTACTAGAGAATCCATATCTGGACGGTTCTTAATAAATGATTTAAATCCATTAATAATTATTTCTCTGCCGGGAAATAATAGAGCTAATGTTGCTAAGGAGGCGTGAAAAAATATATTGCCCAATATTGGAAAATTTATATATCTTCCTTCTGCTAGATGACCTAAACCTGAAAATAATAAAAGTAATAAAGCAAAAGTTAGTTTTTTCCATTGATTATTCCACTTCTTTTTTTTTTCTAATTCTGCCTTATTTATTTTTTTTGAAAAATCATTTATGTAAATCTTTGATGGGAAACCATTCTCTTTTAGATTTTTGAGAACTGTTTCTATTTCAATATGTTTCTGGGCAATTTCAAAATATGCACTTTCAGTTAGTAAGTTAACAGAAACATTTTCAATACCATCAGAATTATTCAATATTTTTTCAACAGTACTAACACAACCTCCGCACTTCATTCCTGTAATGCTTAATTGAATGCTTTTCATATTTTTCACTATTGAAGTAAATTAATGCTTGACCTTTTTTTTAACTATAATAATAAATGTAATAGACTTTTTAAATAGTTATTTTTTAAATTACTATATTAATTTTATTGGTTTTAGAGCGGTGCCTAGTAATCAAAACAGAGACAATTTTATTGATAAAGCTTTTACTGTTATTGCTGAATCAATAGTAAAAATAATGCCTATTGCTGAGAAAGAAAAAAAAGCATATATCTACTACAGAGATGGCCTAGCTGCGCAAAATAATGGGGATTATTCGGAAGCATTAGAGTATTACAAAGAGAGTTTACTACTTGAAGAAAATAAAATTGATAGGGGTGAGACTCTAAAAAATATGGCAATAATATATATGAGTAACGGGGAAGAGGATTTGTCTATTGAAACTTATGAAAAAGCATTAGTAGAAAATCCAAAACAGCCATCATGCCTGAAAAACATAGGTTTAATTTATGAAAAAAGGGGAAGATATGCTGAGCAAAATGGTGATTTAGATCAGAGAGATATTTGGTTTGATAAAGCTGCTGAAGTCTGGTCTAAAGCAGTTAGACTTTATCCAGGTGGGTATCTAGATATTGAGAATTGGTTGAAAAATTCAGGTAGAAGCTCAATTGATATGTACCTTTGATTTTTATTTTGATAAAGAATAATCAACTGCTTCTTTGATATTGGATATCTCTTTAATATTTATTAAATTTTGAAAATTATTATTTAGTTCCTCCTCTAGTTTTGGCACTACGATATTTTTGATCCCTAGTCTTATCGCTTCTTCTATCTTTGTACGAAGGTTATTCGATTTTCTAACTTGACCGCTCAAACCTAATTCCCCAATAAATGACGTACTAGCTAAAGGAGGAATATTTTTCAAACTTGATAAAATTGATATTGCTACACCTAAGTCAGATGAGGGATCATTAATCTCAAAACCTCCACCAGTTGCTACATAACAATCAAATTCAGATAATTTTATCCCTACGTGTTTTTCTACAACAGCAAGAATTTGATGCAATCTATTTATGCTAATTCCAGTTGTAGTTCGTCTTGGGTTACTATAGAAAGTTTTATTTACCAGTGCTTGTATATCAACTGCTAATGGTCGGGTACCTTCATTTGTAATCGTAGTTGTTACACCTGAAATATTTTCTTTATTTGTAAAAATTGAACTTGGGTTTTTTATCTCTCTTAAACCCTCTTCAAGCATTTCAAAAATTCCAATTTCAAAGGTCGATCCAAATCGATTTTTTATACTTCTCAGTAATCTATGAGATGAAATATTATCTCCTTCAAAGTTTATTACTGTATCAACTAAATGTTCAAGAGTTTTAGGGCCAGCTAAAGCACCATCTTTGGTTACATGACCAATTATTAGAAGCGCAATATTATTATCTTTGGCTAGATTTTGCAACTGAGACGAACATGCTCTAACTTGAGAAACCGATCCTGGCGAACTTTCCATTTCATGATTATGGATGGCTTGAATACTATCAATAATTGCGAAACTTGGATTTACACGTTTGATCTCTTCAATAATCAGGGATAAATTCGTTTCTGCAAAAATTTTTAAATCAATACTGTTTTGATTTAATCTTTCCCATCTAATTTTTACTTGTTCTAAGGATTCTTCTGCAGTTATGTATAAAACTTTCTCATTGAGAGATATTTTTCCTGCTGATTGAAGAACTATTGTGCTTTTACCTATACCTGGTTCTCCTCCAAGTAAGACAACAGATCCAGGTACTATTCCACCTCCAAGAACTCGATCAAATTCTTTAAAACCACTTGTAAATCTTGATATTTTTTTTGATGATATTTCATTAAAAGGGATAGATTTCTTATTATTTTTAATATCGTGATGTTTAGATCTCTTGCTTTTAATTTCTTCGACAATCGAATTCCATGAGTTGCAATTAAGGCATTTTCCAAAGTATTGAGAAGTTTCAGTTCCGCAATTTTGACAAATAAAAATCGACAATTTGCTAGACATTTAGTTTTTGAATAAAATATTAGAACTAGAATGTTTGGGATATTGCCCCTCTACAAGTTAGATTAGGATAATAATTAATTCTCTTACTGATTAGCTAATAGAAACAAATGGCTCTATCTAGTCAAACTAAAGAAACAATTCTTGTCGCAGATGACGAGGCAAGTATTAGAAGAATTCTGGAGACGCGCCTCTCCATGATTGGCTACAAAGTCGTAACTGCAAGTGATGGTAAAGAAGCACTTAAGTTATTTAAAGATTATGAGCCTGATTTAGTCGTACTTGACGTTATGATGCCAAAATTAGATGGCTATGGAGTTTGTCAAGAATTAAGGAAAGATTCTGATGTTCCAATAGTTATGTTAACTGCATTAGGAGATGTTGCAGACAGAATAACAGGTTTAGAATTAGGGGCTGATGATTATGTTGTGAAACCATTTAGTCCTAAGGAATTAGAAGCTAGAATTAGATGCGTTTTAAGAAGAATTGACAAAGAACAAATTCCTGGAATGCCTAATTCAGGATTAATTTTGGTTACTGATATAAAAATTGATACAAATCGAAGACAAGTTTTTAAAAGCGATGAGAGAATTAGATTAACTGGAATGGAATTTAGTCTTTTAGAGCTTTTGGTAAGCAGGTCAGGCGAGCCATTTAGTAGAGGAGAAATTTTGAAGGAAGTTTGGGGATATACACCTGAGAGACATGTAGATACAAGAGTAGTCGATGTTCATATATCAAGATTAAGATCAAAACTTGAGGCTGATCCGGCAAATCCTGAATTGATATTAACAGCAAGGGGCACAGGATATCTTTTTCAAAGGATTGTAGATATTGCTCCTTTTGACGGTAAATAAATGGGTAAGGAAAGTGTGCAAAAAATTAATAAGCATAGAGCTATCAGAAGATTAGTGATTTGGTACAAGAGAAATTCGGCTGTAACTTCTATAGTTGATACTGCTGCTAGTTCTGCGGCAACGGCTAGTAATGTGGCAGGTAATGTAGTTTCTGGTGCTGGTTCTGTTGTGAGCACAGCTAGTAATGTTGCGAGTAATGTTGCAGGTAATGTAGTTTCAAGCGCTGAATCTGTTGTAAATACTGCCAGCAGTGTTGTTTCAAGTGCTAGTTCAATAGCTAAAAATACATTACAGCCATTAGTTTTTGACCCATTAAAAAGATTACAAAATAACGATAATGTTTTAGATATGGTAGAGGAATCTCAATCTAAAAGAGTTTGGATAGCAGTTGATGGGATGGGTGGAGATTATGCTCCTGGTCCAATTCTTGAGGGTTGCCTAGAAGCAATCAGTAGATTTCCAATAAATATTAAGTTTGTCGGCAAAATTGAAAAAGTTAAAGATGCAGCAGAAAAAACTGGTTTAGCAGAATTATTAGAAAATGAAGTAGAGAATAATCGTCTTGAATTAATTGAAAGTGGAGAGCCTATTGGCATGAATGAAGAAGCTACTGCAGTTAGAAAAAGGAAAAATGCAAGTATAAACGTTGCTATGGATTTAGTGAGAAATAATAAAGCTGAAGCTGTTTACTCAGCGGGTAATTCAGGTGCCATGATGGCTTCTGCCATATTTAGAATTGGGAGATTGAAAGGGATTGATAGACCAGCCATAGGAGCATTATTTCCAACAAGGGATCAAACTCGCCCGGTATTAGTTTTAGATGTTGGTGCAAATACTGATTGTAAGCCATCTTATCTGCATCAATTTGCTCTGCTAGGTAATATTTATGCAAAAGATGTCCTACAAGTAAAAAAACCAAGAATTGGCCTTTTAAATATCGGAGAAGAAGAATGCAAAGGTAATGATTTATCCCTAAAAACATATGAATTATTATCTTCTGAAAAAAGTTTTGATTTTGGAGGTAATTGTGAAGGCCGAGATGTATTATCAGGTAATTTCGACGTAGTAGTCTGTGATGGATTTACTGGCAATATATTATTGAAATTTCTTGAATCTGTTGGAGGAGTTTTATTAGATATTTTGAGATCTGAGCTGCCACGGGGAAGGAGGGGTAAAGTTGGTTCTGCTTTTTTAAAAAGTAATCTACTCAGAATTAAGAAAAGGTTAGATCATGCTGAACATGGAGGAGCTTTATTACTTGGGGTGAATGGTATTTGCGTTATTGGTCATGGAAGTAGCAAATCTTTATCAGTAGTTAGTGCTCTTCGCTTGGCTCACTCCGCAGTGAATCATGGAGTTATGGATAATTTAAATCAACTCCAAAAGCTTCAAGTTTTAAATTCATAAAACATATTGAGTCAAATTTATGTTTGACTAATATAAGTAACTTAAAAACTCTTTTGGAAGGAATAAATTTTAATCAGATCGGAGTATCATTCAAGGGAAGCGGAAGTTATGTACCTGATCAAATTCTAACCAATCAAAAAATTAGTCAAAAGGTAAATACAAGCAATGAATGGATAAAATCTAGAACGGGCATTTCTGAGAGAAGAATTTCTAGCTTAGGAGATGATGTTACTGAGATGGGTTATAAGGCGGCTCTAACCGCTATAGAAATGGCTAATTGGGATATTAAAACGATTGATTTGATTGTTTTAGCTACTTCTACTCCGCATGATTTATTTGGATCAGCGCCATCCATTCAAGCTAAATTAGGGGCAGCTAATGCTGTTGCTTTCGATTTAACTGCAGCATGTAGTGGGTTCTTATTTGCCTTAATTACAACCTCACAATTTTTAAAAGGGGGTAGTTTTAAAAGGGCTATTGTTATAGGAGCAGATCAATTATCTAGCTTTGTTGACTGGAATGATAGAAGAAGTTGTATTCTTTTCGGAGATGGTGCAGGTGCATTAGCAATTGAAGCTACTAATGAATGTGATAATTTAATTGGTTTTGATATGAGAACTGATGGAGAAAGGGGTTCTTTTCTTAATCTCCCATCAAAAAATAATAAGGATTCAATAATTGATAACATTAATTTTTCAAGTGGAGCTTTTTCTCCAATTCAGATGAATGGTCAAGAAGTGTATAAATTTGCTGTTAGAGAAGTTCCGATAATTCTTGAAAAGTTGTTTAAAAAAATGAATTATACTTCCGATGAAGTTGATTGGCTTGTATTGCATCAAGCTAATCAAAGGATATTGGATTCTGTAGGAGACAGGTTAAAAATTCCTGGAGAAAAAATTCTTAGCAATTTAGAAAAATATGGTAATACTTCAGCAGCAACAATACCACTAGTGATAGATGAGGCTATTAGGAATAATAGAATTAAACAAAATGATATTATTGCCACAAGTGGTTTTGGTGCTGGGTTAAGTTGGGGTGCAGCCCTCATTAAATGGGGTTAAAAAAAGGAGCATTATGACAGTTGCATGGGTATTCCCTGGACAGGGTTCGCAAAAAATTGGAATGGCAAAACAAATTGAAAATTTGCCCAACACAAAAGAGAGGTTTAGTTATGCATCTGAGATATTTGACAGGAATTTATTTGAAATTTGTGAGTTAAATCCTGAACCAACAAATCCTCTTTTTGATTTAAATAACACAAGAAACACACAAATTTGTCTTTTTTTAGTTGAGTCAATTTTATTAGATGCGTTAAAGGAAAATGGATTTAAACCAACTTATGTCGCTGGGCATAGTCTAGGAGAAATCACTGCACTATATTGTGCGGATGTTTTTTCATTCGAAGATTGTGTTTCTCTAATAAAAGAGAGGTCTCAATTAATGATGAATGCTGGGAAAGGATCTATGGCAGCAGTAATTGGTTTTGATAGAAATCAACTTGATCTATTAGTACAAAAAATTGATGATATTGTAATTGCTAATGATAATAGCTCTTCCCAAGTTGTCTTATCAGGATCTTCTGAGTCATTAGATAATTTATCGAGAGAAATTTCTTGTAAAAGATTTTTGAAATTAAATGTTTCAGGTGCATTTCATTCGCCATTTATGAATGAACCTTCATCAAAATTTTCAGAGTATTTAAAACAGATTAAATTTAACAATCCTTCTTTCCCAGTAATATGCAATTATGAACCTTCACTTTGTAGTGATCCAAATGAGCTTAAAATTAGATTAGAAAAGCAAATGTGTAATGGAGTGAGGTGGAGAGAAACTATGGATTTAATAGCAAAAGATAGTGATCTTCATATTGTTGAGATTGGCCCTTCTAATGTCCTAAGCGGTTTAGGGAAAAGACATCTTAAAGATGTAAAGATTTCTCAAGTTTCATCTTCTGATCAAATATCTTATTAATTTGTATGAAAAATCATACTATTCAAAAATTAATCTATGAATTAGTTAGCAAGCTTTTTGTGTTTCCTATTTATAAAATTGTATTTAAAGGTCATTTATTAGGTAGAGACAATATTCCACAAAAAGACTCTTTTATAATGGTTTCTAATCATGGTTCTTTACTTGATCCCCCTTTATTAGGACATGCTCTTGGACGTAATATATCTTTTATGGCTAAGGCTGAGCTTTTTAAAATTCCTTTTCTTGGATTTATTATCAAGGCTTGTGGAGCTTATCCGGTAAAAAGAGGAATTGCTGATAAAAATACAATTAAAACAGCATGTAAAAAATTATCAAATGGTAATTGTATTGGCATTTTTATTGATGGCACTCGTCAAAAAAATGGTCGAGTAAATAAGCCTAAACAAGGTGCAGCATTATTAGCCTTTAAAAATCAAAAACTATTATTGCCTGTTGCAATAGTTAATTCACATAGTTTAATAAGATTTAAATTCGGTATTCCTTTATTTTCAAAAATAATTATTAAAGTAGGAAAACCTGTCCAACCACCACAAAGTGCATCAAGAGATGATCTGGATTCTGTAACAATGCACCTTCAAGATAAAATTAATAATTTGATTGGATGAATATTCAGTTAATTGCAGAAATGGGGTAAAGAGGCAAAACTTTTTTCCAAGAATCTACATTGGAATTTAATAAATTTTTATTTGATAATTCTAATAATTCTTTTAAATCTTCTCTATCATCATAAATAGCCTCAAAAAAAAGTTCTTTACTCTCAAGTTTTTTAACAACCTTTGGTAAAACTGTTTCTCGAATGAATAGATCCGAGGTGGATTTTTCGTGATGACAAATTTCATATTTTCCTGCAATAAAACCCTTTCGTTTTAATTTTTTGTAAATCCAGAATGATTTTTTGTTTGTAAAGATATTATTTTTTGATGCAATTCTTTTTGCCATTATTTCAAATGAACTAAAACTGTCTAGAGGACAATTTATTTGTTGTGAAATAGTTCTTGCTAAAACTACAATAAGTCGTGAAGCATTAAAATTTGCTGGCCCTATGCTGACAGATAACTTATTTATTTTTTGTAAATTCTCTTTGGAAATGAATTTGTTAAGATCAATAATTAAGTTTTTGCAAAGGTCATTATCAAATTTTTTGATAAATAATCGATCCGATTCAAGGTTATTGTTTTTTCTATACCCAAAGCCAAAAGAATTGTCTGTGCTATGAATAACTAAGGTAGGACAATTTTGTCGTTGGTTGAGTTTATTTGTCATCTATTACCTTTAAACAGGTAACTCCATACCTGGATTACACTTAGACCATTTACCAAATTCATTTTCAAAACTTTCACAAGATTGAACATCCCAATCAGTTTTATAATCACCATTATTATCTTTGACTATATTGACATGAATGAATGGTTTTTTAGCTTTAAAATCAGGTAGATCACAAATATGATCAACACCATGATTATTTTCAACATCATGATATGTGATACATCTATCAACCCATTTACAGTTGATGCAAATGCACATAATAAAAAATAAAATGGAAAGCAGCTTTCACAAAGATCATACACTAATAATTGATGAATTAGAAACAAGTATAAAATTTCATAATTTGAATTTTATTTTAAGTTTTTTACCTAAAAGATCATATTTGGTTGGCGGTTACATAAGAGATATTATTTTGGGAAGAGAACCTGAAAAGGTAGATGTTGATATTGTGGTACCTTTAAATGCAATTGAAATTGGGAAAAAGATTGCAGATAATATTGGATCAAAATTTATAATTTTAGATGAAAAAAGAGAAGTAGTAAGAATTATTTTTAATCATATTTATATCGATATTGCTAATCAGGCATCTTCTACGATAGAAGGAGATTTGTGTTCTAGAGACTTTTCCATTAATTCAATTGCTTTTTTATTTGATAAGAAGTGTTTGTTTGACCCATTAAATGGTCTTGAAGATTTAGAGATTTCTTTGCTTAGAACTCATTCTGAAAACAATTTAATTAATGATCCTTTACGAATATTAAGATGTTTTCGATTTGTTTCAGAATTGAATTTTAAAATAGATTTAAAATTGGTTGATTTTATAAAAAAAAATAAAGGTAAATTATATCTAGTTGCCAAAGAGAGAATTAATTATGAAATACTCAAAATAGTAAATGGAAAAAATGCTTTTGAGGCAGTAGGTTTATTAAAAAACTTTAAAATATTTGGATCTGATAATTTTTATAAAAATTCTTTTTTTTTGGATTTAAAGAAAATTAATTATGCAGAACTTAATCAGGAAGAAAAAGAAAAATTTTTACCATCATTTTTTATTGCTCAAATTTTAGATGTTGAATTATTAGAAAAACTTAAATTTAGTAAAGCTGAAATTGCAAAAACTAAGTTATTGAGAAAATGGCACTTTTTGTTGGAGACAAAAAATATCGCTCAATTAACTGAATTAGATAGATTTACATTACATAAAGAATTAGAGATGTTTCTTCCATCTTTTATTTTTTATTTACCTCAAAACTTACGATTAGATTGGCTTCATAGGTGGCGAGACAATGATGATAAATTATTTCATCCTTCAAACTTACTAAATGGTGACGTAATTAAAAAAAATTTAAAAATTAAGGATGGGCCTATCTTAGGAGAGCTATTGCAGTATCTTTCTAAAGAACTTGCGTATAAGAGATTGAATAATTTTGATGAAGCAATTTATAAAGCAAAGCGATGGATTGAACAAAATGCGCCAAAATGTGATTAAATACACATAGCTTAGTTTTGTTTAGAAGTTCAGACTTCAAAATCATTTTTAAAAATTTATGAGTATTCGCATTTACATTGGCAACTTACCACAAGGATTTAATCCAAAAGAATTTGATACACTTTTAAAGTCAGTTTCTGATTTGATTAGATTTAAAGCAGTTCTAGATAAGGAAACTAAGGAATGTAGGGGCTTTGGTTTTGCTACAACTAATAATGAAGATAATGCTAATTTATTAATTCAAAAGTTAAACGGTTTTGAATTTAATGGTTCTAAATTAAGAGTAGAGCTATCAGAAAAGAAAGATTCTGCTTCAAATAAAAGAAATAGTGGAAAATTAAACAAGAATAAGAAGAGGAAAGATTTTAAGAAAATTGTTCATAGTGAGGCTCCGAACTTGGAAGCTCCTGATCCAAGATGGGCTGGAGAACTTTCTAAATTGAAAGATTTGTTGGCTAATCAGAAGACGCCTGCTTAGTTATTTAATTCGAGAAATTAAAAAAGATATTGGAATCTCAATAGCTTTTACTGAATTTTTTACAAAAGCTCTATTGTTAAAAACATCATAATCTAATCTTTCAATAGAATCTAATATTCCTCTGTAAAGACGTAAAGAAGTCCACACTGGCCATCTTGCGTCAGAAGATAGCCACTTAATACCATCTTCAGACTTTTTAAACCACTCGCGAGCCCTTGTTAATTGAAAGTTCATCAGTGATTTCCACTGCTTATTTATTTTTCCTTTTAAAAGTTCTTCTTCAGAATAATTAAATTTTTCAATATCGGCTTGCGGGAGATAAATTCTTCCTCTATGACTATCTTCTCCTACATCCCTCAATATATTTGTTAATTGATTTGCAATTCCTAGAGCTATGGCTGCCTCAGAGGGGTCAGGCATGGCACTCCATGGAGCTGATGTATAAGCGCTATCAATCCCCATCACGTTCTGAGTCATTAAACCAACAGTTCCTGCAACTCTATAACAATAGAGTTTTAATTCATCAAAATCTTTATATCTAAATTTATTCAAATCCATTCTCTGGCCGTCTATCATATCTAGATAAGGTTGAATACTTTGTGGATATTTCTCGATTGTATCTAATAAAACTGAGTCTAATTCAGATTTAATATTCCCCTTAAATACATTTTTAGTATTTTCTTCCCATTCATCTAAATTGTCTGAAAGCTCATCTTGCGATTTAGTTGATGCTTCTATGCTATCCATTATTTCATCTGTTCTTCTACACCATACATAGATAGCCCAAATAGCTTTTCTCTTTTCTTGAGGTAATAAGAGAGTTCCCAAATAAAAGGTTTTAGCCCATTTTTGGGTCTCTTTTCTGCATATCTCGTATGCTTGATCTAGTTGAGAAATAGAATTTTTCAAAAAGTTTTAGCTGAATTTAAGAATTTTGTAAATGTTATTAAGAAACATTTGGAGGGGTTTTGGAATACTCCTTATTTATTGATTCCGCGCATAATTTACCGCTTAAAACAGCTCCTTCCATAGAGGCTAAATATTTTTGCATTGTATAATCACCAGCTAAGAAAAAGTTTTTTATGGGGGATTTTTGACTAGGTCTGAACTCTTGACATCCAGGAACTGCCTTATAGACAGATCTTGGAGTTTTAACAACTTTATATTTCCTTAATTTTGTCTTATCTTCACCCATGAAATGTGCTGGGAACAATTTCTTCAGCTCTTCCATAGTTGCATCAACAATGTCTTGATCGCTTTTATTTATCCAATCTTTTGCTGGTGCAAAAACTAATTCGAGCATTGATCTGTTTGGATCTTCGTATTCTTTACATGTAATACTCATATCTGCATAAACACTCAGAAGTGGTGATCTGCTAAATAGTAGATGGTCAATATCTGTTAATTTTTTGTCAAACCATAAGTGGATATTAATAACTGGCACACCATTTAAACCATCTAATTTAGAAAAAGCATCTAACCCTTTCCATTGTTTTGGGATCATTAATTTAAAGAGATCTACAGGCATTGCACTTACATATGCATCGGCTGTTAGCTCTTTCTTTTCGTTTTTATCTAAAGAGGCAATACTAAAACTGTTAACAGTGCTATCCTCATTCAGGTTGATTTGCCTTAGTGGACTATTCATGTGAACTTCTCCACCACGTGCGGTAATATAATCAACCATTGGTTGGCAAAGCCTTTCTGGGGGAGCTCCGTCAAGGAATGCCATTTTGGAACCATTTTTTTCTTGTAAAAATCTATTTAAAGCTGTTAATAAAACTGTAGAAGATATTTCATCAGGCCCAATGAAATTAAGAGCTTTACTCATGGCAATAAAAACTTCATCATTTACTCTTTCCGGTATATTGTGCTCTTTTAGCCAATCTGTCCATGATTTCGTATCGCATTTATCCAAGTACTTTTGGCCTCTCAACATTGCAGGCACTAAACCTAATCCAAATAGAATCTTTTCATTCCATGAAAGCATATCGTTATTGCTTAGTATTGCTGAAACTCCATTAACGGGAGCAGGTATATCGGGAAAATCAAATCTACTGTAAGTTCCAGGTTCTGATGGCTGATTAAAAATCATTGAATGACTTTTCCATTGGAGTCTATCTTCAATATCTAATTCCTTAAAAAGTTGCAACATGTTTGGGTAGGCTCCAAAAAATATATGCAAACCAGTTTCATACCAATCTCCATCTTCATCTTTCCATGCGGCAACTTTCCCGCCAAGAACATCTCTGGCTTCTAGTACAATAGGAATGTGTCCATTATCGACTAAATATTTAGCACATGATAAACCCGCTAAACCAGCACCTGCAATTACAACACGCATTATTAAATCAAGAAATAAATTAACACTTACTAATAAGCTACATTAAAGTTAGAACATAATAGTTTTTTTCGTTGATTATTTCGTAAAATTATGGAAAAAATGCTTTTAAAATCGACTACTAGACATGTAAGAATTTTTACTGCTGAAGTAGTTGATAAGGAATTAAAGTTTCATCCAAACAAACTAACTCTTGATTTAGATCCCGATAACGAATTTATTTGGAATGAAGATTCTATTAACAAAATAAATGAAAAATTCAATGAGTTAATAAAAGAGAGAGCTGGAAAGGATTTAGATGATTACGAACTTCGAAAAATAGGATCAGAAATCGAAGGTTTAATCAAATTTTTGCTTCAAAATGGTCAGCTAAGTTATAACCCTGAGTGTAGAGTAATGAATTATTCAATGGGTTTACCAAAGTCAAATGAAGTGCTGTGAATAGATCATCCTCGAATAGAAGGCCAAGGAGAGGCTCAAATAGAAGTTACTACCCTCCAAATTCAAGAGACATGGATTCGTATGGACAAAGAAGCGGTAGTTTGCCTGCTTCTTCTGAACAAAAGATCAACTTCAGTACGGGAACCATTGCCGTACTTGCTGGTGTACTGATTTTAGGGGTTGGTATTGGGAGCGCTATTACAAGTACAACAGACGGAGGACAGGGAAACATAGCTAGTCAACAACAATTAGATATGGCTGTTCCAGACCCCGAGTTTTGCAGACAGTGGGGAGCTAGTGCTTTTGTAATTGATGTTGAAATGTATACAACTCTGAATCCATCTACGAGTTTTGTAACGCAACCAGCTCTTCAGCCAGGTTGTGTGATTAGAAGAGAGAATTGGACAGTTTTACAAAAACAGGGCGCAATTAGTAATGAAGATGTAAGAGAATGTAAGCAAAGGATGAATACTTTTGCTTATATTGGATCTATAAGAGATAAGCCAATAGTTAAGTGCGTTTATCAGACTGATGTAAATGAAAATAAATTTATAATAAAAGGCGATGGACAAGCCGAAGACGGAGGAGTCGGTATTAACAAAGAAGCAATTCAGTTTTAATTAAAATTATATATGTCTTAAAGGGCTTTCTAAACTGGCAAATTGTGGAAGAATATTTTTTTTGAAGACTTCTGATGCTCGTGATGTGTATCTTGACGGATTAGTAATTAATTTAAGCTCTCTTTTAACTTCTAAGTCAGCAACGAATGCTTTGTGGATTGTGCCAGCCGATAATTCTCTTTCAATAGAAACCACAGGCAAAAAGGAAGCTCCTAAACCTGATTGAACTGCATTCTTGATTGCTTCAAGAGAGTTAAGTTCCATCTCAATTTTTAATCTTTGAATATCAAGCCCAGAATCTTGAAGAAGTTTGTCAACAACTTTTCTTGTTGTAGATTGAGAGTCTAATGTTACAAAATTTAATTTGTATAAGTCTTCTTTTAAAAGCTCTTTTTTGGTCGCAAGTGGGTGTTTTGAGGGTAAAACTAATGCCAATTCATCTGTGGCATATGGAATTACTTGGAGCAAATTTTCTAAATCTCCAGGTAATTGTCCGCCAATAATGGCTAAGTCAATTTGTCCATTTGCGACACTCCAACCAGTTCTTCTAGTACTATGAACTTGAAGTTGAACAGATACATCAGGGTATTTTTGTCTGAAAAGTCCTATCATTCTTGGCATTAAATAGGTCCCAGTTGTTTGGCTGGCTCCAATGACGAGAGTTCCTCCTTTTAAGCTATTTAAATCTTCAATAGCTTTACAAGCTTCGTCGCATTGATTCAAAATTCGTTCGCAATAATCAAGCAATAATCTCCCTGCTTCAGTCAATAGAGCCTTTCTACCACCTCTATCGAAAATTGTGATTTCAAGTTGTTTTTCTAGATTTTGTATTTGTAAACTTACGGCAGGTTGGGTTACATATAAGAGATCTGCAGCTTTTTTAAAACTTCCTTGAGCTGCTATAGCTTTTAGTATTCTTAGTTGGTCGAGTGTAAATGGTAATTCTGGCATCTATTATGCCTACAATTACTTATAATTCTAATGCTTAGAAGCATTCTTGTTAAGAACAAAAAAATTTTTGAATAATTTAAATGTATGGAGACTCATAAAACTTCTCTAATTATCTTACTTTTGATTTTGATTTTTGCCGTAATTCATAGTGGTGGAGCTGCCTTAAGAATCAAGGCAGAATCTTTTATGGGCCCAAGGTTATGGCGGTTATGTTTTGTTTTTTTTAGTTTGCCATCTGCAGTAATCTTGATAAGTTATTTTTTAGCTCATAGATATGACGGAATTAGATTATGGAATTTACAAGGTAATAATTTCGTTTTAATGATGGTTTGGATTTTAACTGCAATAAGTTTTTTATTTTTATATCCCGCTACTTACAATTTACTAGAAATTCCCTCTGTTTTAAAACCTAAAGTACGAATTTATGGAACTGGGATAATGAGAATCACAAGACATCCACAAGCATTTGGTCAAATCATTTGGTGTTTTGCTCATACTTTATGGATTGGGACATCATTTACATTGATAACTTCTATTGGCTTAATTTTGCATCATCTTTTTGCAATCTGGCATGGGGATAAGAGATTATCAAATAGATTTGGAGAAGAATTTGAAAACTTTAAAAAAAATACTTCCATAATCCCTTTTATGGCAATACTTGAAGGGAGACAAGAATTTAAGATTAAAGAATTCTTTAGGTTATCTCAACTTGGTATATTGATTGCAATTGGAGTACTTTGGTGGTCTCATCAGTTCATAAATATTGCTGTTAAAACATTTAATTCATCATTTTTGTCTGAATTTTTCAATTGACAGTTTAAAATTAAAATATAAGTTCTTTTAAAAATGCCTCAAGCTTCAGAAATTGCCTGGTTAATTCCTGTTTTCCCACTTATTGGAGCAGTGCTTTCTGGCTTAGGACTAATAAGTATCAACAAAAAAATTAATAATTCAAGAGAAATTGTTTCTGTAGGTTTGATTTCTTTCGTTGGGATTTCTGCGGTAATTAGTTATAAAGCTTTGATAGAACAAGTTAATGGTTATCAATCAGTAGAAAAATTATTTGTATGGGCCAATGCAGGGGATTTCACAATTCCAATGGGATTTGTTCTTGATCCTTTGGGGAGTGTAATGCTGGCATTAGTAACTACAATAACTTTGCTGGTAATGATTTACTCTCATGGTTATATGGCGCATGACAAAGGTTATGTCAGATTTTTTACATATTTAGCATTATTTAGTAGTTCAATGATGGGATTAATAGTTAGTCCGAATTTATTAGAAATTTATGTTTTTTGGGAATTAGTTGGGATGTGTTCATACTTATTGGTTGGTTTTTGGTATGACAGGGATGGCGCTGCACATGCTGCACAAAAAGCATTTGTTGTTAATAGAGTGGGAGATTTTGGATTATTACTAGGAATTCTTGGCCTATTTTGGGCAACAAATAGTTTTGATTTTAATGAAATAGCTACTGGAATTTCTCAATCAATATCTGACAATTCGATACCCATTTGGGCTGCTTTACTACTTTGTTTTTTAGTTTTTTTAGGGCCAATGGCAAAATCTGCTCAGTTTCCTCTTCATGTGTGGTTGCCTGATGCGATGGAAGGCCCTACACCTATTTCTGCGCTTATCCATGCCGCAACAATGGTTGCTGCAGGAATATTTCTTGTAGCAAGACTACAACCTTTGTATTCAATATTCCCTTCTATTCAGTTCATTATTGCTTTAGTTGGCACCATTACTTGTTTTTTAGGAGCTTCTATAGCGTTGACCCAAATGGATTTAAAAAAAGGTTTAGCGTATAGTACAGTTTCTCAGCTTGGTTATATGATGCTCGCAATGGGTTGTGGAGCACCAGTAGCAGGAATTTTTCATTTAGTGACTCATGCTTGCTTTAAAGCAATGCTATTTTTGGGATCTGGCTCAGTAATACATGCTATGGAAGAAGTAGTTGGCCATCAGCCTGTATTAGCTCAAGATATGAGATTGATGGGCGGTTTAAGAAAAAAAATGCCATATACATCAACAACATTTTTAATAGGTTGTGTAGCAATTAGTGGAATTCCCCCATTGGCAGGTTTTTGGAGTAAAGACGAGATACTAGGAAATGCTTTTATATCATTTCCAGCTTTTTGGTTCGTGGGACTTCTAACAGCTGGTATGACTGCTTTTTATATGTTTAGGCTTTATTTCTTGACATTTGAAGGAGATTTCAGAGGGGAGAATAAAGAATTGCAAAAAGAGCTTTTAATAGCCTCTAAAACAAAACTAGATGAAGAAAATGAAGAAGAGCATGAAGAACATGGCTCTATTCATGAGTCACCCTGGTCAATGACATTTCCCTTGGTATTTCTAGCAGTACCATCTGTAATTATTGGTTTTATGGGACTTCCATGGGATAGCAAAATTGCAAATTTACTAGATCCTGAAGAAGCAGAAACTGCAGCCAAGGCCTTCGAATTAAAAGAATTTTTGCCTTTAGCAATAGCTTCAGTTCTTATTGCATCTGCTGGAATCATTATTGCTTATCAGGCATATTTTGTGAAAAAAATTAATTTGTCATTTTTATTTGCCGAAAAGTTTCCTAACATCAACCAATTTTTATCTAATAAATGGTATCTAGATGATATTAATGAAAAACTTTTTGTTAAGGGTAGTAGAAAACTTGCTAAAGAAGTCTTAGAAGTTGATTCTAAGGTTGTAGATGGTGTCGTAAATCTTACAGGACTTGTAACTTTAGGTAGTGGAGAAGGTTTGAAATATTTTGAGACTGGCAGGGCTCAATTTTACGCGCTCATTGTTTTTGGAGGAGTTATTCTATTAGTTGCAATATTTGGTTTTCAATCGCCTCAAGTATCTTAATTACAATTGTGTGTCTTCACTGTTCATTGGGGTGAAAAAATACAGAAAATTTCTAGACTTTATTTAAGATAAATTTCTTCTTAAATTGAGTACTTATTTTTTTACACATTTTGCGACACAAATGTTAGGAACTTTGGGGGCTGGATTGTCTAATATCCCTTGGTTATCTGCCTCAATTTTATTCCCAATTGGTAGTGCATTTGTGATACCTTTTTTCCCAGATAAAGGGGATGGTAAAGAGGTGAGATGGTTTGCATTGTCTATTGCATTAATAACTTTTTTAATCACTGTAGGTTCATATATAAATGGCTTTGATATTAATAATGAAGATGTTCAACTGATAGAAAATATTAGTTGGCTCCCTGATTTAGGCCTTACTTGGTCTGTTGGTGCTGATGGCATGTCTATGCCGTTAATATTATTAACTAGTTTTATAACTGCTTTAGCAGTTCTTGCTGCATGGCCAGTAAAGTTCAAACCAAAGTTATTTTTCTTTTTGATATTAGTTATGGATGGTGGGCAAATCGCTGTATTTGCTGTACAAGATATGCTTTTATTCTTTCTAACTTGGGAACTTGAGTTAATTCCCGTATATTTATTACTGGCCATATGGGGTGGCAAAAATCGACAGTATGCAGCAACAAAATTCATTATTTAT
>QCQW01000012.1 GCA_003212055.1 Prochlorococcus sp. AG-459-A02
AGCGCAGAATTAAAAGGGTTTAGACCTTTGTTGGCATTTTATTTTAAAGAATTGAAAATTAGTATTAGTAATTTTCCAATATTTAATAAGGAATTAAAAAAACCTGAAGATAAAAAAATGCCATTTTTCTCACTTGTAGGAATTAGTACTAAAGATAATTGGTTATGTGCTCGAGGCAGGGGCGGGGGACTTGCAATATGGGTTAAGTCTTAAATTAGTGGTATTCTCCTGGATGATCTACCTTCCTTACGGTAACTTTATCAACTTTTTGTCCATTAAACCTTAAGAGATCATCTCCAGAAAAGTCATATCCTAAGCGTTGACCTATTAGTGCTACATCATCAGCTGTAGAGGATGTAGTAACCTGCTTTTTTAAGTCTTCATCAGATTGCATCTTAATTAAAAATTTTCTTATTTCAGAAAAACTCATTACTTGAATTTGATTGATTGATGTTAAAAAATTTATAAAAATCTTTTTTTTAGTAAGAACAAGATAAATAGATAACCATTATACTATTTTGTATGACTTACTTATTCCTTTATGTAGTTGGCATAATCTTAGTATGGTGGACATATCGTGTTGGTTGGCTTGAGGCGCTTAAAACAGTAGTTAAAGTTATAGTCCCCTCAGCGCTTATAATTTTATTTAATATTAAAGCTGGAAGATTACTTTTCAAAAGTCCTTTAGTCGGTTTATTAAGCACTTTGCCTACCTCTATTTTTATTATTAGGGGTTCAACACCTTTAGTTAGTTTTATAAATAACTGGATTGAAAATAAAATAAATAAGTATGATGGTTCGGAAGTTATAGATACTGATTCTGTACCTTTAGATGATTAATTTAATTCAATCAAAGCCAAGAAATAATTCTTTGTGTACAACAAGAACATCAAATAAAGTTGTTTCATGAATAGGACTTAATGGGATTTTGTCTATATTCAATGCTTCAGCGCAAATTAAATGAGCATCCCATTTTGTATCGTGATCACTAATTTCAGTTGACCACTCAATTACTTTTTTAAAATGATCTGGCATCTCTGAGCCAATTTTTCTGCAAATTTGACATAGAACTGATAAAAGAGGAGGCTTTGATGGCCTTTTTAAATCTTTAATAAGACTAGGCTGAGTAAAAACGCTCGTATAGCGGATGTAGTCTATTAATTCATATTCTTCTTTAGTAAGGGCTGCTTTATCTAATGCTCTTTCAAATTCGTCTATGGGGGTTATGGGCCTATCCAAAATATTAGTTGTCGCTGTTTTCTTTATTTGAAAAATTCTTTTTTTCTGAATCTATTTTTTCTTGATTAATTTCATTTGTTTGATTGCTTTCTATAGATTTAGGAGATTCCTCTTTATCTTCTTCGTTCATAACTTGATCGATTTCATTTTGAAATTCATTCGACGCTTTTTTAAGACTTTTCAAAGTTTTGCCAAGCTGTTTTCCTAATTCTGGTAGCTTTTTGGGACCAAAAATTAAAAGAGCTAAGATAAGTATTACAGTAACTTCAGGCAAACCTACACCAAAAATATTCATAGCTGATAACTATTTAACTAATTAGGAAACTATTATTAAATATAGCCATATCATGTAAAAATTTCTTTCTTGTAATAGCTTTATTAAAATTAAAAAATTTTGAACAATATTATTGTTATTAATACTCCTTTAAAGAAAACTAACCAAAGTAACTGATAATCACTTAATTTGAATTTTTTTTGGTACCAATTAATAAGAGTTTTATGTTTATCTATTAATTTTCTCATTTTCACCGAGATTATTTATTACTAACACTTATTTTATCTTAATTTCTTTTATTATTATTTTAAAGAAATTTTAAATTCAACTCAAATTAGATTTTTATTAAATTTTTAATCTTTTTCTAATTTTTCTTTTTTTAAATTATTGAAAATATTCGCTAAACATCTTAAAAAAAATGAAGTATTTATTTGTTGTTTTTTACCTATTTTTTCTAATTTATCCAGCTGGAGCCGTTACCACAAAAATGTTTAAAGTATTGGATACGTGTGCAAGATATCGACTTGGTGAGATTAATGCCAATGTGGCTATAGAAAAACTAAAATTAAAATTAACGAACTCTTCCACCAATCAGCGAAAGGAGCTAGTAAAAAAATATTGTTCAGTATTTACTCCAAATGAAAAAATTGAATTTTAATCTTAGTAATATATATTTAATTATTCTTTTTTGAATAATCTTTAGCTTTGTTTCGTATTTCTTTAACTTTTTTAAAATTAGTTATTTTTAAATTAAAAATAACTCCCAAAAAAAGAATAAGAAATAAAAAAATATAAATTATTAATTCCATAATATTGAATTAATAAATTTACCCTAGTTTATTTAAATAATTTTTTAGTATCTTTTAAAACAAAAAAACTGAATTTAATATTAGTTATTTACTTTGAAGGCCACAATAAAAACATATTAACCTCTAATATGGAACTTTATAAGAACTGTTGTGCAGATTGGGGATAAAATTCCAGAATTTTCTTTACTGGATCAAAATGGAGTTAAAAGATCAAGTAAGGGATTAAAAAATCCCCTTGTTTTGTTTTTTTATCCAAAAGATGATACGCCGGGTTGCACTATAGAAGTTTGCGGATTTAGAGATAAATATGACTTATTTAAAGTATTAGGTGCTCAAGTTTGGGGAGTAAGTAATGGAAGTAGCTCAAGTCATTTAGCATTTGCTAATAAAAATAAATTACAATATCCACTACTTTGCGATACGAATGACTCTCTTAGGAAAACTTTTAAAGTTCCTAAAGTATTAGGTTTTATGGATGGTAGGGTAACTTACGTTATTGATCGCAAAGGGACAGTTAGGCATATTTTTAGAGATTTATTGAATGGTCCTGAACACATTAAAGAGGCTATTAGAGTACTTAAAGAAATTCAAAATCAATAAATTATTATTCAAAAAATTTTAGATTAATAAGTTTTGTTTTATTATAGTTTCAGCTTTTTTTAATATATGAAGAAAATGGGAATGCAGGCTGTTGATCTTGCTATTCAAAATGGAGTGGATCTTGACGGTACTCCAATCCCTCAAAAAATGCTAGACCTATACAACAGAATTATGGATGAGGAGAATAAAAGAAAAAGGAGTGGTGTACAAAAATCAATGAGAAATAGATGCGTCAAAACGGGTTCTAAGCATTTTGATAAAGAAACATTGAATCAATTATTAATAGACTCGGGGTGGGAAGGTCTAAAAGAAAAGGAAATTTTATTTTTTTATAACTAGAAAAAATTTTTTTTAATTATCTTAAGAATTATTTATGGTAAATTTTTTTTAAATTAAGAGACTTAGAACTAATTAAATATTTTTTAGATCTAATTTTTTGAGTTATTTAAACCATCCTTTTTTGTTAGAGGACATTATTTTTTCTTTTTCAGCTTTTATTTTATTAATTGCATTTTTGAAAGCAAAGTTGGCTTCTATAATTGTAACTATGGATATAAAAAAAAGACCAGAAATGCCAATTATTTGTTCACTTTGAGAAGGTTCTGAATCTCCTTGTAAAAAAAACCCTAAAGCGAACCATGCACTAATAGCAGTGATCGTAAAAAAATAGGGTTTCCATCTTCTTTGATATAAATAACCCGATCCTAAACCAGGAAGAAAATTTAAAAAAGATGCTACCCAACCTTTTGAAGATGCAAGTATTTCTTCTCTTGAGTTATAAGACATTTATATTAAGTATTTATTAAATGAGAATTAATATAAGCAAAAGATATTGCTGCACAAATTACCCAACTGAAGGGTAAGAACATTCTTATTTTTTCTTTATTGTTATTCATGATTTTATTATGGAAAATATTTTTAAAATCTGTGGATTTAATGGATACCTTAAAACTAGAAGAATTAAAAAAGACGGTTAAAAACCGTCTTTAAAAAAATTAATTTCTCTAAAAATAAATTATTTATTTTTTGAGGCTGAGAGTCCTTTAAGTTCTTTCTTTACTTCTTTTTCTCTCTCTTCAAGATGTTTTAGTTGAGCTTTAAAAGCATCTTCAAGTCTTACTTTTTGTGTTGTAATTTCATCAAGCTCTTCTTGATGTTGGTTTTTCTTTAACTCCTTCATTTCACTATCGGAAATAACATATACTTTACGATATGAAGGTGTTTCAAAAAGAAGATCAAACATTGAATACATAAGTGACCTTTGAATTAGTACAAATTCAATATCTGATAATTTTTTGAAATATGAAAGGATAAATACCGAAGATATAGATACGGCAAATACACCGAATTTCGGTTTACCTAACATAACCGCCCAGTATTTACCGATCAAATTTTAAGGTATCTTTAAATTATTAGAAAGATGCTTCTAAAAATCTAAATCAAGAAGAACTAAAAATGGATTTAAAAATTACTAAAAAATTAGTAATACCATCAAATGAAATTAAGTGGCGATTTTCTAGATCCTCCGGTCCTGGAGGGCAAAATGTAAATAAAATTGAAAGCAGAGTAGAGATTATTTTTGATTTAGAAGATTCAAAAGTATTAAATGATTATCAGAAACAAATTCTTAAGAGAAACTTGAAAAACAAATTAGTGAATAATAGCTTACGTTTAAAGGTTCAAGAACATAGAAGTCAATTATTAAATAGGCAGCTAGCTTTAATGAAATTTAGTTCAATCATAAAAAATGCTTTAAATAAAACACTTAAATTAAGAAAATCTACACAACCTACTAAAGCATCAAAAAATGAAAGAGTTGAGGTTAAGAAAAAACGTGGTGAATTGAAAAAAAGTAGACAAAAAGAAAAAACATATTAAATATGAATAAATTAAATAAATATTTCCTTGCAGATTGCAATCAAAGCATGTGATAAATTTAATTTTATTTTGGTTTATTGAACTCAACTAATGATTTCTGGTTAATTGACTCCAATTTTGTAGGGGTGATGCGTTTCTACAAAGATAAAGATCATACTGATAAATCTATTGATTATATGTTTATTGAAGAAGGAATTATTATGGGAATTCATGGAGAAAATCCTCCATTAATGAAAACTAGAAAAAAAATTTTTATCAAAGAAGCAAGATTATTATGGCAAAAATTGTTAAATGAAGGTTGGCAAAAAACTAATAAAAAATGGTGAGTAAATTCTAAAATAAAAAATTTTTTTTTCAGAAAATAAATGAACCTTTAGGATATAGCCTAGAAATTTTTTTATGTTGTAATAATTTCTTTTTTTTGATCTCGTTTTCATATCTTCTCAACATCATTAGATAGTTTGTAACTCCAAAAATTACTAAAAAAATAATAAATCCTATCCCTGCCGCAAAGTTCATATCGGTATTAAGCTTTATTTTAATCTGACAATTACTAATCAAAAATCAATCGGTATTTATATCTAATTAAAACGTCTAAGGAAATATTTTTTTGATTTTACTGCATAAAAAATACATAACAAAAGTAATATTAAAATTGCACTTAAGCTTCCGATTGGGTTTGGAATATTTTGTGTAAAAGGCCCTGCTAAAAAAGAAGGTGTATTTTCTTTGAATTCTATTAATCCGTTATTAATAAAAAACCAAATCCCCACAAGTCCTCCATGAATTCCTATGCAATTCCATAGAGAACCTTTATCTCTGATTTTTACTAATGATAGAAATATCCCAAGTAAAATAAATCCTATACGCAATCCTATTATGTTCCAAAAGATCGCATTTGATAAATTATGAACAAAGCTAAAAACTATAGCTTGTAAAGCTATTGATATTTTTGTACAATATTCAAATTTTAATTCTTCTAGTAACCAGCCTCTAAAAATTATTTCCTCTGCGAATCCAACACCCAACCCCAGTACAATTGAATTTAATAATATTGTTGGCGAGAATTCACCTATCCAAGAAATATAATTTTTTTGCAATAGTGGTACCAAAATAAGAATTATTAAAACTAAAGCAAATAAAATACCTTTAGAAAAATTGACAATGTTTTTTAAGAATTTGTCTTTAGTTATACCAAGAAGTACCCAAGCACTTGATTTATTTCGTTTGATATAAAACCAATATGGGAGTAAAAAGATAAAAAGTAAGAAAGTAATAATAGTTCCAATTAAGGATAAATTTTCTTCTTGAACATTAAACAATAAAAGTGGCTGAGATAAAGCCCAGCCAATGCCATATAGAATTGGAATAAAAAATATAGTGGATAAAAATCTTGGTCTTAAAAGAAAAAAACTTTTAATTAATATCATTAAATTTTTCATTTTAGTTTGAATATTAATTAACTCCAGCCTTTGCCTTTTATTATTCTAACTACTTGTTTAAAAAATTTTAGGTTTTTCTTTTTACTATAGTTTATGTTTTTTGAAAGATTAGATAAATCTTTATAAAATTGCCGAGTTATTTTATCTTCTTTATAACTAGGCCATAGTAAGTCTGAGCCTTCTTCATATTCTTCTTTATATCTTTCTTTATTCAAATTTTTTTTTATATCGTAATAATTTAAATTTTACTTATTGCAAATGCTTAAAAGTGGTGTTTATTAAATTTGTGTATTTATTTAAAATTTATGCTGATTAATCTTTCAACTTTAATTTTTACATTACTATCTCCATTGCTTATTTTTGCTGTAATAGTATCTGTTTACTTATTTCATTAGGAAGTATTTATCAAATAAACTTAATTAACTTAAGGGTGTATTATGCCTACTTTTTCTAATGCGAATGATAAAACTGCAATTACCGCCATTAGCGTTATGATCTTGTTCTTTTTGATGAAATCCATAATGCATATTAATAATCTATTTATTAAATTCTTTCATAAAATAATAAATAATTAAAATTATTATAACAATTACGATGGAACCTATATATGTAGGAGATTTAATTCCTTCAATAGCTTCTTATAAAAAGATTATTGAAAAATATGATAAAGGTATAAAAGAAGGGGAATTTTATGAAGAACCTATTGGCGGAGATTTTAATTACCCTGATTGGTAAATATGCTTTCTAAAAAAATAACTTTTGCCTTAGCAGATTGGATTAGAGAGTGGCGAAAGTGCCGGGATAAGAATCCTTCTATTGATGAGTGTGTACAATTTGTTCAATGGAAATTGGAAAACTATAAACTTTCAGATAGTGATAAAAGAATAATTGAATCTATTTTGCTCTATGAATCTGAATAATTAAAGATTATAGACTTTAATTTTATATGTATATATAAAAAACAAAGGATCATTAAAATCCTCTTACAAATTAAGAAAAAAGTAAATCAGCATATTTACGGATTTACTGAAAATATAAAAAGGAGTAATTTATAAATGTTGAGTTCGGAGGCAATCTAAATGATTGATAGTCCGCCTGAAATTTAGCAAATTCCAACATATAGGAAGCGTATTCCTGAGAATGGGATTATTCGAAAATTAAAGTTCAATCAATTAGTCTGATAAGACTTCGCTTTATAATTACTAGCGACAATAGGGACTAAAATTATCGAGAGAAATCCCCTAATTCACGTATTCTAGGTTTATGAGTAAATAGACTTTAAAATATGTAATTTTATATCCTTTAAGAAGGAAATGAGATATTAAAAAGGACTGTTCAAACAGTCCTTTTTTATTGTTTGAGAAATTTCTTTTAAACTATAAAGTCTTTATGGATAATATAGATAAATAAAGTGATTAAAAATATTAAAAAATGAAAGATCAAGTCTTATTTCCGAAAATTGAAGTACGTGAAAAGGGTTTTTTACAAGTAAGTGATATTCATACTATTTATTGGGAAAGATCAGGCAATCCAAATGGCAAAAAAATACTTGTTATTCATGGAGGCCCAGGAGGTGGAAGTCAACCAAGATATAGAAGATACTTTGACCCCAATAAATTCGATATTATTCAATTTGACCAAAGAGGTTGCGGTTCTTCAACACCTTTCTCTGAATTAAAAGAAAATACTACTAATCATTTAGTTGATGATATTGAGAAATTAAGGATTCTTTTAAAAATAGATACTTGGCATTTGTTTGGTGGATCTTGGGGCTCAACACTTGCACTTATATATGCAATTAAAAATCCCTCAAGAGTTATGAGCTTAACTTTGCGAGGAATATTTTTATGTAGAAAGTTCGAATTGTTATGGTTCTATCAATATGGTGCAAGTGAGATATTCCCTGATGAATTTGAAGAATATATTTCTGTAATACCAAAAGAAGAAAGAAATGATTTAATAAGTTCTTTTTATAAATATTTAACATCTTCAGATTCGAATCTTAGATCAAAAGCAGCAGCAGCTTGGACAAAATGGGAACTCTCAACCAGTCATTTAATAAATAAAAAATTTGATTTTGATAAGTCCGAAGTTAATTCTTTTTCAGATGCCTTTGCAAGGATAGAATGTCATTATTTTTTTAATAATATTTTCTTAGAAGATGATTTTATTTTGAAAAATATAAAAATAATAGAATCGATTCCAACAAAAATAATTCAAGGGAGGTATGACGTTGTATGTCCTGTTAGGAGTGCTTGGGATCTAAAAAAGAAATTAAAGAATTCTGAGTTAATAATTGTTAATGATGCTGGTCATTCAATGAGTGAAAAAGGAATAAGTATCGAATTAATAAAAGCTGTAAAAGGAATTGAAAACATCTAATAGAGAGAATATGACTTTAAAAATTAAAGGCCATTATCTTCAATATTTTGTGCAATGCTCCTAAGAAGTTCAACGATATCAGAATCTGCGCATTGAGTATCTTCTTTAAGCAAAATGCATTCGTCTTTTATACTTACATTAGTACTCCACCATATACCTGAACTATTGGTATCGTCCCATTCAAATCTTTCAGACATAATAAATAAAATCTAATAGATACATTAAAGCTTGCATTAATTCATCGTGGATTTTTATATTAAATTTCAAAATTCAAAAATCTTACTTTAACCAAAACAAATCCAGAAATTTCTGATAATGAAATTTAAATATCTAATTTCAGTTCGTATTGTATTGCCTTGGAAACAACTTTTTTATTATTTATATTTTTTTTAAGTCTTTTTCTGGAGCCATGTTTTAAATAAACTTCTTTTGAGATATCCCAATATCCATCCTTTTTAGTGATTGCGTGCATTTTCTTCTTAGCAGTTTTAGTGCTATTTGGGATGTCAATTATTGGCCTTACGTAATTAATTTGTTCATATTCTTTTTTATTAAATCTAGATAAAAGCCATGGTTCATGAATGAAATCAAGTGTTATATCCTTTAATTCTGGTATCCATTTTTTTATAAATTTTCCTTGAGGATCATGATCTTTACCCTGCTTAATAGGATTATAAATTCTATTTGTATTTATAGATGTAGTTCCAGATTGCATTTGGCATTGGTTCCAATGTATCCCAGGCTCATAATCTACAAATTTATTTGCTAATTCAGAACCTGAATCTTGCCATGGTAGCCATAAATTATAGCTAGCAAAAGACATTAACATAGCTCTCATCCTGAAATTAATCCATCCATTAAAATTTAATGACCGCATACATGCATCTATAAAAGGAATGCCCGTATTACCTGAACTCCATAAGTGCAGTAATTCATTATTTTTTTCTCTAATATTTTTAAAAAAAGGATGGTATTCCCTAAACTCTAGTTCTGGTTCACTCTCAAGTTTCTGAATAAAATGACAATGCCAAGTTAACCTACTTTTTAACATACTGGAATTATTGTTTTTTGATATATTTGCCTTATTAAAAATTTCTTTTACTGAAATGCATCCCCAACAAATATATGGGGATAGTCTTGAACAACTATCAAATGATTTTTCTGGGCTAGAAATATCTTTTGAATATGAAACTAATTTATTACTAAAGAAGTATTGCATTCTCTCTAAACCTTGCTTTCTTCCACCTTGCATCCTTCCTGGACAAGTTTCTTTTTTAAAGGGAAAAATTTCGTCTGAAGGTATTTCTCCAATATCAAAGTTAATAGAATTAATTCTTAATGGAGCATTAAGTAAGTTTTTTTCGGAATTTTTTTTCCACTTTTTAGACCAGTTATTCCTGTCTAAATTTCCTCTAAAAACTGAAAATTGTAGAAATTCCTTCCAAATAATATTTTTTCTTGAAGCCCATTCTCTTACTTTTTGATCTCTTTTAAAAGTAAGCCAATCTCCAGTTTCTTGATGGCTATATATGCCCTTGATTTTAAATTTTGAACTAATTTCATCAAAAATATTAATAACATTTCCAGTTCTAATAATTAATGGTTGTCCAATCTCAGTAAGCGCATTTCTTAAATCTATTAGACTTTCTTTGCAAAATTGCCACTGCCTATAGGAATGAGTATTTTGACTCCAAATATCTAACTCAATAATAAAAATAGGCAAAATATTATTATCTTTTATAGCCTCACAAAGAGCTTCATTATCATAAATTCTTAAATCTTTCTTAAACCATAAGATATTTAATTCTTTCATAATTTTTTCTTTCAATCCTAGAAAAATAAGATTAAGTTTGTAGGTAAAAAAAATAAAAAATTTTAGAATAACTAAAAATCAAAAAAATGAAAATAACAAAAAAACTTTGGGAGGATAATTATGAGATTGCTTTACTAAGTTTAAATACAAAATTTGTCCAGGGTTTAAAAAATGGAAGTCTACCTATAAGGATATTTCAAGAATATTTAGCTCAAGATTATTTCTTTTTAGAGACTTTTGCTAAGGCATATGGTCTTGCCGTTTCAAAATCAAAAGATAAGTACTCAATAAGGATGTTAAGTGAACTTCTAATGGGAGTTTCAGAGGAGTTAATTCTTCATGAAACATATGCAAAAGAATGGGATATTGATTTGTCTAATAACAATATAAAAAAGGCTACTAAAAATTATACAGATTTCCTTGACGATACTTCCAAGAGACTTAGTTCAGTTGAAATAATGTTTGCAATGACCCCTTGTATGCGACTTTATTCTTGGATAGGTAAAAGTTTGTATAGTAACGATTTTGCCAGTAAATATAAAGAATGGATAATTACTTACTCTGATGTGAACTTTGAAAATTTAGCAAATTCCCTGGAAAATCTTATTGAGACTAATAAAGAATCATATGATATTAATCAGGCAAAATATTTATACAAAAGAGCGATGGAATTAGAGTTGAATTTTTTTAAAGCATATTCAGACTTCTAATTTAAATTAAAATTTATTTATAGTACTTTCAAAGAAGAGTTAATCAAATTATGTATTCTAAAATTGCACTTTCTATAGGAGGAAGTGACTCCGGAGGAGGAGCAGGTATCCAGGCTGATCTTAGAACTTTCATGGCACTTAAAGTACACGGATGTTCTGTTATTTCATGTATTACTGCACAAAATAGTATTGATGTTACATGCGTTGAAGCAGTAGAGAAGAAAACTTTATTAAGTCAGTTAGATACTTTATTCGCTGATTTTGGTATTGATGCCTTAAAAACTGGAATGTTATTAAATGAAAGGATAATTAATGATACTGCTTCAAAATTAAATACATATAAAATAACCAAAATTATTGACCCAGTAATGGTTACAAGAACTGGTTCTAAATTACTTGAAGATTCTGCGATTAATGCTTATAAAAAACTCCTATTACCAATTGCGGATTTGGTGACTCCAAATATTTATGAAGCAAATCTACTTTCTGGTTTAGAAATAAGGAGTGAAAAAGATATCGAAAATTCCGCAATAAATATTATTGGTCTTGGAGCTAAAGCGGTACTTATAAAAGGTGGCGGTTTAAAAGATATGAAAGGGAAGGATTTTTTTCTTGACTTAAATGGTAGAAAAGAGTGGCTTTTTAATGATTTTATAAATACAAAAAATACCCATGGTAGCGGCTGTACTTTGAGTGCTGCTATTTGTGGATACAAAGCTCTAGGTTTTGATCTACTTGATTCAATACAAAAAGCGAAATTATTTGTTGAGAAATCTTTAAAAAATTCTTACAAAATAGGATCTGGCCCTGGTCCTTTAGGACATCATTAATTATTTATAGAAGCGGAGTTAGAACCACCATTTTCTGTAGGGCTTTTTTAAAAATAAGATTTCTTCAGTCTCCCATCCTCCCTCTAACCACTCAAGATGCTCAAGCAATAAAGACTCACCTTCACTTTTACTTAATTGCCCAATTCTATTAGCAATACCATCGAACCTTACTTTCATCAATTCCTCAATCTTGATGTTATTCATAGGTTAAATAATAAATTTTTTCTACTCTTACTTGTATAGATTTTCTTGTCAACGATTTAATTTTATTTGTTTACTAGCAGTTCTAGAATATGTATTAAATACAACTTTTTGAAATAGATAGTAATAAAAACTTATTCACATAGATTTAATTAAAGACTAATTTATAAAAAATACTTTAACTATGAATAAAGAAGAAACAGCAAAGCAAAAAACTATTTTAAATGTAGGCTATTGTGAAACGACCTCTGAATGGCTCAATAGAATCATTACTGAACTGGCAGATGAAGATAAAAATTTTGTAGATTTGTCAGTTATTTGTGCTTAAGTTTTTAGAAAATATATTTTATTTTGATTGATTTTGAAGTTGTTATTAATTTTAAGAGAAATTTACAAGATATTTTTGTAAAGTGAATCCTTATCAAAAAAACATAGAAATAATTAAACAATTTAATTTATCTCCTCATCCTGAAGGTGGATGGTTTAGAGAGATAGTGAGGAGTAAGAATTCTCTAATAAGGGAAGATGGCCAAAGTAGAAACTTTATTACGGGAATTTATTATCTTTTGGAAAGAGATGCAAAAAGTGCTTGGCACAGAGTAAAAAATGCAGATGAAATTTGGATTTATCTTAGGGGTGATCCACTGAATTTATGGTGCCTAGATAATGATAATAAGTTAATAAGAAATTTAATATTAGATTCCAATAATCCAGTAGAAATGATCCCATCTGGATATTGGCAAGCTGCAAAAAGTATAGGCGAATTTACTTTGGTGAGTTGTTGTGTTGGCCCGGGCTTTGATTTTAAGGATTTTGAATTGCTCAGAAATACAAATCATACTGCTAGATTAGATAAAGCAATTAATGATCTTATTTGATACATTTTTTCGTTTATATTTTTAAAATTATCATTTAGATTTATAGAGCTACTTAATCAATAAATATTTAATGAATCAAAATTCTGTCAAAACAATTGGTATTAATGATGAACCAAGAAAAGATTCACACTTAGTATATGTAAATCAGGCTGATGGATTAAAAAGTATCCTTAATAGGGATTTTGATGAATGGTCTAATTTTGATAGTTGGGAAAGTATTTCAGTTCAGCAATGGATTTTTTCTAGAGCTTTGGATGTTTTCAGAGGTAAGAAAATTGATATTAAATGTGATTGTTGTGAACATAATGATTTAATACCAAGTGATTTTGAGAGTATTAAAAAAGAAAAATGCTTTGGTAAAAAAAGTGCTTATATGATTGAAAAAGTTGTAGATGAAATTGTATTAGCTAAGGCAAGAAGAGATAGTGATGGAACATATTCTGCATAAGATTCCTCAATATCTATGGAGTGAAAAATCTTTCACTTACCAGTGAAAATTATCAGAAGAACCAATCGTTAAATTTCTAGCAGACATCTTGTGGAACTTAAAGTGTACCGAATCACTGAACTCCTTTTCATCCGAGTAATTCACAAGATCTAGTGGGTCGACATTTTCATCGAACCATACATCATATTCAATATGGTTAGGTTCAGCAAAATAACTCATATCCAATTAATAGCTACCAAAAAACATATAAACGGTACATGCGCTACCAAATTAAAATTCTTAATTTATTGATAATCCATGATTTTAACTTTTTCATAAAGATTAGTAGATATTGGTTTATTCGGTGGAATTAAACCCTAGATAGCAGCATATGTAATTAAAACATCACTGGAATTCATATAAAGTGGAGTAATTGATAGTTAAGCAAAAAGAACAAAAAAAATCTATAAGTCATATAAACTTTCACAGTCAGAAAAGTTAAGAGCTCAAAATCAAGAATATAATCAATACTCTTTGGGAATATCAAATCAACAAAACTTATTAAATGATAAATATAGAAATTACAAAAGTTCAATTGAACAAGAACAATCTGCTTTAGAAGATAAATATGATGAATATACTAGTAAAGTAAATCTAGAAAATTCATTATTACCTCTTCAACGCTTAACCTCTTCAATAGTAATGGGTTATGGCCTAGGAGTTGTTGCCGTTTCCTCAATCATCTCAAGTGTTTTTTCTTTAGAGAGAAATACTAGAAAAGGTGATTAAATACTTAGATAATAAAATACCGAAGTACTAAATCATATTTTGAATTTAAAAGAATGTCTGCTTAAATGCCCTAATTAAAGAGATTACCCCTCAATCTGGATATCAAAGAGTTAATTAAATAATCCAACATTTTACTCATATTCAAATTTAATTGTTGATCCTTTATCCGTATATGGTGGTACATCAAACCGTACATATTTTTTTTGTCGGGTGGCTTGTCTGAGTAGTTAGAACATGAATGTAGTCGTCATGAGCAAATGTCTACCAAATCAAAACTTAAAGAAGAGCATAAATCTGAGATTGAAAAAAGATCAGAAGAAGAACTTCTTGAGGAAAAAATCAGGAATCAGCAAACATTGGATAGCTTTGTTGAATCTGATAAAAACTGGAGCTAATCAAATCTTATTAATTAGGAGATAGTTATGAACTTAAAAAGATCACCATTCTCAATTTTGAATAAAGAAAGAAGAGAAATTGACTATATCAAGGGAGTTTATAAGAGAAAAATTCAAGCTGAAATTGAATCTTATAAAGATCTCGAAGATGAAGATAAAAGCGATACGATCCAAGCTCAAGATATATTGATGCTTGATAGGATTTCGATATAGTTAATCTTTCTTTTTTTTCTTCTTCTTATCTTTCTTTTTCTTCTTTACCTTTTCATAAACCTCATCAGCCTTCTGTTCAATACTATCCAGTTTATTCGAGAGTTCCTTTATAACTTCTGCTTTTCCTTCTTTAATTACGTCATCTTGTTTCTCAACAATTTTAACTGGCTCTTCTTTAACTACAGCATCTTTTGCTCCTTGAGTTTTAGTTACAAACTTATTTTTAATGAAATTGGCTATAAAAATAAGAACAGGTACATGTGCTATACCACCTATTACTATTCTTGTTTCTGAATAAGCCATTTAATAGTTAAAAGAACTGAGATATTTTAGAATAAATTTAATTTGTAAATTCCTTTTATTAAGCCAATAAAAATTAATAATAATTTCTTGATTCGTAGATCAATAATCTTGCTATTAATTAAGTAGATACTTTTTTATTAAATGCCATTAGACGTATTTCTAATGAACATGTGTGTTGTAGTTATAGCTTTGCTTATCAGAAGAGAAATTAAACTTAAAAAAGCAAGGTAGATTATGAAGACGCAAATTTTTAAAGAGCAATACATTCCAAATGTCCATGCTATTACACTTTTACTAATGCTTCTTCTATGTCTGTGGTTACCTCTGGCACTCAGATTCTTATTAATAATTTAGTCGAACAAATTAAATAGTTATCTTATACTTAAAATCTTCTATATCCTAATTCTATTTTAAAGATCTTATATAGAACCCATTTCTGTACATTGCTTCAATCACTTTATCTCCCAAAGTTCCATGAATTTCAATAGTTAAAGCTCCATCACAGAGTCCAGCTTGAGCCTCAAGATAAACTCCTCATACTGGATTAGCTAAATGAGCGGAAAAAGGAAATAAAATAATATTGTGGCAAGAAATAAGCGTTTCATTCATTCCCAAGTTTTCATATCAGTAGTTCCTTGTGATCTTTGCATCCAAGCATATTTCCAAGTACCATTTTCATTTTTAAAAATGCAAGTATAAGTTGAAAGGTCCTCATTTTGATTTCCTTTATAACTAAAGATTTCATTTAGTGTAAAAACCGCATAAGCTATCTCACCGTAAATTTCAATTTTATGGGTTTTGATTAGATCTGAGGATTCTGCAACTAAGTCTTTGCTATTAAACATTTCTACTAATCCTTTCGCAGAGATTGGATTTCCACTTGGTCTTACAGCCAAAAAATCCTCAGTTACGTTTGGGATTAGAAAAGAAGAATCTTCGCTTGTTGCATAACCATTAATTAAATTTTCTATGGCCTTAGTACTTGACATTTAAAGAGGAATTAATTCCCCTCATCTTAGATCGACTTTCATAAATTAAGTGGTTTTAAGGTGTTGAATTAAAAACTTAAGTATTTTTCTAAATAATAAAAATTTAATATTGGATTGTAATGAGTATAAATTGAAAGAAAATGGAAAAAACTCTAAAAAAAGAGAGTTCATTAGGTTTAAAATCCTACGATGTTTTAGGATTTAGTTCCGAAGAGGAACTTGAATTAGAGATTTCAAAACTTATTAAAATTAGACCTGAATTTGAAAATAATCCAAATTTAATTTGAATAGGTTTAAATAGTTAGCGTTTAAACTAATCAGAAACCCAACTTGTGATTTTTGTTGTGCTATAAATATGACCTCCAGCTTCTATATTTATAATGGTTTCAGGATCTGAAAAAACATGTTTAGCCACGCCTTCTTCAGCTTGATGAATAACAATAACTTCTTTTGGATCAATTAAACTTTTGCCACGATATAGAGGAGTAAGTCCTGCCGTTTTATGAAATTCATCTATCTCTGGACTATCAAATATTTTTACCCAATCCTCAAATGTATTTGAAAGTTTAAAGGTGAAAACAGTAGTTTCAATAGTCATAAAAAAAGAGCTAATTGCTATTTATTTTAGACCGAATGTCAATTATCAGGAACAAACCTGCGAATAGGGTGTTTTTCCATTCATTAATGATGTATCAATAAGTTTACAGATTTCATCAATGCATCTTGACTTGAACCCGAGACCTCTCCCTTACCAAGGGAGTGCTCTACCGCTGAGCTACAAGGGCAATTTTAAAGTGGGCCGGGTTGGACCGTTCATGATTGCCTGCAGCACAATGATTCTGAAGTGTGCACAATAAATTTAGATGGCCTGTCTGTGGTTGTCAAATTATTTCTAGGGAGTGCTGTAATCATTCTTCAGTCCACTTTTTCATTGAATTGTTATTTGAAATTTTGATAATAATTTTTTATCTAGATATTCTATGAATAAGAAAGATTCTTTCTGAATTTAAAAGTCATGATAGATCTTAAAAGAAATAGTAAAAAAGAACCTGTAAAAGCAACTGGACTAAGGACTAGAGCATCTTCGTCTTATTCTCCTAATCAGAAAGAGGATTTCAAAATAAGTAGAGGAAGGTTTTCCAATTTTTTAACCTGTAAAAGATGTTTTTACTTGGACAGAGTAAAAGGTCTAGACCCACCTGGAACGCCTGGATGGACTTTAAATGAAACTACTGATTTGCTCTTAAAAAAAGAATTTGATTATTGCAGAGAAAGACAAATTCCACATAGATTATTTATCGATAATGATTTAAGTCATCTAGTTCCTTTTGATCATCCTGAGATGGATGATTGGCGTAATTCTCTCCATAAAGGATTAATGCTTCGTCATAAGGACACAAACATAATCTTGACTGGAGGGGTTGATGATATTTGGCAGCATAAGATTACAAAGCAATTAATAGTTGTTGATTACAAATCACAGGCAAAACTTGGGAGAATAGATAAACAAGATTATCTTGATGATCCGTATCATGAAGGCTATAAAATCCAAATGGATTTCTATGCATATCTTCTAAAAGGGATGGGATTTGATGTTCATAAAACATCCTATTTTTTAGTTTGCAATGCAAAAAGAGATGATGAAGAATTTAATAAAAGAATGAATTTTGACGAATATTTAGTTCCTTATGATTGGAATATTGATTGGATTGAGGAAGAAATAGATTCAATGGTTTCTTTGATGAATAATGACCAGATCCCGGAACCAAATCTATCCTGTAAAAATTGTGCTTATTCCGAGCAATATGCAAAGTTGGTTTGTAATCCTGTAAAAGATAATAAAGAGATTCAGGGAAATCTTTTTTAGTCTAATTTATTCCTTTTCTGTATCTGCCTCGTAATACAAATATACTTCTTGCGGTAATTTTTTTTATTTGGCAATATTAGTAACCGACTCCTAACTTGGCACATCAACATAAGATGTTTCCCTTAATGGCCAGATAGAACTGAAGGAATAAAAGTCAGGGATTTTCTAATATTTTTCTTTCGGTTCAGCTATTAAAAAGCTCCTACACACATACTGATAGACAATGAAAATTATCAAGAGACTCAGGTCGCTGCCAGGCGATTCCCTGGGCGTTATACGCCGCACCCCGCCACTTGTATTCGCAATGGCAGTTTTATCTCTCGGAGGTTTTATAGGCGCCTCCACGATCCTTGTGAGAGGGTTTAGAACGGTTGAGAATACTATCACTGTTACAGGTGCTAGTACAGAGAGTTTTGAGAGTGATATTGCAAAATGGTCTGTACAGGTAAAGACCTCAGGTAAAACCCAAATTGACTCATTTACCAAGCATAAGCAGTCAATTAATAAGACAATGGAATTCCTTAAAGCCAATGGAATTGAGGATAGTGTAAAGCAGGATGTTTATCTTGGACCTGCGAGTATCAGTGAATATAAAACCAAGCATCCAAAGACCAATGAAATCATTAGAACTGAATGGATTACTTATCAGAATATTGAGATTGAAAGTAGGGATGTTTATAACATCCAGAAGACTCATAGTCAGATAACAGAATTGCTTGGTAAAGGGGTAAGGGTGAAACCAAGCCGTCCTGAATTCACCTATTCAAAGCTGGCTGATAAACGAGTTGACATGCTAGCTAAGGCAGCAAAGGATGCAAGGGTTAGGGCTGAAGCTATCGCTCTTCAGGCAGGCTCTGAAGTGGGTGGTTTAAAGAGAGTGAATACTGGAGTTTTTCAGATAACTGTTCCTAATTCCACGAAGGTAA
This sequence comes from Prochlorococcus sp. AG-459-A02, assembly GCA_003212055.1. Classification (GTDB taxonomy): domain Bacteria; phylum Cyanobacteriota; class Cyanobacteriia; order PCC-6307; family Cyanobiaceae; genus Prochlorococcus_A. The sequence goes on from QCQW01000012.1 coordinate 18,966, forward strand.
GCAGCTGGGGTTCTTATGACACTTCAACTATCAAGAAAGATATTACTGCCGTAATGGGAGTAACTTTTGCTGTTAAGAAGTAACTTAGGTTGTCTTCTTTTTGCCTTTAAGAATCATCAATAAAGGCAGACCAATAAGCATCAGACTCCCATCAATTAATAAAAAAGTATTCAGGTTCATTTATCCATTCTTTCTGGGGTATCCAAATTTAGGGGTATCCCTTTTTTTATTGGGTCTTTTTTCATATCATCAATTTCTTTTCTGATCTTATTGTAGTAGGCCAACTCTTCTGAATCATCAGAACCAAGACCATAATTCATGGTCGCTGCAAGATAAATTCTGTGCATCCGGTATGACGATAGTGGCATTACTGAAGACAATCTCTATTAAATATATCTGAATTTAAGGTAAAATGCTGACCTCTGAGATCTTAGTCATACCAGTCAATTACGCAACCCCCTCTTAATACACGGGAGGAAGGGGTAAAAGACAAGAAATTAAGAGGGGACTACTTACTGGATGTGTATACATCATCATTGAAAGTAGGTGCAATAAAGCATAATCAACCACAACTAAAACACCTATATAAGGTACGTGGGTATGTGTGTAAACACATAATGCACGTAATGTATATAGGTACCTATAGGGTGATGGTGATTATATTGTTTAAAACTTATTGGTTAGATGAATAGTGAAGTAATACATAAGGTAAGTGAGCTGAGATCAAGGAATATGTCTGCCATTAAATCAAAGAATACAAAGCCTGAAATCAAGGTAAGAAAAGTTCTTCATTCTATGGGATATAGATTCAGACTTCATTCAAAAGATTTACCGGGGTCTCCAGATATCGTTCTCCCAAAATATAAAACTGTTATCTTTGTCCACGGATGTTTCTGGCATAGGCATGAGAATTGCAAGTATGCCTCCACTCCAAAAATAAGACAGGAATTCTGGAACAAAAAATTCACAGAAAACATAAAAAGGGATTTGGAAATTCAGGAAAAAATAAAAAATCTTGATTGGAGATCTATTGTTATCTGGGAATGTGAAACAAAGAATATAGAAAATTTAAGGGATAAAATAATTGATGTTTTTAATTAATAAATTGGTTGACTTTATAAATCTCGGTGCCATAGTAAATAAGAATTTAAGAGAAGAAAGATTCAAGAATCTCAAGTTGGAAAATTAAATATTTTACAAAAGAAGTTTGATTTTATCGATCTCTTTGCAGGTATAGGTGGTTTCAGAAAAGGTTTTGAATCAATTGGTGGAAATTGTGTTTTTACGAGTGAGATAGATAAATTTGCTCAAGAAACTTATAAAGCTAATTTTCAGACAGAACATAAATTTGCTGGAGATATTAGAAATGTGGATACAAAATCAATACCAAGTCATGATGTTTTACTTGCTGGCTTTCCATGCCAGCCTTTTAGTCTTGCAGGAGTAAGCAAAAAAAATTCATTAGGTAAGTCTCATGGATTTGATTGCCAAATTCAGGGAACATTATTTTTTGAAATTGCAAGAATAATCGACTTCCACAGACCTCAAGCTTTTTTATTGGAAAATGTAAAAAATCTATTTAGCCATGATAAAGGTAGAACCTTTCAAACAATTATTGATGTTCTGGAAAATCAACTAGGTTATCAAGTTCAATACAGAATAATAAATGCAAAATCTTATGTTCCCCAGAATCGAGAGAGGATTTATATTGTGGGATTTAAAGAGGAAAATGATTTTATATTTGATAATTTAAATATTCCTGATATTAAAAATGGTCCATTATTATCTTCTGTTTTACATCCTGAAGATGGTTCTGAAGATAATGAAGATCCCTTTACTCAAGGCGAATTAGCCACTGTAAATCCAAAATATACTATTTCGAATAAGTTATGGAGCTATCTGAAGAGCTATGCAGAAAAACATCGAATCAAGGGAAATGGATTTGGTTATGGGCTATTTACTAAAAATGATTGTGCAAGGACTCTTTCTGCGAGATATTACAAAGATGGTTCAGAAGTTTTGATATCTCAAGGCTCTGAAAAAAATCCTAGAAGGTTAACCCCTAGAGAATGCGCTAGGTTAATGGGATTTGATGAGTTTCGACAAAAAGATTTTGTAATTCCCGTTTCTGATACTCAGTCTTATAAACAATTTGGAAATTCAGTTGTGGTACCAGTAATAAAAGAGATTGCAAAAAATATGCTGCCATATATTAGTCCAGCATCACTTAAAGATAAAAGTGCAAAATTACCTCTTTGTGCTTAAGTATTTTTTTGGTTAACAAACAAATAAATGACAATTTAATTTTTTAATTGTAAACTCACGAAAATTTTATATTTATTCTTTTAAACGTTTAATGAAGTTTTTTCGATTTCATTATAAAGAAAATAAACTTTTTCCCAATGAGGTATCTGGATCCTTATGGCTTTTAATTTTTAATTAGGAGTCTAATAACTATGGGTTCATCTAAGAATATTATCCAGTTAATTAAAAATAAAACAAAAAAGTATCTACCAAAGAAGTTCAAAGGTTTTATAAAAGATCAATTAAGAGTATTTAGATCTAAAGAATCAAATAATAATGATAGTGGTAAAAAATTTCTTAATCATATTGAAGTAGATGGAATGGTTTATAAAAGATTAACAAGTGTTGAAGCTGATAAAAAGAAGTCCAATCAGCATGAATTCAATGGTTCAAATTTTCTAAAAGAGCTTTTGGGCAAGAATGAACCAAAAGAATATAAGGTAACTTTTGCTTGGATTGAGTCACGCGATAATTCAATCACAGAAGAAGGAGTTGTAACTTGGTATGACGCGAGGAGATCACATCCATCACGAAGTGAATACAGACTTTATTTCAAGGAAAATATTATTTCTAGAAAATTTGCCGTAAATGATCCTGTATTCATTATTAAAAGAAGCGATAATTCTCTTCTCTTAATATCTACAAAGGCATTTTCAGATGTAGAGAGTCAGCTCCTTTTTTTATTTTCTATACAAGCTTCAAATTTTGAGAGTAATAAAAAATCAAGAGATAATTTTCAAAAAGGAGAAATGTTAGATCTTGAATTTAAGAGTAGAGAAGTAGATGAATACATACTTGATTTTTTCATAGATAGTTCAAAAGAAAATGAAATAGAAGAGAAAATAGAAGAGGAACCCAAGGCTTTAGAGGAGGAAATAGAGGAGGAAATAGAAGAGAAAATAGAAGAGGAACCCAAGGCTTTAGAGGAGGAAATAGAAGAGAAAATAGAAGAGAAAATAGAAGAGGAACCTAAGGCTTTAGAGGAGGAAATAGAAGAGAAAATAGAAGAGGAACCTAAGGCTCTAGTTAAGAAGATTAAGAAAACAAAAAAGGAGCAAAGAGAATTATCTTGGAAAGATCAACTAAAGAATATAAAAGGATTAATAGAAAAACCATTAGTTGAAGCTAATAAATCAGAAGAAAAAGTTATAGATGAATCTTTAATTAAGAAAACTGGACCTGAGATTTTTGAGGATCCTTTAACTCAAGAAAAGCATTTTGAAGAGTCTGAAGAATCTTCTTTAGAAGTTTCTTTAGAAAATGTAGAGGAATATTCAGATGAAATAAAAATTGACGATAGCCAAAAAGAATTTTTAAAGTTGATGGAGCAAAATAATGTTATTTGTGTTTCTCCTCCAGGGCATGGAAAGACTTCAACTGCAATTCAATCTATAAGTTATTTTTTAGACTTCTCAGAATATACGAAACCCAAAAATATATTTTTTCTATCTTTTACTAATGCAGCAATTAATGAAGCCAGAAATAGATTGAAAAATATTAGTGAAGGGGATATGGTGCAATGCTATACCATTGATTCTTTTGCAGGCAGGTTAAATCGATTAGTAAGAGAAAATATCGGGTTGAAATTTGAAACCAATACTTATGATGAAAATATGATTGCTGCCGCAAAATTCGTAAAGGGCGAAGCTGATAGAGACTCTAGGGAATGTGTTCAAGGATTTATAGATAGAAATATTGATCTTTTAATTATTGATGAAGCTCAAGATATAAATAATTTTAGATTTGATTTTATTCGAAGTGTTTTAAGAAGAATCAATGATGCAGCTAGAGTAATTGTTTTTGGCGATCCTTTACAAGAGATTTATAGTTTTCAGGAAATAAGT
>QCQW01000013.1 GCA_003212055.1 Prochlorococcus sp. AG-459-A02
ACTGAAAAATGCAGTATCTTTACCATTTCCTCCTAGCAAAATGTCATTACCTTTTCCTCCTAGGAAAATGTCATTACCTTTTCCTCCGAGAAGAGTATCGTTTGATGAGTAACCAATTAAAAAATCATTTTTTTTACTACCTTTAAAAAATTCACCCGATTTATTTGATTTTTTCTCAACTAAATTGAACTTACTTGTATCCCATGAATTGGGTTTACCAAATTCTTGTTCAGCTTTATTTGAATTTTTTATCCATTTATTAATAGCAAGGATTAATTGAGACTTAGAATTGAAAACATATTTGTTCCAATTAGAAATAGAGAAAACTCCATTCATATTGTTGTGCGATGTACAGTAAAAATAAAGTTTATTGATTTCATCTTTTTGTTTATCAAATTTCAAGGTAAAGTATTCATCTCCTTTTATCCCATCGTTAGAATTACCATCTCCAATTAATTTAATAGCTGAGCTTATTGATTCTCCAATTTTTGTATCTGTCAAATAAAAAGGGTGAGAATTCAAATTATTTAGCTTAAAAAAAATGTACTCTTTGTTAGCATCCAAATCAAGAGATGAGAGTTTGTTTTTCCCTTTTGAATCAAAATAAAATTCATAATGTGGATATGATAGATTACCCCCCGAAACATATATATTTACTTTTTTAGTCATTTTTAAATTCATTTAATATAACTAAAGCGAAAAAGAATTGTCAGTATTAATGGTTATGAAAATTAAAATTTTGAGTTAAATTTTTACTTTTTTAGGTATGTCTTCAGTAGCGTTTTTTCGCCTTTTTAGTAAATCGTTTACTCATATTTAAGATATTTTAAATTTTTAGTTTTTTTTAGAAAAAATTAGCTGCGTAATTGATTATTTAATTTTACATTAAAAATATTTTGAAGTGGATGTTTGGTTTATAATATAATTACCTTTAAAATTGGATAAGTAATATAATTAAAAGTGATTTAGACAAATCTTAAGAGGTAAATCTAATGAGAATTTCTTTCAATGATTTGTTTATAGCAAAAATCTTAATGCCGGATCAAGCCAGAGCATGTCATTTTATTACTGAAAGATTTCTATTATATTCTTTACCATTGATTTTTAAAAATAAAGTTTTTAAAAGTCTTTTCATAGAAGAGTCACTTAATTTCTTTACTAAAGACGATACTGAAATCTCGACAAAATTAATCACTAATTTAGAAATAATTTTAGAAAATAATATAGATGAGCTGATTATTATTTTTGAAAGTATTTCCATAGATAAATTAAAAGAAAACTATGAGTTTGAAATCAATGAATTACATAAAGAATTCTCAACATTACTTTCTTCAAAATATTCCGAGTTATCAGAATTCTTCACAACTGTCAAATTCGGATCAATAATATTGCCTAAGAAGGAATTAGCTCTAGAAGTAAGAGAGAAAATCATAAATGAAGAAATTTGTTTTAGTGAAGCAATTGAAAAATATTCAATTGGTGAAGAAGGACAATCTAAAGGAATAATTGGTCCTACAATGTTCAATAATCTTCCTAATTGGTTGATATCTGTCTTAAGGAAAACAAATCTAAATTTTCCCTCTGAAATATGGTCCTTAGATATTGGCTTTATGATGGTTCAAACTTTTGAAATAAATTATCCTGATTTATCTAGCAAGGAGGAATTAAATAATATTTTCAAATTTTTAGTAGAAAATACTATCGATGAAATTAGCAAAAGGATAGAATTTGGCGTAATTAGTACTAAGATGAAAGTAAAAATAACATAAATAATTCATGATAAATGAATATTTTAAAGTTAACAAAAACTGAAAAGAAGGATATTACTGAATTCTATTTAAAAAAACTTTGGGGCAAAGATTATCTGAATTTTCTTGATAAACCAAGTTTAATTGATGATATAGAGGTTTCTCATCTAAACGAAGGTGATATTGTTGGTCCATGGAATAAAGGAGATGAAAAAAAAGTTTGGTTTATTAAATCAGGAAGTCTGAGACCTTTTTTAAAAATTGATCAATTTAAGAATGAAATAAGTATGGAAAAATGTCCTAAAGGTAAATTCATAGGATTATATGAAAATCTGTGTAATTGGAGTTATTCGTATTATTTAGCTTGTGATAAAGAAGTTGAGCTAATTGGTATGCCATTTAAAAATCTTTTGGAATTATTAAAATTTTCCAAATCTGATTATCCTTTTAATCATGCTTTTGAAAATCAACTTATATTTGAAAAATCATTATTAATAAATACATTATTCAAAAATCTAAATAATAAAGACTTTATTCAAAACAAAAAAGAAATTCTTCAATTTAATGAATATGAATTTAGGGTTTATTTAAATAAAATTACTAAGGGAATAAAGGAAGTTAAAACTTCCTCAGATATAAAGAACTTTTTTAAAATCGTCGAAAACAATTCGGCAGATGATACCTTATTTTTCTTTAACAAATTTGGTGTGTTTATTAATCATTCAATTAAAAAATCTAAATCAGAGAAAACTCCAATACAAAACTTTGATAATTTAGAAATAGCTATAAACAAATCATGCTTAAAGAATTTAATATCAAAAATTGATAAAATTAAAGTATTTAAACAAGAAAAATATCTCGAAGCCAAAAAAGAAGATAATAGTTTAAAAAATGAAATTGAATTTCAATCAAAACCTAATGAAGAAAGTGAACTTTTATTTGGAAAATCTTTATTGGAAATTTCTAATTCCATAACAAAATGTAAGCAATATGATGATCCTGAAATATATAAATCAATGATTCAAGGAATCCTTGATTTTTATTTAATTGATTATTCAAAACATACTATTAATGAAAAAATAAATGAACTTTTAGATAAGACTACTGATTATAGATTGGGTCTTGTGGATAAAGATGAACAAGAAGCCATGGAGGAACGTCAAAAATTAAATAGATGGATTATCACACAACTTCTTGAAGAAATAAATATAAGCTCAAACAATTATGACGCTAATCTTAATGATCCCCTCGAATTAAGTTTTCCCATAATACTTTTGGATGAATTTTCTTTCCCAGTAATTATTTGGGAAAGAAATCAATCAAAATTCCTAACCTCATATACAAATAAGAACAAAGAAAATGATACGAAACAATTCCTAGAGAAATTATCAAACGAAAAAAAAGAGGAAATACGCATAATTGATGCATCAACTAAGAAGGAACCTACGAAAGATGAAAATACCAAAGTTATGGATCTGATAATGCCATTTATAAAAAAGTATAAAAGTGAGTTAATTCTTGTTGTCGTAGCAAGTTTTGTAGCTCAAATGCTAACTGTATCTGTTCCTTTAATTATTCAAAAAATTGTTGATTCTGTGATTTCACAAGGGAATATTAGAGCACTTGGAGTATTTGGAAGTTCTTTAATTATCATCGTAATTCTGGAGGGCCTCATATCAATTTCTAGAACGATAATCTTTAGTAGGACAGCAAATTTGATAGATATAGGTGTAGGAATGCAGGTCATAGATAAACTTCTAACTTTACCATTCAGCTATTTTTCAAAGCGTAATGTAGGAGAAACCACCTCAAGAATTAATGAAGTTGAAAACATTAGATCATTCTTAACTGGTTCTGGCTTAACAGTAATTCTTGATGCGATCTTTATAGTTATATATATCGCAATTATGGTTAGCTATAGTCTTCCTTTGACATTAGTAACACTATCAATTATTCCTCTTATTGGATTAATTACTATTTTTATCTCTCCAATTATAAGAAGGCTTCTAAGGCAGCAAGCGATAGAGAATGCTAAGGTTCAATCTCATCTTGTAGAGTCTTTATCTGCAATCGAGACTATAAAGGCTGAGCAATTTGAGCGAAATGTTATTAATAATTGGAGGAAAAATTATAGAAAAGAAGTCGGTTTAGGATATAAGAAAGATGTTGTTTCTGTTACCGCAGGCAATGTATCCGAATTTATTGAGCAATTATCAGGTTTAATAGCTATTTGGTATGGGGCTTATCTAGTGATCAACGCTAAATTAACAGTAGGTCAACTGTTTGCTTTTAGAATTCTATCAGGATATGTCACTGGCCCAATTGTTAGGCTTTCGTCAGTTTGGCAAAATATTCAAGAGGCTCTTCTTTCTTTTTACAGGCTATCAGATATTTTAAAAAGAAATTCCGAGTCCTATGAAGATCATCTTCTCGAGACCGCATCATCTAGTATAAAAAATATCACTTTTAAAAATGTAGATTTTACATATTCAGATAAGAATAAATTAAATCTAGTTCTACACTCTTTAAGTTTTGATTCCACAAATCACAAGTTGCTGAGCATAGTAGGTCAAAGTGGTTCTGGGAAAAGCTCAATCTTAAAACTTATTTCAAAACTTTATGAACCAACTGCGGGTCAAATTTTTGTCGATGGAATAAATATAAATAGATTAAGTACTTATTCTCTAAGAAAAGGAATAGCTCATGTAACCCAAGATTCAATTCTTTTTGATGGCTCTATAGAAGAAAATATGCGTGTAAGTGATTTACCTGTAAGCAAAGAAACTATTAATTGGGCTTTAGAAATGGCATGTTGCGATCAATTTATTTCACTTTTGGAATATGGAATAAATACATCTGTTGGGGAAAGAGGCCAATTACTTTCTGGAGGACAACGTCAAAGAATCGCTATAGCAAGAGCAATTATGCATAAACCCTCAATCCTATTACTTGATGAGGCCACATCTGCACTTGATGTAGCTACCGAATTTAATTTATTTAATAATTTAAAAAAGGAATTACCAAATACCTCCATTATTTCTGTAAGTCACAAATTATCCAGCGTTGCTAAATTTTCTGATCACATATTAGTTTTAGATAAAGGATATTTAGTTGAACAAGGAAGCCATGAGGATTTAATCAAAAAAAATAAATTTTATGCCAATCTTATATCTTCTCAAATAAAAAACTACGAGTAGAAATGATAAATTTTACGATTAAGAAATTAAGTGATTTCAAATTAAATGATTACCCCAGTTTGCTTTTAAAGATTGTTTTGATTATCGTCACTACTTCTATTTCTTCATTATTTTTTATTAAAACAGATGAAATAACAGAATTGAGAGGTGAAGTCATTTCAGGCCTTGGTATACAAACCATTAAGTCTCCAATTGATGGGATATTAAAAAAGATATATGTAGTTGATGGAGAAAAAATAGAAAAAAATCAACCATTGTTTGAATTTGACGGTAAGAAGTTAAACAGTCAATTTAATAGTTATGAAAGAGAATTAGAAATTTACTTAAGTGATTTAAAAAATATTCAGAATGACTGTATTTTGGTTGATAATCTCTTAGAAACACAAATGAAAATCGCGATGAAAGAATATTCTCTTCAGGAAAATATTTTACTAAAATTCGAAACTTTAATTAATGAAGGTGCTATAAGTGAACTGAATTACCTAAATCAAAAATCAAAATTTCTTGAAGCACAAAATAGCCTAAATCAGACAAAGACAAATATTGAATTACAAAAAACAGAATGTCAAAAACAGTCAAATGAATTAAATTTAAATATTTCGAAGGTTAATAATGATAAACAAATAGTAAATACATCATTAAAAGAATTAATTGTTCGATCTCCAGGAAAGGGTTTTATATATGATTTCTCTCCTATAGAAGAGGGTTCATCAATAATGGAGGGAGAAAGGTTAGCCAGTTATGTACCAAAAAGTAAATTATTTGTAAGAGCAACTGTAAGTGGTAGAGATTTAGCATATTTATCTGAAGGAAAAAATGTGACAATGAGATTTGACTCTTATGATTTCACTAAATATGGAACGATTAAAGGTTTCATTAAAAAAATTGCTCCTCAAAGAAGAGTATCTGCTTCAAAGGATTTATTTCAATCCAAAGAGAATAATTTTTCTTCAAGTGAATATACGATATTAATTAGCCTAGATAAAAATTTCGTTGAATTAAAGGATAGAAAATTCCCATTATTATTAGGGATGGAGACATCAGTATTAATAAAATTAAGACAAAAACCTTTAATTGAATATTTTACAAATGCATTTAAATTATTCTATGACCCTATGAAAAATGTTAAAACAAATTAAATTAACAACTCTATATGTATTTAAAATCTTATTAAAGATAATTAGGATGATCAACTCATAAATATTTACTTAGGTAAATAATGACAAATAAAAGAAAATGTAATATTATTGTTGTCATCTAAAAATTTTCCATGGCAACTTACGATTTTACAGATAGCTGGAGTTTAGGAACATACACAAAAGACGGTTATAGTTACACTTTCACAGAAGCTGATTACGGTTACGCAATTGCAGATGCTCAAGATACCTATGATTCCAATTATTATGGAGAATATGGATATCTTGCACCGGGTTGGGAGGACCACGGATCTGATTTGCAAAGTAGTTTTGGAAGTAATTATGGCAGTGGTTATGTAGATCTTTTGAATTTCGTAGATTTTGACTATTCAGATAATGGTTCTAGTGATTGGGATGAAATGAATACCATTTTGGGGGATGATTCTACTGTTGGAGCATATGCAACTGCAATTAATGCAGGGGATGAAGGTTTTATACAAGTCGTGTCAAATTTTAACGGATATAATACTTTTGCATCTGAAGAATTTTACGATCTTTCATCTGATAAACTCTTTGATTTATGGCATATTGATGGCTTAAATGATTATGATTATGTAACGGCACAAATTGTTGCAGGAGACCTTACAGATGCAAATTTATCTGTATGGGGTGAAATTGATGGTTATATGACTAGTGGTGGTCCAGATATGCTTTCTTGGTCATATATTAATCACGATGCTATTGCAATTGATTCATTCAATATGACTGGTGATCATGCCTACGGGGAATTCACCTATACGATGAATATAGTTACTGATTGGAATGACTGTAGCTCATCAGATTATAAAACTTTTGACTGGGGTTATATGGATTATGGCTCTATGAATTCTGAAGAATTTAGTGATATATATTGGGGTTACATTGAATATGATGAATTCACTTCTACTTCTTATAAAGAAATAGATTGGTCATATGCTGAATTCGATGAATTTAATTCTTCTTCTTATAGTGATGTAGATTGGGGAGAAGTTCAATACAATGAATTTGAAAACTCCTCATACATAGCATGTGATTGGGGTGAAGTTCAATACAATGAACTAGATAATCAAGACTATAAACAAGCCAACTGGGGTAAAGTTCAATATAACGAGTTCGATAAACTTGAATATAAACAAGCATCTTGGAACAAAGTCCAAATGAATGAACTTGGGAATGACGATTATTCCGCGATTGATTGGGGTAAAGTTGAATATAACGAAGTTTTAAAAAGTAACGCAAACTTAAATAATGTTAATTGGGGTAAAGTTCAAACAAATGAATGGGATAAAGCCGATATTAAAATCCTTACAAAATCATCAACTGATAAGAAATTAAATAAGTTAAAAAAAGCCGAATTAGATATTAATATTCTCAAAAAGGGATCATCATTTACAGGTGATAAAGATGATGATTTAATAGCAGCAAAAGGAAAACTATTAAAAAAGAAAATCAATGTAAAAGGTGGTGATGGAAATGATACTTTTGTTCTCCAAAAAGGAAAAGGATCTTTGTCAATAAACGATTTTGAAGATAATGTTGATGAGATCAACTTTGCTTTATGTGGTTCTGTCAAAAAGATAAAACTGGAGCAGGTGGGTAATGATACTTATGTTTATTCTGGTAATGATGAATTGGCAAAGATTAAGAACATTAATAAGTCAGTACTTAAGAAAAAATCTTATGGTTTTGTATAAATAAAAAATTATTTTGAGAAGGTTATTTCTTTCATCAATTTTTGATTAGTTAATATCAATTTCATAATAAATAGGATCGGAAAGATTAGAAGATTAGATTCCTATGCAAACAGCCTTTTTACTAATGAATACCATTAAGCAAATAATTATTTTTTGCTTGTTATATGGTATTTTATTCCGTAAATTTATCCCTAATATTAAATAAATTTTACGAAATTTCTTTAATTAAAAGTAGATCTAGAATAAGATTAAATAAGCTTCTTTATTTAAAAATAATTTTTAAATGTTTAAAAATAAATGTTTGGCATATTTTAACTCCAAACAAACTTTGATAAGTTACTAAATATTTTAAAGCAAGACTATCTAACTGGATTTAAAACTAAATATGATGCTCAAAAGTTAATTAGACCAACTGATCCAATTTTGGTTATTAAGAATGAAGGGACAATAAAAACCACTTTTATGTTTTGGGGTTTTATTTCTCCGTGGGATAAAGACAAATTCGATAAAGAAAGAACAAGACCATTTAATGTAAGATCAGAAACAGTAGAAGAAAAAAATTATTCAGTGAAAGTTGGAGGTACAAGAGATGTCTAATTCCAGCCAGCGGTTTTTAAAAGAAAAGATTGCGTATTCGTAATGAAATTATGACACTTTTTGCTTGGGAGGGACCTGGAGTAAATGGATTGAAAATATAATTTTTAAAAAAGTTTCTGAAATTGTTTGTTTTTTTTCAAGATTAAAGTAGTTTTAAAATTCAAAGGAACACTAGAAATATTGATTTAAGAAAAATTTACCAAAATTCTCTTGAAAAATAGTTTTTTATTGATTTTTAAGATAAATTAAAAAATAAGTAAATCTCTTAGTTTCAAAAATGTCTGGAAAATTAAAATATGATTTTACCCTTGCAAATAAAAAATTTGCTAAAAAACTAAAATCATTAGATGGTGACGTCACTAACCTCTTAACATATCTTGGTCAAGCAAGTATCAAGAAAATTACCTTTAAAAACAAAAATAATTTTTCTTTCAAAGCTTCAATACCTGATTTTGGTACTACAAAGGTTAATTTATTTGGTAATAAACCCAAATTAAAAAATGATTCTTTAACTGGTACTGTTTATGCTATTGGGATCGAGTCAAAAAAATACGGATATATAGATGCATCTGAATTTGAATTAAATCTTTCTAAGTACGCAATTATTGATTTGAAATCTTCATACCTAGATGAAGATTTCTATGGAACTGAATTCAACGATACGATTTTTGGCGCCAAAGGTAAAGATTATTTGAGAGGACAAGGAGGTAATGATGTATTGAAAGGTGGCGCTGGAAATGATACTTTAGTCGGAGGAGTTGGAAATGATAAGTTAATAGGTGGTAAAGGGAAAGATACCTTTAAATTATCTAAAGGTGAAGGTTTCGATTTGATTCAAGATTTTAAAAAAAGTGAGGATAAAATTTTTATTGGGTCAGGTAAGAAATTAAAATTAAAAAATAAAAAAGGTGATGCTTTTATATATCAAGGAGATGATTTATTAGCACAGGTTAAAGGAGCTGCAGGTGAACTATCTAAAGAAGGTAAATATTTAGTTTAGAGAAAATCAAGATAATTGAACTGTAGTAAAATTGCCGTCAAATCCTCCCTGGTTTGTAATATCAAAGTAAGCAATACCCCGAAACTAAATTAGTTATGGCTTGTAGACATATTGCAATTCTAGAATTGTTAAGTGCTTTATGATAATTAGGAATCAGATTAAAATCATGAAGCCAATCTTGAATCTCAGCAAACAGAAAATAGGACTTAACGATTAAATAAATATTTTCTGATATACCTAGCATAGTTAAATTGCATTGCTCGTCTATTAATTAAATTAAACCAAATATTTTCCTTTTTTAGATAAAAGACCCTTAGCTCCTTTTACCTTTGCCAATAGATATTTCGCTTCACCACCTTTATCTTTATCACTATAAATGTAAACATCACTTTTTTGATTTTCAAACTTTAATTTCTTAATTGATCCAACATAAATCTTATCTTGATTGTTTTTGAAATCTGCTATTAGATGTTTACCTTTACCATTATTAGATAATTTGAAAATATCATTTCCTTTCCCTCCATAAACCTTATGTGAGTCACCCATAATATCTAGAACATCACCTCCAGAACCACCGTAAACAATATTTTTTTCTCCAGTAATGTAAATTTTGTCATTGCCTTTTCCTCCATATATTATATTTTGTCCACCATCACCTTCAAGATGTTCATCATTATATTGTGAACCAATAACAATATTATTTGTATCAGGATCAAATAGATTGTTTGGATTTCCACTAACTACCTTGTTAAAGATATATGAAACTTCCCCTATTTTTTTATTAGATACTTTAATTGATTCTAGTCTCTTAAAGTTTTTGTTTAGATTTTTACCTTCAAAAATTACTGTAAATTTTCCATAATTAAATTTCATTGAAGAAAAAATTTCTTTGTCAACTTCACCAGAAATCATAGATTTAGTTAATTGTTCCGGAAAAGAAAATAAAATAGACTGTTTGTTATTAGTTTTTGATTTGTATTTGATTATTTGTGAATTTAATAGCAAATAGTCCCATACATGAAAATGCTTAGAAATTGATTTTGCAAGTGATTTAGTTGCTTTAGAAAAATCAACTTTGTACCAATATTTATCTTTCATTTTGGAAGATTTTTTACTATTTTATATCGACTGTCAATCAATAATAATTTTTGCTTTATAAAGCATTAGATTTCAGAATAAGATTCTTTCTCCCCGAATGACTTCTCGGGAAATAGAAAATAAAACTCAGCGATTAAATAAATAATATATGGAATACCTTTATTCCATTGCTCGCTCATTGAATTAATTAAATCAAATATTTTCCTTTTAAAGATAAATCACCTTTTGCACCTTTTGCCTTTGCCAATAAATCATTTCCTTTGTAAATATAGACATCTTTGCCTTTGTTTTTTAGCTTAAGCTTCTTAATTGATCCAATGAAAATTTTATCCTCTTTATCTTTAAAATCCTTTATTAGATCATAACCTTTTCCAGTAGATAATTTAAAGGTATCCTTTCCTTTTCCTCCGATTAATTTATCTTTCCCTTTACCACCAGCTAAAGTATCATTTCCTTTGCCACCATTTAGAATATTAGAAAAATTGTTTCCAATTAATTGATCCTTAAAATTGGATCCTATTGCATTTTCGATAATACATTCTATATTTTTATCTTTAGTTTCATAAGCAATGGTATAACCTTTCAATTTTCCATTAATTTGGGATATAAAGCCCCCCCCTCCGATTTGATTTTCAAGAGTTGCATTTTTCAAATTAATAGTTGCGGAGCCAGAGGCTTCGCTTGCATCAATAACATCAATCCCCCCAGTGTCCCAAATACATTGAAATCCATTTAATTTATTACTTAGTTTGTAGACATTATTACCTTTATTTTTAACTTTATTTGGTCCATAGAGATATTGAATCGCTGCAATGTCAAATGCTCCTATATTTGTTAAGAATCCATCAAACGTTAACGATTTTGGATTATAGCTTCCTTCTTTATTAAGTTCGTTATATGACATTACAGTCCAAGGA
Source organism: Prochlorococcus sp. AG-459-A02 (assembly GCA_003212055.1). Lineage (GTDB taxonomy): Bacteria > Cyanobacteriota > Cyanobacteriia > PCC-6307 > Cyanobiaceae > Prochlorococcus_A. The sequence continues at coordinate 11,427 of QCQW01000013.1, forward strand.
CTTCCATTTAATTTGTGATCACCAAAATCTTCCCCCGATCCTTCAGATACTCCTGGGAAAGTTCCATAGGAAAATTTCGTATCATGTGGGTGAGCTAATCCTAAAGCATGACCTAATTCATGAGTAAAGGTAATAAAATAAAAACTCCCAGGTTTGAGGGATTTTGAGCCATAGTCTTCGTAAATTTCAAAATTAGCAGTAGCTAATCCTGAATCACTATCTATACCGTCTGGATAATAAGCAAGGCCAAGAGATCCTCCACTATCCTCATTATCTAATAAGGCCCATTTGATATTAGCTTTTTCTTTGTTAGATGTTTTCTCAAAAGAAATATTAGCTACATCAGAAAATGCCTTCATTGCATTTTTCATAGCCTTTACTTCATATTTCAACATATTTGCAGCGTTATACTTGTTTTGATAAATGTCTCCGTATTTCGACAAATAATATAAAAATTCAATTTCCTCCCCATCGTCGGGGTTTATATTCCCCCATTTAGTTCCTGAAAGCAAAGCATTAACATGGCTTGTTTCTTTAATATCTGACCAGAGATCTGAAGAAGAAAACTTTCCAAAAGTTTTGGGCTCATACTTCTGATAGGACATAAGAACTACTTTTGATTATTAGGTTTAATAATAAAAGATATTTCCAGATTTAAGTAAGACCTGTTATTTTTCACAAAAATCAAATCAAAAACTTATCTTTTTCAGATAAAAGACCCTTAGCTCCTTTAACCTTCGCTAGTAAATCATTCCCATCATATATAAATACATTTTTACCTTTATTTTTTAACTTTAAATTTTTATAAGATCCTATAAAAATTTTATCCTTTTTATCTTTAAAATCTTGGATTAGATCATATCCTCTACCCTTTGATAATTTAAAAATATCTTTTCCTTTACCACCAATTAATTTATCTTTCCCTTTCCCTCCTTTAAAGGTGTCATTTCCTTGATGGCCCCAAAGAGTATCATTCCCGCCTTTTCCAATTAAAATGTTATTCCCTGAATTTCCAGAAATTAAGTTACTAATAGAATTCCCTGTACCATTAATATGATCACTTGATGTCCCAGTCAGATAAAGGGTTTCTATATTAGAAGAAAGAACGTACGATACTGAAGAATTAACTGTATCGGTTCCTCCAAAAGATAATTCTTTTATTACATCGTCAACGCTATCTACCCCATAAGTATCATTTCCATCTCCACCTATAAGAGTATCTTTTCCTGTACCAGAGGAATAATCATCACTAGAACCTGTCCAACCTAAGATTGTGTTGTCACCAGAATTACCTTTAATCTCATTATCAAGTGAATTACCATAACCCCAATCTGATCCTTCAATAAGTGTTAAATTTTCAACATTTTCAGGAAGACTGTAAATAATAACTGAAGTCAGGACTAAATCTGTCCCCTGATTAGAAATTTCTAAAACAATATCATTGGAACTATCTACAACATAAGTATCATCACCACTTCCTCCAATTAAGGTATCATTCCCTTTGCCTCCAACTAATAAATCGGCCCCCCCTAATCCTTTTAAAGTATCATTACCTCCTAAACCGTTTAAGATATCGTTCCCTTTCCCACCAGTAATTTTTTCTGATAAAGAACTTCCTTTTTTTGTTTTACCAAGGAAACTAGAATGAGATGGAGTAGAAATCCAACCATTTGTCATCATTTTTTTTGCATTTTTGAAGAAGTTCTTCAGGTTAGATTTAGATGAAATATTCCATTTAGATATATCCTTATTGAATTTCTTAGCTCCAGAAAACATTGACGAAAAATTCGTTCCTTCACTGACATCCCATTTTTCAATATTTTTATTGAATTTCTTAGCTCCAGAAAACATTGACGAAAAATTCTTCCCATCACTGACATCCCAATTTCCAATGTCTTGATTAAATTTCTTAGATTTATAAAACATACCCTGAAATGATTCACCATTGCTTACGTTCCAAGAACTAATATTTTTATTGAAAGGAGTCGCGGATAACATGGCTGTAAAATTCGTCCCATCACTAACATCCCAATTACCTAAATTCTTGTTAAAAAGATCTGCATGATAAAACATCCACTGAAAATTAGTTCCTGAACTTACGTCCCACTTGTTTATGTTTTGGTTAAATTTATCTGCATGCTCAAACATCCCTCCAAAGTCATTTCCAGAACTAACATCCCAATTACTTAAATTTGAATTAAATGTTTGTGCATACATAAACATTCCATAAAAATCCTTTCCAGAGCTCACATCCCAATTACTTAAATCTTGATTAAATGCATCAGCGCCTTTAAACATATATTTAAAATTAACTCCAGAACTTACATCCCAATTACTCAATTCAGAGTTAAAGTTAGAAATAATATTTTCACTAAAAGAAGACTCAAAAGAAAACATAGCACTAAAGTCAGTCCCATCACTGACATCCCATTTACTTAGATCTTGATTAAATGAAACCGCGCCTTGAAACATGCTTGAAAAATCTTCCCCAGAGCTCACATCCCAATTACTAATATTAGAATTAAAGTTTTTTTTATCTAGGAATAAAGATCCGAAGTCTTTTATTGAACTCACATCCCACTCTTTGATATCTCCATAAGTTTTAGTCGCGGAGGCTTCATCTGAACACCACAAATCTACTGCATTTTGCAACTGTAATTTAGTTATAAATTCGTATCCTGAAGACATAAACTAAATGTGTTTCTTCTAGCTTATTTTATATCGAAGGAAAAATAATAGTACTTGGGTTAATAGCTATCGGCATACCTTTTCAATTATTTTCAAATTTTATGAATATCCTAGCTATGCATTTAATCATTAAGCTAGAAAGTTGCGTTTTATTGGACTAGGTTCAATTAATTTATATTGGTTCAGATTGAAAATCGATCAGCAATTATGGTCAATTAGATATTTTTTGTTTAGGAATTCAAAATAAATTAGTAACCCTTAATGTATTCGAAGTAGGTTAATTATTAGCACAAATATTATTTTTATGTCTTCAACATTTTACATTGTTCATCATGAATTCAAAGTAGGAAAAGCTGAAAAATGGTGGGAAACCGCTTATGCTGCGATGGCCCCTGGTGGTGGTTGGGATGATGCAGTAGCCGCAAATAAAGAAAAAGGATTTTTTAATCATTCTGCTAATGCAGTCACTAAAACAGGCCCTGTATATTGTTTTTGGGAAGTAAAAAAGGGAATTTCTGCTGAGGAATTTCAAGAATTTATTGATGGACCTTCTGGCCCTGGTTTTGGACAAGATGCACTGATGAACATATGCAAACCAATTGATACAGATCTAATGAATGGGCAAACTCCTTATTCTCCTGTCTTTTCTTAATATTGATAATCCATTTAAATAAGGGGCTATAAGCTCCTTTTTTTAACTTTTTTCAAAAGGTGCTAAAGGTGATTTATCTTTAAAAGAAAAATATTTAGTTTAAAACTTCAAGCCAAATAGTTATGAAAAAAATGAATAATTAGGAAGTTTCTCTTTTTTTTAAGTTTATATATTTGCATGATTTGACTTTTTTTTGATATCTGATTAAATTTCTAATAACAAATTAAAAGTTTAAATTTAACTTTTAAAAACTATAATTTAAATGGCAACTTTTAATTATTCAGAATTAACTAGCGCAGGTGCTGATGCATTAAATAACTATTCTTTATATGAGTATTTAGAAAGTACTTATACAGTAAGCTTTACTCAGAATAGTTCCCAAAAAGCAACATTAAAACTCGCACCCGTAGGAATAATTTCAGAGCAGGGTACCCTAAGTTTATGGGCTACAGATTTTAATTATGGCTATATCCATACAGGTGAATTATCAATTCCAGGCTATGGGATTGCGACTGTCTCTGATTTGAATATTGATTATTATGATTTATTATCTTATGGTCTTTATGATTTAGATGGTAGTTTTTCGGATAAGATAATTGGTTCTGCATACAACGATATTTATGATGGCGGAGAAATGAATGATGAAATTTCTGGCAATGGTGGTAATGACAATTTATACGGAGCTTCTGGTAATGATACTTTAAATGGTGGATCTGGTAACGATATTTTACATGGAGGAACTGGTGAAGACTCTCTATCAGGTGGGATAGGAGATGATACGTATTATATAGATTCAACTAGCGATACAATTACAGAAAACTACTTAGAGGGTACTGATAAGGTTTATTCATCTGTGAATTTTATACTTTCTAGTAATTTAGAAAATTTAAAACTTACTGGATCTTCTATAATAGATGGCACTGGAAATGAATTTTCTAACACTATTGAAGGCAATATTAATAAAAATACTTTAAGTGGTGGTGGTGGTGATGATACGCTTATTGGTGAGTATGGCGGTGATTACCTGAACGGTGGGAAGGGAAATGATACTTTAGATGGCGGGAAAAAACATGATTTCTTATTTGGTGGAACAGGTAATGATTTATTAGTAGGAGGAGCTGGGGAAGATACAGCAGTTTTCAGTTCTAAATCTAATGTAGTTAAACTAAAAAAAACCACAAAACAAAATACAAAGGATGGTGTAGATATTTTAAATGGAATAGAAAATATAATTGGTGGGAAAGGAAACGATAAATTAATTGGAAATGATTTTTCTAATATTCTTAATGGTGGAAAAGGTAATGATTTAATAGTAGGAGGAGCTGGAAAAGATGAACTAATTGGAGGAATTGGAAAAGATGAATTAATTGGTGGAGCTGGAAAAGATAATTTTATATTAACTAAGGGAAAAGGAAATGATACCATTAAGGATTTTGAAAATAATCAAGATAAAATCTTTATTGGATCAATAAAAAAATTAAAGCTTAAAAACAAAGGGCAAGATGTATATATCTATCAAGGAAAAGATTTATTAGCCAAGGTAAAAGGTGCTAAAGATGAGCTATCTAAAAAAGGGAATTATTTTATATAACTAAACAATCTAAAAAATTCAAAAAATGTAGTTTATTTTAAGTGGATAATCTTAGTAATATCCTCAACTATTTAGTCATGGCTTATAGAAATAGTGCTCTACTAGGGTTGTTAAGTGCTTTATGAGCACTAGAAAGAAATAATATATTCATAATCTAAATCTCTAAAAAATAATTAACCTGAAAATCCCATTTTCTGTTCTGCTGCCATTAATGATCCAACAAGCTTATGCTCAGCAACTTTTTCATCGTCGGTCATAACTGGCTTGATATCAAAATCTATATCAAACTTAACTTTCCAAGGAGCAAAGTGTTCTGTCATTTTTATACCTGATGAAGCTTGGACAATAATATAAACATTATTAGAGTAAGAGGCATGATACCTTCCCAAAACTTTGAATCCTTCAAACTCATCATTCAAAGTTCTATCTTCAACAACCTTTAAAAAAAGATCGTAAGCTGCACCCATGAGAGCAACATTTTTAAAAGTTGCAGTTACAAAATAAGTATTCATTTGATTGATAAATCTAAAATTATCTTAATGATATGGTATTTAGAATTGAGTTAAGGATTTTGAAATCAATACTTCTGCTTGAGGTATTATTTTAGATCGACTGTCAATCGTATTTAATATAGCGATGCAAGCAGTAAGCGTTTCATTTTATCTTTTTTGTCATTAAATTTTTACCCCACCATATCCAATAAGTTAAAGATAAAATGGGTATATTCAAAAATAAAATCTCTATAAGTAACACTTGGAACGAGTCTTGATTAAAAAACTCAAGGTCGCCTATGGTTTCCCAAATTATTTCTATTATTAAACCTGCTAACTCCTCCCAAATAATTATAAAGGCAAAATTAATTGAAACTCGAGCAAATTTATTTTTTGGAAGTAGTAAGCGTTCATCTTCTTCTATTTTTTATATTTAAAAATAAGTTTGTGTAATTCGCAATAACTAATAACAGCAAAAGAAATGTATTAATGGACATAAAAATAATGGTAGTTATACCCTCTAATTTAGATCGATTGTCAATCGAATTATTTTGTTTTAAGTTCAGGTTCGTACACAGCACCATTGCAAACTGCTACTGCAATACTTTCTTTTGAAGCTTTATCCCAACTTTTTAGTTCCAACTCATATTTATCAATCCATTGAAAAGTTTTTTTAAAGCATTGATTCCAATAAAATGCCTTTTTTGAAATAGGTATCAAGGAAATAAAAATGAGTACTATTGCAGTTGTAGATGTAATTACAGAGTATTTGATGACTTTTGGGCCTTTATTAGGAGACATAAAAAAGAGGGGTTTATTCCTCTCAGTTTAGATCGACTGTCAATCGTATTTAATATAGCAGTCAAAGAAGTAAGTGTTTCATTTACTCAACAAGTTCAAGACTATAGACAGTATCTACACAGTTGTTATCAATATCCCATTGTTTTAATTCTGGTTGTTCAAGCATTGCACCAAACTTTTCTAAATCAGAACAGTTCATAAGAATGATTGCTTTATGTTCATTTACTTTTACAATCTCCAGCTCAGTACAAAAAACATATCCTTGTTCTTTATCAACTTTTTTTACCATCATTTCAAATTCAGAAAAAGGACAACCAAAGGTCGAAACAACTAATGTATTAGGCATAGAAAAAAAGGAGCTAATTGACCCTTATTTTAGATCTACTGTCAATTAATAAATATTAGCGTTGTAGGTAGTAAACGTTTGATTTAAAATTCAAACCAAATATTTACCTTGTTTAGATAAGTCTTCAGCAGCTCCTTCTACCTTGGCTAATAAATCTTTCCCTTTATATATATAAACATAATTGCTTTCATTTTCTAACTTTATTTTTTTACTTGATCCAATAAAAATCTTATCCTGATTATTTTTAAAATCTTGGATAAGATCATACCCTTTACCTGTTGATAATTTAAAAATATCTTTGCCTTTACCACCTAGTAATTTATCTTTTCCTAATCCACCAACTAATAAATCATTACCTTTTCCACCATTAAGAATATCATTACCATTGCTACCATTAAGTGTATTGGCAGAACTGTTACCGGTGATGGTGTCATTACCCCCACCAGCATTTACATTTTCTATCCCAATTAAGGTATCCAAACCATCTTTTGTATTCTGTTTTTTAGTTATTGATAATTTAACCACATTGGAATTAGAACTAAAAACTGCTGTATCTTTTCCTAATCCACCAACTAATAAATCATTACCTGTTCCACCATTAAGAATATCATTACCATTGCCACCATTAAGTGTATTGGCAGAACTGTTACCGGTGATGATGTCATTACCCCCACCACCATTTACATTTTCTATCCCAATCAAAAAATCTCTGCCATCTATTGTATTCTGTCTGATAGTATGACTTAAATTTATACGATTATTTCTGGAACTAAAGACTGCAGTATCATTACCGGCACCACCAACTAGGCGATCATTACCCAATCCGCCATTAAGGGTGTCATTACCGGCATTACCGATAAGAATATCTCCACCAGCACCACCTGTAATTGTGTCATCACCAGAACCTCCTTCAATACTGTCATTTCCCGTTCCACCATTAAAATTAATCGTAATATTTAATTCACTTGATGCATCAGATAAGTTACCAGTAGCATCGGTTGCTGTTGTAGTTATTGCATAAGTTCCTGCATCCAAAGCAGAGGAGACAGTAAAGGTCCAATCTCCATTACTATCTGCAGTTGTAGTTCCTAAAGAAGATCCATTAGATAAAATTTCAACAGTACTATCGGCCTCTGCTGTTCCTGTAAAAGTAGGTGTTGTATCGTATGTTATATCATCACTAGTTGAGCTGCCTCTATCAGAAGAAGTTTCAAGATCTGGTGTTGAAGGTGCAGATGGCGCAGTTGTATCCGATCCGGCATAAAGTTCTACATAACCTGTAGAATATTCTGTTCCAACAGCGAAACTTGTGCCATCACTGGAAATATCGACAAATTCCCCGAAATAATAGCTAGTACCACTATAAGAGGAATCTTGAACCCAAGCTGCTCCATCCCAATTATAAATATAAGCGACACCATTATCTTTGGTTTGGGCACCAATAATCATAGTTGTCCCATCTTCAGAAAGGCTTACGGTACCAAAACCATCTCCGTCCATATCACCACTATCACCTGGACCATCTATATCAACTCCTAATTGACCCCATTCTGCGGAACTTGAATCATATTGATAGGTTCTGACCACACCTGGATCTGGTTCGTCAAAAGTGATAAAATCCATTTCAGTGCTGAATCCACCAACCGCAATAATGCTGCCGTCCCCTGAAATACTTACAGACCTGCCAAAATTTTCTTTTTCACCTTGGCCGTCTATATTACTCCCTAACTGATTCCAAATATTATTAACTGAATCGTATTCATATATTCGAGCCTGCCCAGAATTTGTGTCAAAATCATCATTTGTGTATGATCCAAGAATTAATCTAGAACCATCATCAGAAAGACTCAAACTGTTTTTGTAGGCGTCAAAAGCTACAAGGACGCCATCATCATCAATATCGCCTCCAATCTGACTCCATGAACTACTTACTGAGTCGTATTGGTAAACTCTTGCAATCCCCAAGCGATTTCTTGTCGCTAAAATAGTTCCATCTTCAGAAAGGCTTACACCTCCTCCAATATATTCAAAACCTGCTGATCCTTCTATATCATCACCTAGTTGTACCCAATCTGAGGAGCTTGAGTCGTATTCAAGAATTTGTACACGACCAGCATTATTTCCAACAGTGACATTATGTAAAGGTGCACCAACCGCAATGACGTTACCATCTGCTGAAATACTTACGGCTCTACCTGCGTAACCGGTTTGTGCTGCCCCATCAATATCAGTTCCTAACTGATTCCATTCATCATTATCCGCATCATATTCAAAAACTCTTGCATGGCCAGCAGCACTAAATGTACCATCATTCGCATATGCTCCGACAATTACTCTTGTTCCATCTCCAGAAAGACTAAGAGATCCTGCCCTGTCATCATTTGCCTCTCCAGTAATATCTGCCCCAATTTGTGTATATTCTAATTCTAAGTCCCCCTGCCAATTAGAAATGGTATCCTCATTGAAAAATTCTATTAGATTACATTTATTTCCCCTATTACTAGTTACAGCAACATTTTCTCTATTTACTTTATTTTTACTACTAAAAATCTCTGCACCTAATTGCTTAGAAAGTTGTTGAATAAAGTTTATATTTTGGCCAACATCACAACTCCATAATACTAATTTTTTTATTTGCCAAGTTGCTAATTCTTTCGCTTGGTCAATTATTGATGTTTTATCTATTAAATGCCCAGCTAAGCTTATTCCTTTTGAGTTGCCATGAGCTACTAGATGAAGCTCTTCTATTGGATTTCCCTTTTCTCTAAGTATCTTTAATTCTTCAGTAATAAAAGATAAGGGTTTATTATCCTTTCGCAAGTTTGAACTATTGACTTTACAACCATTAATCAATTCCTGGATATTTGGTTCCGAAGAATCTGAAATTAATAATGTTTTTGTTGTATTTTGCACATTACTAACAATACTTACAATTTTACGTTAATAAAATTTAGTTCTAACAATGAGCAAAGTACTGGTATCAATACATTCGTTATTTAGAATTTTAATTTTGGTCAATTCCGAATAATAAATTATTTTGCAATATCTTTAAACAAATGATGAATAGTTGCATCTCTAAAAATTGATTTTTCATCTAAGAAATGAGTTCTTCAATCTATTTTGTCATGAACACCATCTGAAAACTTTAGATATACCTGGAATAATTAAGTGGAGCCAAGCGGACTCGAACCGCTGACCACCTGCATGCCATGCAGTAGCCAAAAGCCCTGCAAATACTGGCAATTACAGGGTTTGTGACAGTATTTTAATAAAGCTGAGAGCAGACATAAGAGCAGAATTGTCTAAGCACATAGAAGTTATTAAACTCATTGATATAACTGGTTTCTATTATATTTATTAATTATACTTTGTAATAAAAAAAGGGGTAGTTGCAGTACACCAGATTACGCCAAATTGCAGTTCTTGCAACGCTTTTAGTATAGCTAAATATGATAAATAGGGTATATATTAGAGGTATATCTTATATTAGTTTTTCCCATGTTTGACCCTGAAGAACTCAATTCCAAAATTAATCAATCTTTTAAAAATCAAGAAAAAGTTGAAGCCGAAGCTCAAGGACTTGAGAAGAAATTATTAGAGAATTATGAGTTTAAAAAAAGTATGATTCCGCAAAGAAAATGGGGTCAACCTTTTGACCCAAGCAAGCTAACAATGACAGCTAAATTTATTATTGAAAAACATCAACCAGCAGTTGCTAGTTATTTAGGATTTAATTCTGGTTATCATTCAAGGCAAGAAGAAATTGCAAAAGCAAGAGAAGAAGCTTCTGCAAGTATGGCTAAAAAAATAGCAACCTTACAGCAACAAAATGAAGAGCAAAAAAAATTAAGAGAATATCGTCTTAGAAATAATTTAAACGTAGGTACAGGATTTCCAAATTTCTAAAAATGGCTTTAGCAAAATTACACCCCGCACTTGGTTGGCTTTATTTATCAGGGCAAGAATATCGTATCTGTTTTAATAAATTACTTCAGATGAGAGATGAGCAAATTAAAGCTGGAACTTATACATCAGGACTGCCCGAAGGTTACCTTTCTTGGAGTATTGAAAATCTAAAAGAATTGGCAAAAAAACCAATTTATAAAAAACGAATTGAGGAACATTTAACGCAATTAAATTTATCTATTTCCAATAGAGAAAAAGAATTAAATCAAACTTATCTTGCTGAAGAATTGGCAAAGATGAAATCTAGAAAAGAATTAATTGAGTCGGTTTTATGATCTCAAAAGAAGTAAGAGTTGTTGCTGATACTTTAGTTGAGTTTTATGCCAACCCTACAACAGTTGCAGTTTTTGCTTCTTCACTTTGTTGGGCTATGAGAGAAATGAATATGTATTGTTTCGACCAAGAAATGAAAAGGGATTATGAAAAGAGCAACTAAAAAAGAAACTGAAAACAGAGTCTCACACGCTGCCGAACTTGTATTGGAAGGCCAAGCCTATAGTGCTGTTACTTCCCTTGTTGCCGAAAAATATTCAATTTCTAGGCGTAGAGCTAGGCAAATCGCTTCTAGTGCCTACCTTTTGATAAAAGATGATGTTGAAGAAGGCGACCTAAACCGCCCTGAAATGACAGCAAAACTAATAGCAATACTTGAAAGTGCTATGTATTTAGCAATGAAGAAGGGGCAATATAGTGCTGTTGCAGCTAACGCAAAAGTATTAATGAGATTAATTGGTTTAGATACTCAAAACGTAAATCATCAGCATGGTTTTAAGCATGGCAAAACTTCCGTCTACTACAACTAAAGATTTTTACTTAATTAATACAATAAAATTTGTAATAACGAATCCAATAACCTTTTAGTTCAGTTGGCTCTGCCTTCATGCACCATCTTAAGGTTTCCTCATCTGCAAAAACAGTTTTTTTAGGTTTATTCATCCAACTCTTATCTACTGGAGGAATCTTTATTTCTGAGGGATTATTTTCCCCCTCTTGTAGAGTAGATAATCCAAAC
>QCQW01000014.1 GCA_003212055.1 Prochlorococcus sp. AG-459-A02
TTAATAGAGACGATTATTCAAGGTAGAAAAATAAAAATAGCAGGATTTGCAAAAGGTTCAGGAATGATTTACCCCAATATGGCTACAATGCTTGCTTTTCTAACCTGTGATGTGGGTATTCAAAAAGAAGAATGGGACAAAATGATTGCTATTGCGGTTAAAACATCTTTTAATGCAATATCAGTTGATGGAGAGACAAGCACAAATGATTCTTTTGTTGGAATAAATGCAGGAGAGAAAATTGAAAAAAGGTATTTTCCAATTATCCAAAAAGGGATTGATATTGTATGTCAAAACTTGGCAAAAAATATTGCAAGGGATGGAGAGGGAGCAAATTGTTTATTAGAAGTTTTGGTTCAAGGAGCAAAAAATACAGATGATGCAATTATGCTCGCGAAATCTATTTGTAATTCTGCCTTGGTAAAAACTGCAATACATGGTTGTGATCCGAATTGGGGACGAATCATTTCTGCTGCAGGTAATTCTGGAGTTAAATTCAATTTAAATGACGTTGATTTGTTTATAGGTAATGCTCAGATTTTGGAAAACGGCAAGTTAAATAAATATGATCCACAACAAGTCGCAGACTATATTAAGTCCAGAATGAAAGGTAGATATTTAGTTGATGATATTGTAAAGATTATGATTAATATAAATTCTGGCGAATCGAGAGGTACAGCTTGGGGGTGCGATCTTTCTAAAAAGTATGTTGAAATAAATAGCGAATATACTACATAGTCCAAGATCAATTGTGCTGCAGTTGAAGTCAAGGAATAGTAAAATGATATGACACTAATATAACAGTATATTTCAACGCATTTTTTTAATTTCAAATAGTTTATTTAAAATTTTATTTGAGTTTATAGATTGCTAAATCTTGTGATTTGCTTTCACTTTGAGCAATTTTTCTAGTCGCTCTAATCTTGCTACAAGTTGATTATTTTTTTCTTCAAGAGATTTAATTTTGGTTTTAAAATTTTTTTTATCTTTCATGCTAATTTGATTTGGTTCAATGACCTTCCCTAATTTCCATACAAATCCTGCTCGTGCAGAAAAAGTATCTTTAAAGTCACCTGCATAATCTTGACCGGGCATAGTCGTAGACGCCGCATAATTTATTGATAGTTTTTCATTGACTTTAGAAGCACAACCCCCTGAAAAAGCAAAATCCCCTCCGTGAGTTCCAGTTCCTAAACCGCAAACAAGAGTAGTTTCAGTAGGTACAGTTGGCAAACCTGTGAGAGCAGCACTTAATGCTCCAATATTGTTAATTGATTGTTCTACATCTCTTCCATTAATTAATAATTTACTTCCATTCGTAATATTTATGGGTGCAATGTGTCCTTGTGAATCAGTTGCCCACATTTCTTGTGAATTAGATGTCTCTTTTAATTTTAAAGAATTTTCTCCAACACTTGTTACTCCTGTCGAATCATCTTTGCTAATCATGCTTACTATTCCTTCAGGATATATTTGCAAATCCTCTAAAGAAATGTTTTCAATTTTTTCTGAAGTATTATCTACTAAATCGTATTCAATAACGGTATGTTCGTGTGTATAGTCATCGTCATTATTGATTTGCTCATGGACTGTATAATAAATCTTGCCCTTGTATTGATCAACAAGTGTGTCATTTGAAAGAACACCAAAACCATCTACATTTGAAGTAGTGGATTCCCAAGTATTAAGGAGAGTTTCAGTGCCAGAGGAAGAAACCCCATAAAATTTTAAAGTTGGAATATTATCAATTATGTTTGCCGAAGTTTTAAAGAATTTGTATTCACTTGCTTTAGCAACCTCAAAGAAAGGAATTAATAAACTTAATAATGATAAAAAAGAAAATAACTTAGTCATTTTAAAAAATACATTTAATTTTTTTTTATCAAAAAAAGATATTTTAGGAAACTTAATTTTTACTTATTCAAGTTTTCGATATGACACTAACTCAATCCTTGAGATCTATTGGTAATACTTACTTTTAATCTATATGCTATTACTAATAGCGAGTATACGACTTAATTGAGATCCATTGCAGGGCAAAGGATCTCAGCGCTTCTAAAAATTATAAACCGGTAATAAACCAGTAAATTAATTACTTGAGTTTATAAACTGCTAAATCTTTAGATTTGAGATCTCCTAAAGCGACTTTCTCTAGTCTTTCTAATCTTGCTAAAAGTGCATTATTTTGAGCAATAATATTTTTATTATTTTCTTTCAAATCACTAATTTCTTTTTTTAATTCTTTTGTTTCTTTCATGCTGATTTGAGTTGGTTTATTTAATTTACCCAATTTAAAAACAAATCCTGCTTTCACAACTCCACTATCTAATGTTCCACCACCATATGATTTAGATCCACCAAAAACATAAGAACCACCAGCATTGACATCAACTCTTTCATTTACTTTAGAAGCACAACCAAAACCAACTGCATATCTACTACTGTAAGCACCTGTTCCAACACCGCAACTTAATTTAGATTCTTTAGAGGTCTGAGGTAACGCAGATAATGCGGCTGTTAGTGCTGTTGACCCTGCGACTCCTTCCCCAAGATTTTTTATATTTGCTTTATTAGTAGAAATATTATTTTTGTTTGTTGTAACTTGAGCGTTATTACCTGTCTGTACTTCTACTCCATTTATTAATAATTTACTGCCGTTAGTAACATCGATATTTATTGCATTACCATTTTCATCTTGAGCATAAAGTTTTTGTACCCCATCCTTTTCTTTAGTAATAAGTGAATTTTCACCAATATGAATTTCACCAGAATCTTTTTGTGTAATTAGTGAAACCCCATCAATAGTTAAACCTTCTGGAGTGATATCAACATCATTAGAGTCTTTACCAATTTGAATAATATCTCCTGAATCATCTACTCCAAAACTTGTTGGTTTGTGAAAATATTTTTGAAAATTAGAAGGATCCTTTTGTATATCTGTCCAAGTATCTGTTTTAAAATTGTAAGCATGAAGATTATTTCCTGCTCCATCTATAATCAATTCACCCGTTACAGCATTCATGTAAGAACTGGAAGATGACCACGCATTTTGACCGAATTTTTTTGTTGTTAATAAGGTTTTAGTTCCCTCATGAGAATTAATACCCCAAATCCAATTTCCAACTGATGGATCTCCACTATAACTAACTGCAAAAGTATCATAATCGTCTGCTTTTAGAGAATTCGCCGAGAATAATAAAGAGGATCCAACTAATGATAAGGACAATAATTTTTTCATGGTTTTTTTTAATTATCTTTTGTCTCTAGAAAATATCAAATTATTGTGTTTATCTGTTATTAATAAAGTTTTTGACTTACTAAGAAACCCCTAATTTCAGTTCGATTAAACCACTTATAAACCACCGCCCTAGTTATATCAATCGTTTTCAGATATTAAAATTTAAATAAACCACCAATAAACCACTAACTCCAATCCTTGAGATCTATTGGTAATACTTACTTTTAATCTATATGCTATTACTAATAGCGAATATACTACTTGAGTTTTAGTAAATCTATTGGTAGGTATTCATTTATATAGAGAAACAGCATTGTTAAAGTTCCAATTACAGAACCTACAAAACCTCCAAAAAAATTTACTAATAATCCAGATTGTTTAATTATTGTTTCTTCGTATTTTTCTTCTTCAAAATTTGCAGAATCAACTACTTTTAAGCGCTTATTGGTTGTTGGTTGTTTAAGTTGTTGGTGTCGGATAAGGGCTTCGAAATCAGGCATGGAATTTGTGAGGCAATTGAACAATAAGCAGACCAGCCCGTCATTCGACGAGGATCTGATCTACCTAAATCGTCTACAGCTTCAAATACAACATTTCCAGAGGCTTCTGCTTTATCAAATGCTGAAAGTAAGGGTATAAATGTATCAAAAACATATAAACCAAAATTTTCTAGAGCTGCTTTGGCTTGTTTCGCTGCTTTTTGCTGTCTAAAATCAACTTTTACTATTACTACTGCATGGTTAACTTTTAAGTTACTTAATAAATTAGCTAGTTCAACAGTTAATTCTACTGATCTTGCTTTTGCAGTTGTAGGTAAGATAACTAAATCTGAACCATAGGCTAAGTGTTTAAGTTCCTCTTTATCACTGCTAGCCTGACCATCAGTTATTACAATTTCTGATGATCTTGATGCTTTCGCAGCTGAACTGACAGGGAACACTGGGAATGGAAGATTGCCTCTTGATGCGTATGCTAATGCAGATCTATTTTTGTCGGCATCGACTATGCAAACTTTTTTACCTTCAGAATGCCAAACACTAGCAAGGTGAATACTTGTGCAGGTCTTGGCCACACCCCCTTTTTGTCCGCAAACGGTAATGAACAATTTTTTATTTTATTTCTCTTACTTTGGAGAATAATTTCTTAATGTCAAGAGAAATTCATTTTTAATGATTTAAAACTTATTTTTTGAAATATTTTAAAGAGGTTAATATCTTTAGATAACCTTATAAAGTTATTTATTTAAATAGTCTAGTGAAGAAAAGAATTGGATTAGGTACTTGGTCTTGGGGAAATAAGCTTTTTTGGAATTACCAATCTATAAATGACGATGATTTACGTGAGACATATAATGAAGCTTTACGAAGAGGTTTTGATCTAATTGATACTGCAGATTCTTACGGTACTGGGAACCTTCAGGGTAGAAGTGAATTATTGATAGGCAAATTTTTACTAAATACTTCGTCAGCAAAGAAAAAAAGAATTCAAGTAGCAACTAAACTTGCACCTTATCCCTGGAGAATCGGTGACAGAGGTTTTAATAAACCTTTTTTGAAAAGTTTAGAAAGACTTAATAACAAATTAGATATAGTGCAATTACATTGGACAACTGCAAAATACAATCCTTGGCAGGAATTAGGGCTTTTGAATAATCTTTGCGATTTAAAAGATCAAGGCTTTGATTTTCAAATCGGCTTATCAAATATAGGCCCTAAAAGATTGACGAAATTAATCAATTTTTTGGCAAAAAGAGATCAGAGCATAAAAAGTGTTCAGATACAGTTTTCTTTGCTTGCTCCCGATTTACGAAAACAATATCAGGTAAAAAAAATTTGTGAAGAAAATAATATTGATTTCTTTGCTTATAGTCCTTTGTCTTTTGGAATACTTTGTATTGATCCAGATAAAGAAGAAAATAAAGAAAAAAGTTTTATTCGTAATACTTTATTTGAAAACTATAAAAAACCAACATATGAATTGAGAAGGTGTCTAAAAAGAATTGCGCATAAAAGATCAGTTTCCCAAGCGCAAGTAGCAATTAATTGGTGTTGTTATCAAGGAACTATTCCACTCGTTGGAATGCGAAAAAAATCTCAAGTTATAGATATATCGAATGTATTTAATTGGAATTTAAATAAAAATGAATTTAAAGTACTTCAGGAAGTTTCAAAAAATTGTTTAAAAAAAATGCCTAAAAATCCTTTTTCGAGTAATTAATTAAATTTTTAGCTAGATATTTTCTTATTTTTTTTTATTTGACAACCACTATTCCATAGTTCATTGGGAAATTTTTCACCAGTGAATCTAATAACTTTTGGTTTGAGATTTATTATCAAGTCATTTAGTTTTTTATCAGATTCCATTTTGTAAGATTGGATTTTTTAATAAGATAAATTAATTTAAAACTTATCTTCTCAGTATTTATACTTATAAAATTAAAAAAATTCTTTTTAATACAAGCAATTGCAGCAATATTTACACACTAATAAATTATCTAATACAACTTCTTAGTTATTTAAAAAAGTGGAGTCCTTCCAGACTCCTCGTATCATTTGGTTGATAAGGCTGATATAACCCCATCTCCTTTAGGATCAAGCAGCAACTGGTGCTGTTTGACGGGAGAAACTAACGATTTTGTTAGCATTTGTGTTTTTGCTCTAACCGAGCCGGCTTCAGTCACCTTCCTTATGCCCCGTCGAAACCATTACAACCCCAAATAGTGGAGTTGAGCGGAATCGAACCGCTGTCCGAAACATCGGTTGAGATCACCTAGTCCAATTGGACATTTATATTCTGACAGGCAAAATGGTTATTGAATAGTTTTTTTATTAAGTTTTATCGTATATGAATGTAGTCGCATCCACTCCAGAGGGACTAGAGAAATCTTTAGCTGAAGAAATTTCAAATTTAGGCGCCTTTAATATTAATACTTATAAAAGATTTATTAATTTTGAATGTGATTTTGAAACTTTTTATAGAGTTCATTTCTATTCCAGATTAGCTTTTCGTTTTTATAGAGAAATTGCAACTTTTAATTGCTATGACAAGCAATCTTTATATGAGGGGGTTAGAGATTCATTTGATTGGTTAAATTGGTTGCACTTTGATAAAACGTTTAATGTTCAAGTAACTGGGAGAACATCTTCTCTAAGTCATACACATTTCACTGCTCTTGAAGTAAAAAATTCTATAACTGATTTGCAACAGGCAGTTTGGAATAAAAGATCAAATATTTCCCTAGATAATCCTGATTTTATAATTCATCTTCATTTAAATAATAATAAAGCAATTCTCAGTTTTCAAAGCAGTTTTGAAAGCTTGCACAAAAGAGGCTATAGACCCGCAATTGGAAATGCCCCATTAAAAGAAAATTTAGCTTCTGGATTGATAAATATGACTCAATGGAATGGCAAAGTCCCATTAATAGATTTTATGTGTGGTTCAGGAACTTTTTTAATTGAGGCAGTAAACCAATTTCTTGGAGTTCCCATAAATATTGATCAAGTTTATCTTTTTGAGAATTGGTTGGACTTTAGGAAAGATATTTATCTTAATGAAAAAAATAAGGCAAAAAATAAAATTATAAATTATGAAAAATTACCAACTATAATAGGTTGTGAAATTAATAAAAAGGTTTTTGAGCAGGCGAATGTAAACATATCATTGGCTGGACTCAAAAATTATATTGAACTTATAAATAATGATTTTTTAGAACTCAAATTAAAATCCAAACCTGGGATTATTATATGTAATCCTCCATACGGCAAAAAGTTAGGCGATGAAAATGAATTGATTGGTTTATACAAACAAATAGGAATCTTCCTAAAAAATAACTTTTCAGATTGGGAATTTTGGCTGCTAAGTGGAAATCCAAAACTAACAAAATATTTGAAAATGAAATCTTCATTGAAAATTCCCGTTAGTAATGGGGGGATAGATTGTAGATGGATAAAGTATTTAATAAGATAATTTAATTTTTGCCTAAAACGGCTTTGGTTGTCTTACCTAAACCCTCTAATGTTTGGGGGAGATAAGGTCCTTTGGATAATTTTCCTCCAAGCTTCAAACTTAAGCCTGCAAGAAATAAATCAATAAATATTATGAGTAATAAATTATATTCAATACTCCAGTTATTATATTTTGATAGAAAAATATAAAAAATAATATGGATGCAAATTAGTACTAATAATAGTAATGTCATTCCAATTGCTAAAAATATTCCACCACTAATTAATCTTCTTTTTTCTCTATCTACTTCTTGAAGAGCTATTCTTACATGCAAATCCATCACTGAACTTGCGATAGCTGAAATTCTTGAAGCGGTATTTGCAAAGTTTTTATTTTTTGGTTTTTCCATATTATTTTCTTCCACTGTTTAGCAGAGTACCTATTAGTAAACCAATACTAGCTGCAATAGCAATAGATAATAGTGGTTTTTTTCTTATTGGACTTTCTATTTTTGGTCTAAGAGTATTGTTAAGTTCTTCTAATAACTCTTCTAATTGACTTTCGATAGGTTCAATTTTTTCTGATATCTCCCAATTGTTTTCTCTTATTGAATCAATAATTTCAAATAGTTGGTGCTTTATTCCAATTGCTGAGGTTCCACTATGACTAGCTATTACTTCAACTAAATCATCAATACTCCCTTTTGTAGCTTCAAGGGTTTGTTGAGCAATGGTAGGCCATTTTTCTTTTATTAAGGGTATTAAACTATCAATTTTTTCAAGTAACCATTTTTCCGAGATAACTTCTTGTTCAGGAAGTTCAGAGTTATCTTCTTTTGCTTCTACTTCTTTGGGAGTATGGTAAGTCTCCATTAGTTAAATATATTTATTTTAAGATTAGACCCTATTTTCTTAATTTGGAACCCTTATCTAAAGAATTGTGGGATTTATATAGAATAAAAACATATAAAAGTTTATTTACATTTTATTTATCTACTCTGTTCTGCAAGAAGGTTTTGTTAAGCTATTACTGAATTTATTATATGAGTTTAAATTTCATCATGGATATTACATTTGCATCATTAATTTTTGCATCTCGCACAATCCCTACAGATTTTGGATTAGTAGCTGCAGCTATCGCTGGAGCTGGAAGTTTGCTATTCATTGCTCTAAGATTTGTTCCTGATGCAAGTAATTAGATAACAGGAATTATCTTTAAGAAAATATATCTTTATCTAAACTTTGTTTTGAAAATAGATTCGATTTATTTATCAACTAGATTATGAATAAATGGGTTTTGCTTGAACACAAAGTTTATTCTGCTAACTCATTAGATATTCATTATGATTTTCTTGTTGAAAACGGAATAGATTGTTTGACTTGGAAATTTTTTAAATTACCTTTATTAAATCAAGCCTCTATAGAAATTTTTAAACAGCCAAATCATAGACTTGTATGGTTATCCAGAATAGAACATGAACTTTCTAATAATAGAGGGTATGTAAAAAGAATTGATCATGGAACATTTAAAAACGTTTCTGATAAATTGGACTCAGAATATTGTCGATTCATTTTGGATGGTGTACTTCTTTACGGTTTGTTTGAAATTTCGGCTAATTCTTGTAGATTGTCCAAAAATTATTAATTTTCATTTATAAATAAACGTAATATTTCTATTGAGAATTTTCGCAAATTAGTTATTCTTATTTAGCTATTGAGACTTGAGATTGGTACATATCAATCAGGTCGAGTTTGAAAATTTTAAATCTTTTGGGGGAAGTTTAAAGATTCCTCTTGAAGAAGGTTTCACAGTGGTTACGGGACCTAACGGTTCTGGGAAAAGTAATATTTTAGATGGAATTTTATTCTGTTTAGGTCTAGCCAATAGTAGAGGGATGAGGGCAGAAAGATTACCAGATCTAATAAATAACTCCAAAGTTAAAGAGGGTAAGTCATCTGAAACATCTGTATCGGTAAAATTTAATATTCAAGATTGGTCCCCAAGAGAGGACCTTCCGCCCTTGGAACTAGAAGAAGAAGAAATTGCCCTTAATAAAGGTCAAAAAGAATGGGTAGTTTCTAGAAAATTAAGGCTTATGCCAGGTGGTTCTTATGCTTCGACATATACTTCAGACGGAAAACAATGTACCTTGCAACAAATACAGAGAATATTAAGGGAGATTAGTGTTGATCCTGAGGGTAGCAACGTTGTTATGCAGGGCGATGTAACAAGAATAGTATCAATGAATAATAAGGAGAGAAGAAATCTTATTGATGAATTAGCAGGAGTAGCACTTTTTGATACAAGAATAGAACAAACTAATGCAAAATTAAATGACGTTTTTGAAAGACAAGAAAGATGTGAAATTTTAGAAAACGAATTGCAATCTAGTAAGAATAAGCTTGAAAAAGAATGTGAAAAAGCAAAGCGATATAAAGAGTTAAAGGCAAAACTAATTCAAATAATGGAATTAGAGAAAGTTCTTATTTTTGATAAACAAGTTAAGCATGTTGAATCTATAGAAAAAAAAGAAACTGAAATTGAAAAAAATAAAATATTATTTAATAAGCAAAAAGAATCTATTAGTAAAGAAATATCAGTCTTAGAAGATGCTTTGAAAATACTGGTTGATGAGCTTAAGGAGAAAGGGGAGGATAAATTGATAAAAGTGAATTCTGATATTGGAAGTATTAACTCTAGTTTGAGAGAACTTGATAGGATATCAAGTCTGAATAAAGAAGAAGGTATTAAATTACAAAAGCAGAGAGATGAAATTGCAATTTCTAAGAGGAATATCGAGTCAGAAAAGATGAGACAAGAAAATTTCGATGATAATTTTTTAAATAAATTGAACTTGCAAATTGATGATGTTACTTTAAAACACAAACTATCCAGAAAAAAACTTTCTGATGCGGCTGGAGAATCTGGAGAGTTCTCAAAACAAAGTATCAAATTAAATGCTGAGCTTGAAAGTATAAAAAATCAAATTAATCCTTTGGAAATAAAAAAAAGGAAAATTGAAGAAGAAACTATTCAAAATAATATTCAAAAAGATGAGATATTGTCTCATATTGACTCCTTAGACTTAGAAAAGCAGAAACTTTTTGAGGGAAATCAAAGAAAAAAAGAGACATCCGATACAAAGAATAAAAACTTGGCAAGTAATAGCTCAGAAATTAATGCTTTAAAAAATGAAATTGATTTATTAATTAAAACTAAATCAAGGCTAAATAACGAGCAATTAAGGCTTGAAAAGGATATATCTAGATTCGAAAGCAGGAAGGAAGCTTTAAACGAATCTAGAGGTTCATATGCTCTCAGAATTCTCTTAGAAGCAGGGTTAGAGGGTATACATGGTTATGTAGCTCAACTTGGAGAGGTCAATGAGAAAAATAGATATGCATTAGAAATTGCTGCTGGAAATAGATTAGGACAAGTTGTTGTTGATAATGATCATATTGCTGCTAAAGCAATTGATATCCTTAAAAAGAAGAAAGCGGGAAGATTAACTTTCTTACCTTTAAATAGAATTAAAAGTCAAAAAAAGAATTATGCAATTTCAAGATTTGAAAATAACAGGGAGAATGGATTTATTGATAAAGCTATTAATCTAATTACTTTTGATGAAGTCTATTCAAATGTTTTTCGATATGTTTTTGGAGATACATTGGTTTTTTCAGACTTATCCTCAGCTAGGTTATCTACACAAAAAAATAGGTTGGTTACCTTGGGCGGTGAATTATTAGAAGCAAGTGGTGCTATAACAGGAGGCAGTAAGCTAAATAAAGATTTGGCTTATAGGTTTGGAATTAACAATGATATTGATGATTCCAGTCCTATAAAAGAAAGATTATTAGTTATCCAAGAAGCTTTAAAAAAGTCAAATAATGATTTGATAATAAAAAATAATAGACTTAGTCAATTAAATATTAACCGCAGTCAAATAATTAAGGATTGTGCCTCATTTAACAAAGAAATTGAAGTAAATCAAGATTCTCTTAAGGCTGTCGCGCAAAGAATTGAGGATTGTAAATCGAGATTAAATAAACTTGATACTGCTACTAATTTATTAGTTAATGAGTTAGATCATTTAAAAAATGAATTGAAGCCTCATCATGATAAGTTTGATCAATTGCAAACAATTCAAAATGCAAATTATGAAAAAAATCAAAAATCATCATTAATAGCTTTTAATAACGATTTTAGTAATCTTGATAAAAAACTTGAATTACTGATTAAGGAGAGAGACACATTACTAGATCAAAAGAATCAATTTGCTTTAAATAAAGAGCGTATAAATAATTCTTTAAAAATTACTTTACTACAAGAAAAAAACTTGCAAGAATCTATTAAACAACTATCAATTGCTCATAGTGAATGGATAGAAAAAAGAGATGAATTTAAAAAAGAGCTTTTAGTTCTCGATAATCAAAAAAATTCTCTAGAGAAGGATTTAGGTTTATTGAGAAGGAAAAGAGATGAATTAAACTCTTCAATTTCAAATAAAAGGCAAGAATTTAATAACTACCTGTTGAAGCTTGAATATCTTGAAAGGGATATATATTCTCTTAAAGAAGAGATGAGGAGCGAGAAAATAAAATTAGAAAATTATAAAAAAGATCTACCTGTTCCTTCTCCTGAGTTTGGAGAATATGAAGGGAAGAGTCTTGAATCTTTGCAATCAGAAATTTCGATCATAAATGCAAAACTACAAAGCTTAGAACCTGTTAATATGTTGGCTCTTGATGAACTAGAAGAATTAATTGAAAGATTATGTGGTTTGCGAGAAAAATTAGAAATTCTATCTAATGAAAGATCTGAATTATTGCTGAGAATTGAAACTGTCTCTACGATGCGTCAGGAGGCTTTTATGCAAGCATTTATAGAAGTTGATAAACATTTTAGAGAAATTTTTGCAAATTTATCTGATGGAGATGGATTTCTTCAACTTGAAAATCCTAATTCTCCTTTAGAAGGAGGATTAACTTTAGTGGCTCATCCTAAGGGAAAAAATGTCAGAAGATTAGCCTCTATGTCAGGTGGTGAAAAATCGTTAACTGCTTTAAGTTTTTTATTTGCTCTGCAAAAGTATAAACCTTCACCGTTTTATGCATTAGATGAGGTTGATAGTTTTTTAGATGGTATTAATGTTGAAAGGTTGTCAAAACTAATATCGAATCAGTCATCAAATGCTCAATTTATAGTCGTAAGTCATAGAAGGCCTATGATTAGTGCGTCTGAACGAACAATTGGGGTTGCGCAAGCAAGAGGTGCTAATACTCAAGTTCTTGGGTTACCAAATGCTGCATAAACACACTTTTTTAAATTTATACGTCAGAATGATAAAAAGAAATTTATGAGCTTGTCTAACACATCTGCTAATAAGAATCTCCCTAACTTGGTTCCTAGCGAACGCTTATGGTTAAGGTCAGAATTAATGGGAACACAAGTGATAACTACTGATACTGGGAGACGGCTAGGCGTAGTTGGCGAAGTTGTTGTTGATATAGATAGAAGAGAGGTGGTCGCTTTGGGACTAAGAGATAATCCACTTACAAGATTTTTACCAGGGTTGCCAAAATGGATGCCTTTAGAAAGTATAAAGCAAGTTGGAGATGTCATATTAGTTGACTCCCTGGATTCTCTGAGTGAGAGTTTTTCTCCAGAAAGATACGGGAAGGTAATTAATTGTCAAGTGATTACAGAATCTGGACAACTTTTAGGCAGAGTTCTTGGCTTTTCTTTTGATATTGAGACTGGGGATTTGATATCTCTTGTTATGGGTGCTGTTGGTGTTCCGCTTTTAGGTGAGGGGGTTTTAAGTACTTGGGAAATACCTGTTGAGGAAATAGTAAGTAGTGGTACCGATAGGATTATTGTTTATGAAGGTGCGGAAGAGAAATTGAAGCAACTAAGTAGTGGATTACTTGAAAAACTTGGAGTCGGTGGTTCTTCATGGGATGAAAGGGAAGTAAATGGATACTCAGCAAATCTTGTACCTGTTGAGAATCAGCTACTTTCAGGTTCTGAATCAGAACAGCAAAACAATTTGGTTGAGGAATATGAAGAAGTTGTTGAACAAGATGATTATGAAGATGATTATGAAGATGATTATGAAGATGAACTTGAATATGTTGAACTAAAGGGTTCTGAAGCAATAAATAACAGAAAAAAGCTATACATGGATAATGATGATTCTGATCAGATCGAGAAACAAAATAGTGTTAATCAAATAGATGAAAAAAACAATATTGATTTTAAGCAAAAGAAACAATCAACTTCTAATTTAGCTTCGAAAAGACCAATTCAAAATGCAACTGAAACTTTAGATATTGAACCACTAGATGAACAAAATTTTTTTCAAGATAATAACAGATCAGAAAAGTTTGAAATTGACGATCCCTGGTAATGGTTAAAGTTTTTTGATTGAATTAAAAATTATAGAAGCAAGTTTTTCTGCAGCACCTTTATCGCCTCTTTCTTTGTGTAGAGTTTCCCTAATACTTTTTAATTGATCTCTATTTTTAATAAGAAATAATACTTCTCTTGCAATTTTTCTAGGCCCTATATTTCCTATCCTTTCAGGGACGATCATTCTTTTAGCTTTAATATTTGGCCAAGCAAAAAACTTCTTTTTTTTAAAATAATAATTTTTAATTATAAAAGTTAGGAATCTATTTATGAATGAAATTTTCCCAATTACTCCAAAAATACCATCCCATGCATTCATCATATTTAAATGTTGGGTTGGTAGAACAACTAACATGGGAAGAGCAATTGCTGCTAATTCTGCAGTATTTGCTCCTACAGTTGTAATTGCAAGATCACATTCTTTTAATATTTCATAGCAAGGATGTTTCTTAATTAGATAAATTTTTGTATTTTTTGATGTTTCAATTAAATAATCAAAATGAGAGTCCTTGAAGTTTTTAATTGTTTTGATTTTTGATGAGTAACATTTAGCAATTGGATTTTTGTTGCTTTGAAAAAATAAATATTCACTTTTATCAGTAGTTGGGGCAATGGGAATTATAAAATTTATATTTTGATTTTCTTTAGCAATATGATCTGCAACTTCTAAAAAGAAAGGAATTCCAACAGAAAGCTTTGCTTTTTTAGAACCAGGCAACAATGCAATGTAGTGTTTTTCTTTATTTCTTAATGATATTTCACTATTAAGTTTGATATCTGCCATTAAATCGCCAATGACTTTACATTTATATTTATATCTTTTAGGTATTAACTCTTTTACTTTTATATTCATAGCAGCAATTTCGTTGGTCCATTGAGGCCATCGCGAAACCCATTCAGCATATGTGATATTTAAATAACCTAATCTTTTAGCTAATAAAATGCTCCAAAATTGATCCCCACCAAGGAAAATAACCGCCCCTTTTTTTGGCCAATTCGCAAAAGAATGTGGCTTTATTAATAATTTCCAAAAACTTTTTGATTTTGTAATTAATTCGAATTTATTCCATGAACTTGCAACTAAAAATTCTTTACCAGTGGCATTTGGGCAAGGAACAAGCACTAACCTAAGATTGAAATCGAGTTTATCGTTATCACATAGTGATTTATTTATTTTGTTAAGCTCATCGACTACAGGATTTACCCATGTAGTTAATTCACCAGGACCATTGGAAACTATAACTACTGCAACTGATTTTTTTTTCATTGCAGTTAAACCAAAATACATTGAATGCGGACGGCGAGACTTGAACTCGCAAGGCCAAAGCCACACGCTCCTTAGACGTGCGCGTCTACCAATTCCGCCACGTCCGCAAGGGGTTTTCGAGCACTGACGAATTAGAAAACCTAATTATTATACGATGAAGTGTGCTAAATAGGGGTTCAGTCGCTACATCCGAAGCCATTCGTTTCCTACTGAAGTGGATATCTGAGAAATCATTAGGAGAATTAGTTTGCACCAAACCCATAGAAATTTGTACTACTTTGCTTCACGTTTTTAAGACGTGCGCGTCTACCCATTACATCATTTCTGCAAATACTTTTCTGCGACCGGCGGCTGCCTAAAACTTAAAAAAATCATATATTATCGGCTGAAATTAGGATCTAGTTCTCAGAGAAAATTTTTCAATTATACGATTTTTTTTTCTATTGCATAAAACAAATTTTTATACATATATAACGTTCTAGGTTGTATTGTAAAAAAATGTCCTCTGATGACTAAAAAAATTTGTTCAATACTTTGGCAAATAATTTTTTATTTTAAGTCATTTTCATTTCTTCAATTTAATTTTCATAATGGTTGAAAAAGTTTTAATTGCTAATCGTGGAGAAATAGCTTTACGAATTGTCAGAAGTTGTAGGGAACTAGGTATTGCAACAGTAGCTGTTTTTAGTACTGTAGATAAAAAAGCATTGCATGTTCAGCTTGCTGATGAAGCGGTTTGCGTTGGAGATTCGTTAAGTAATAAGAGTTATTTAAATATTCCAAATATACTTGCTGCTGCTACATCGAGAGGAGTTGATGCTATTCATCCCGGTTATGGATTTCTTGCTGAAAATGATAAATTTGCTGAGATGTGTAACGATCACGGCATAGTTTTTATTGGCCCATCTCCTAAAGCTATTAGATCTATGGGAGATAAATCTACAGCTAAAGAAACCATGGAAGCAGTTGGAGTCCCAACAGTACCTGGAAGTAAAGGCTTGTTGTCAAATGTTGATGAGGCCTATAAATTGGCAGATGATATTGGTTATCCGGTAATTATTAAAGCTACTGCTGGAGGAGGTGGAAGAGGTATGAGGTTGGTTGAAAACTCTGATAACCTCGAAAAAATGTTTAAAGCAGCTCAAGGCGAAGCAGAAGCAGCTTTTGGTAATGATGGTTTATATATGGAGAAATTTATAAACAAACCAAGACATGTAGAAATTCAAATTTTGGCGGATAGGTCTGGTAATGTTGTTCATTTAGGAGAGCGAGATTGCTCAGTTCAAAGAAGACATCAGAAGTTACTAGAAGAGTCTCCTAGTCCTGCAATTAACACTGAGCTAAGAAACAAAATGGGGAACTCAGCTATTGCTGCTGCAAAAAGTATCGGCTACGAAGGAGCTGGGACAGTTGAATTTTTAGTTGATGATGATGATAATTTTTATTTTATGGAAATGAATACTAGGATTCAAGTTGAACATCCTGTTACTGAAATGGTTACGGGAGTTGATTTAATAGCTGAGCAAATTAAAATCGCAAGCGGAGCAAACTTGGAATTTAAGCAGGATGATATCCATCTAAACGGCCATGCCATTGAATGTAGAATCAATGCTGAAGATCCTTCTCACAATTTCCGACCGTCACCTGGAAAAATAACTGGGTGGCTTCCTCCTGGCGGTCCTGGTGTAAGGGTGGATAGTCATGTTTATACCGGCTATGAAATACCTCCTTTTTATGATTCATTAATTGGTAAATTAATAGTCTGGGGTAAAGATCGTAATACTGCGATTAAACGTATGAATAGGGCTTTAAATGAATGCGCAGTAACTGGTATTCCTACAACAATTAATTTTCATCTAACCTTACTGAATAAATCTAAATTTAAGGAAGGTAAGATACATACGAAATATGTAGAAGAAGAATTATTGCCAAATTACTGAGAAATAATCAAATGATTTTTATGAAATATGTGTATGCAATGCAAGTTTTATAAGCCCTTGCTGACCTACTAAAATCTCTCTTAAAAAGCTTATAACTCCAATCCAAATTACTGGTCCAACATCAACTCCTCCAATAGGAGGGATTAATTTTCTTGTTATATTAAGAATAGAGTTCGATGGAATTGAAATTAATAACCATAAACCTTTACTTAAATCAATTTTTGGGTACCAAGTAAGAATTAATCTAATTAGAAAAACTATAGTTAGATATGAAAGAGAAAATCCTAAACTAACATCTAAAATTTGAAGAGAGTTTACAAGCAAGGAAATCACAATTATTTAATTCATCTTAATAAATAACCCATTGAAACGTATTTAATTCGTATTATAAATTGAGAATTTAATATTTAAAAAGTGTTTCAAATCTCAAATTTATTACTAGCCGCAGATTTTTCTGCTGAAGTTGCAAATAATTCCGCAGTTGGAATGATAGGTAGTTTTATTGCAGCTGCTTTACTTATCGTTATTCCAGCCAGTGCATTTTTGATTTTTGTCAGTCAGAAAGATTCCCTCGATCGTACTTCTACTGGAAGACGCTAGTTTTTGTAGAAGTTTTAAGTACACTATATATATAGGGGATTTAAGTAACCCTTTAAAAATAAATTTTTGGAGAAAGATTGTGGTCAATGCTAGTCTAAATTGGGCCAGTATTGTTGGTATTGTCCTCGCGGTATGTGGGGGAGGCCTTTATTTCTTGAGGTCTTTTAAACCTGCATTAGCAAGAGATTATGATGTTTTTTTTGCAGCTATAGGACTTTTGTGCGGGGGAATATTATTTTTTCAAGGCTGGAGGTTAGATCCTATCCTTCAGTTTGGTCAGTTTTTATTAGCAGGAACCACAGTTTTTTTCGCATATGAAAGTGTGCGATTGAGAGGAGTAGCTACTGATCAAGCTAGAAGGTCATCTTATTTTGATGATGATACTATTTCTGATGCGCCAAGAAATTCTAGAGGTCGATTTAATGACGATTACGATAGGTTTGAAGAGGTTGAAAGACCATCAAGAAGATTTAAACCTCAAGAAGAAGATTTTGAAGAAGAATATATGGAGGGAAGGTCTCGCAGGAGGAATGTTTCAAGAGCTATACCTTCTGCGGCTGCAAGCAGAAGCAGGCCATCTTCAAGAGAAACAGATCAGTTTGAAAATGAGGAACCTACAAGGAGAAGAAGAAGACAGACTCCTGAAAATAAAAATAGTAATCAATCAGAAGCAAATAACTTTGGTGAGAGACGCAACTTATCTCGCAATGAAGTTAAAACAGGATCAAGACCTAAGATGAATCGGACAGTTTCTAGACAAGATAATATTTCTTCACCTGATTCTTCTTCTCCATCAAGAAAGAAACCTATGAGATCTCCTATCAGGCAGCAAAGTTCAGCAGCTCAAGTAGAAGATGCTTTATTCAAAGATACTGATCAAGTGAAAAAAACTCGTGAGACGCGTAGAGTAAGCTCTCCAGCTAGAACAAGTTCAAAAAATCAAAATGGTAGATATACCGTAGGAACAAACAAAAAGAAACCCCGAGATAACAGCTCTAGATTTGATGATTAACTATAAGATTCCTGACCATTTTAAAAACGATTGTCGACTAAATAATTCAATTAATATTATTGCTAGGAATCCGATCATTGCAAATCTTCCATTAGTTATTTCAGAATAACTACTCCACCCGAATTGATATTCATCTTCAATATCAATTGATTTTTCATCTAATTTATTGTCTTCAGTTTGCTCATTGATGTCATTTGCATCTTTCTGCTGTTCTATAAAACTCTCATTCTCTAAATTAGTTGCTTCTGAGTTAGTTTGTTCTTCTTTAGAATTCATTTTTTTTTCTAATCCTTAAAATTATACTTATCAGAAGTCAATAATTTCCAGTCTCCTTGTCCATTTAATTCTAAAATATTTTCATGAAAATCTTTTAAGCTAGGTCTATGCCCAACACTTATAAGAGAAAGTTCTCGTTCTTTTAGTAAACTATATAGTTTTTTTTCAGTATCAATATCTAAAGCACTTGTTGCTTCATCAAGTACTGCAAATCTAGGGGAATTTAGTAAGAGTCTTGCAAAAGCCAATCTTTGTTGCTCGCCTAGAGAAAGAATTCTTGGCCAATCTTGTTTAATATCAAGATTAGGATACCGATCCACTAAAGTTTTTAAATTTACTTCATCAAGTACAGAAGTAAGATGTTCATCACTAAATTTCTTAACTTCTGTGGGATAACATAATTGTTCCCTTAAAGAACCAAGTAACATATAAGGTTTTTGGGGTATGAACAATAATTCCCCAATTTTTGGTTTTTTTATTACTCCATGGTCTGGTTCCCATAATCCACTAATCATTCTTAATAAAGATGTTTTTCCACATCCAGAAGGTCCTACAACCAAAAGTGATTGATTATTGTCGATGCTTAAATTTAAATTCTTGATGATTGTTTTATTTGATCCTGGTGGGCAAAGGTCAGCATTATTAATAAGAATTGAGGGGTAATCTGAAATAACTTTTTGATTGCTTATTGGGTTGGTTTGACTAATGGATTCAACTTTTGATTGGAATCCTTCTAATCTGCCAATACCAGCAGTAAATTTTGCAAGTTCTTCGATTTGATTAACAATGAAAAATAACGAACCTTCGACCATTCCAAATGCAAAGCTTGCCTGAATAAAGCGTCCATAATCAATATCACCTTTAAAGTAAGGGATTGCCATTATTAAATATGGGAAGAAATTTCCAGCATAATTAATGGATCTTCTCATTACATCTATTATTACTCTCCATATAATCAGTAAATTAAAGTTTCTAACCACTTCTCCTAAGCGTCTTTCAGTTTCACTTCGCTCAGGATTCTCCCCAGAGTAAAAGGCTATTGATTCAGCATTATCTCTAATATGTACTAAGCCATATCGAAAATCTGCTTCATATCTGAGTTGATCAAAGTCAATCTTTACAAGGTTTTTACCAGCAATTAGAAGGATAGAAGTTGCAAATGCAGCGTAACCAAATAAAGAAAAAGTAAGTGTTGTACTAATACTCCATAAAATAAGAATATTGAGTGAAAATGTTAGTAGGGCATCAAAAATACCTAATGTGAAAGATAGACTTTGGCCAGTAAAAGCTCGGGTATCATCTGTGATTCTTTGATCAGGATTATCTACATCGGTTTGTTCTTCATCATTGGGATTTAATTGGTAATAAGCTTTATTAGTCATATAATCTTTGACTAAACTTTTTGAAAGCCATTCTCTCCAAATTATTCCTAACTTGTATGTAAAAAATATTTGGGAAACACGTATTGGTAGAGCAACAGCGAAACAACAAGCGTAAATCCCCAATATCCGATAAAACCCATCTTCTTGTTTTTCTACTAAAGCATTTGTTAAATCTCTTGCAATGAATCCAATTCCTGCGTTTATTCCGTTTACAGCTAAAAGCATTAATACAATTATTGCAAGGAATAACCAATGTAACCATCTACGGTTTTTTAATTGACGTCTTAAGCTAAAAAAGCTGCCTGATCCAATTAGGAATAAGGCAGAGAAAAGCAATCCCCAGCTACCAGCCCAAATTGAATTGACAGTACTTACTACACCTCCGAAATATTTTTCAAGAAAAATTGGTTGAAAGCTTTCAAAAAAATTGATTATTCCTGTAAGACCAACAAGTACTACTCCACCAACACAAAATAAAAGAGAAATTAAAAGCCAAATGAATTGAAAGCCATTACATTGATCTATGGGAAGAAAAAATGGCTGAGAAAGCTTCCTTAGTTTTTGTAATTGGTAAAGTATTTTTGATTTATTATTAACTGCTTTATTCATTGCTCGACAAGTTTTATAAGGTAAATTATAACTTTTAGCAGTCTATTGACCAAAGCCAATAAATGAAAGTGCCCAGTCAGGTAGATTTAAGTAATTCAAGATTATTGCATCAAACTTATGAACTTTTGGAAAAGATTTATCTAATAGCCACCACAAAAGAAAAGGTAGATTAAATAAAATTTGTAATTGCCATTTATAAGTTAAAACTCTCCATATTTTTATTAACTTAGTTTTGAGTGAATCGTCTAGATCTTCCCAATTTTTTGAGATTAAATTGAATAAATTTTTGGATTCTGTATTTAAGGAATCTGGTGTATTCATTTTGTTTTTACTTATTTATAACCCATAAACATTTCTTTCGAGAGTTTTATCCTGGGGGCCAATTCATTTTTCTTCCAGATAAAAAATGAATATGTAAATGAAAAACTGTTTGTCCCGATTCTACTCCTGTATTAATTACTGTTCTCCAATTAGTTAAATTTTTTGATTTGGCTATTTTGCTGCCAACAAAAAGTAAATGCCCTAATAAATTTTCATCTTCTTCAATACAATCTAATAAACTTATAATTGGTTTTTTTGGAATGACTAAAAAATGAACTGGTGCTTGCGCTTGGATATCATTAAACGCAATACACAACTCATCTTCATAAAGCTTATCACAGGGTATTTCTTCATTAATTATTTTTAAAAATATTGTAGTTTCAGCCATTAGATTAATTCATAGAAATCACGTCTTTTTCGTTAAACCCTACCTTTATAAGTTCTTTGTTCAAATCATCTTTTGATGTAACTCTATCAACAAATAATATTCCGTTTAA
This sequence comes from Prochlorococcus sp. AG-459-A02, assembly GCA_003212055.1. Classification (GTDB taxonomy): domain Bacteria; phylum Cyanobacteriota; class Cyanobacteriia; order PCC-6307; family Cyanobiaceae; genus Prochlorococcus_A. The sequence continues at coordinate 21,502 of QCQW01000014.1, forward strand.
GTGATCCATTTCGTGTTGAATACACCTCGCCAGAAGTCCATCTGCTTTCATTTTACGTGGTCTCCCCATTTCATCTCTAAATTTTAATTTTATAGTTGATGGTCTTACTACATTCAAATAGACGCCAGGTATACTCAAGCAGCCTTCTTCGTATGAATTAAGGGTTGTTCCAAAGTCTGTAATTTCTGGATTGATTAATATTAGAGGTTCTGCTGCTGCATCTTCAAAATTTATATCTATGACAAGTAGCTCTTTGTTGATACCAATTTGAGGTGCAGCAAGTCCAATTCCTTTAGCGGCATACATGCTTTGAAGCATTTCTCTAGCAAGTTTTCTAATCGATTCGTCAACCTTAGTTATTCTTGTGGAATTTTGTCTCAATACCTCATCACCAAGTTTATAAATGTCGAGAGATGGCCTACCTGTTTGTTCTTTTGCAATTTTTTCTGAGCTTCCATTTGTTCTCGACTTTTTTGCAAGTTGTGAAAAATGGTTTGCCACGTTAAAAAAGTTTTTAATTAAGAGTTTAGCTATAAAAATACTAGCACTTTAATTTACTTTCTTTATATTTTTTTTAAATGAGTAATGATGATAAGTTAAAAGTTAGGCAAACTGAATCTAAAAAAGCTTTTAAGGAATTAACTATTATTAGGGATACCATTTTTTGGATTGATGTTGCTGGTGAAGGTCAAAATGAGAATGCCATTTTTGCAAGACCATTTAATGACAAAGCAGCGTATCCTCAGAAATTAACAAGTAAAAAATATAATATTAAAAATAATTTTCATGGATATGGTGGTAAATCTTATAAATGTATAAACTTTAAAAATAATTTTTATTTGTTGTGGATAGATCAGATTACCAAGGCAGTTTGGTTTCAAATTTTTAAAGAGGCATCAGCAAATTATAGAAGTCAAAATAAATATCTTGATTCAGTTCAAGAACCTAGACAACTATCTAAATCAATTGATGGAAATTTCGATTCTTCATTTGTCATTTCTGAAAATTTTTTTTTGTATGGTATTTGCGAAATTAATAATAGAGATTATTTATTTTCTTTAAATTTAAAAAAAACTAAACAAGATATTCATCGAATAAAAAAATTTAAAAATTTTGCTGGCGAATTATCTTCT
>QCQW01000015.1 GCA_003212055.1 Prochlorococcus sp. AG-459-A02
CTTCCCAATTTTGTTGATAAAAAAGTCAAGAATTTAAGAAGAAGTATTAATAGTGAAAAATTAAACGAGAATTTTAATGATATTCAAATTAATACAATTAAAGAAACTGAATTAATAAAATGTCGAATTGAATTAATTAGTCATTGGAAAAACTTATATGGATCAGTTCCTAATGATCATGTAGTAGAAGCTTCGATGGATTGGTTTGGAAGAGATATATGGCCAAATCTTGAAGGAACTGAAAATCTCCCCTTCACGTGGAGTGCAGCCAATAAATTAATGTCTGAATTATGTCCATTTTGGATAAAGAAAAATCCGTCCCTTGAAATTGTTTTATTAATGATTGGCGTTTTAGAAGACCCTTTTGCTACTTCAGATCTAATTAATAGAATACCAACACTTATGAGAAGGTTTGTAAGTAGATTTAAGCGAAATAACAGATCAAATTCATTTGAAACGTTGGACTCAACAATGACAGTAAATGGAGCACTTAAATTATTAAATTTATCAACATCCGCAGGATCAGCTCATACGTTTCGTAAAATCAGGGAGGCCTATAAATCAATAGCCTTAGAGACGCATCCAGATGCTGGAGGATCAACAGATCAAATGAGAAAATTAAATGAAGCGTATCAATTACTAAAAAATCTATACAGAAGTTAGTATACTTATTCTTATTTAAGACTTATTATAAGTCTATTTTATAGTCTTAAATAAGAAAGCTGTGAAGTGATAAATTGCTGATCTTCATCTATTGTTTATTATTAAAATTCATGAGAACAACAATTATGTATAAATTAAAATTAAATTTGATTTAACAAAATTACCTGTATAAGTTTTCCTAAATGAGACTTATTATTGGTCTATTATATAGTCTCATAATAGATAAATAAGATAATAAATTTTTCATTTGAATAAACCATACACTTCTTACTCTTAATACCTGGGAAAAATTAAAAATAGAATAATAAATCAATGAAATATGTCCTTTATATGTCCAAGGAAATAATAATAGCTAAAAAGTATTGTTATAAAGGAGTTTTATATCTACTCGTACTGCCTTAAAGACAGTACTACTTGGACTGAAGCTTTTGAATAGCAGTTTGCTTGTCAATACTAGGAACATCACTTAATCCATTAGCATCAAACCATGGAGCGCTAGCCCAATCAAACCCTTCCCCAAAAGTATTATCAGGTGCAGTTATATACCAATGACATGAAGCATCTGGTACGTCAACAGAGCATTTTGACCAATCATCTGACCACTGTGGAACTTGTACCCACAGCACTGAAGATAGCAAAAGAGATAGTAGACTGATCATGTAATATATAATACAACATTAATCAGTTTTATAGGATTATTACTTATCTTATTTGAGAGTTATCTATAGACTCGTTTAAAGTCTTAATTAAGACTTTCAAGACAATTAATCTCTCAATTTTGTGTTAAAACTTTTTTCTATTTTAGAGATGATACTTGAATGAATTGATTTAATATCTGATTCCAGTAATGTTTTATCTTTATTTCTATAAGATAATCTAAATGTATAACTTATATAATCCTCCCCAAGTTTAATATCTTCAAAAACATCGATTAAATGAACATCCTCTAAAAGATTTTTTCCTGATTTTCTTATTTGTGAAGTTATATCACTAATTAAAAATTTCTTACTGAAAATAAAATTTATGTCCCTTTCAATTTTAGGAACAATTGGGTATTGCTTAAATATTGGAATCCATTTATTTTTTCTTGTACTAGCTCCCAAGAGGTTAGCAACATTTATGCTAAATAAATAAACTTTTTTTAAAGACTTCTTTTCTAATATTAGTTTGGGATGAATTTCTCCAAAATAACCTGCATCTTTCCCTTCAATAATTAATCTAGCTGTTCTTCCTGGATGAAGAAAATCTATTGAATCAGTAGGTTTATCATCAATTTTTATATTCAGACACGATAAAGCTTCTTTTAACTTTCCTCTGGCCTGGTAATAATTAAGATCATTATCCTTAACCGAATTTACCCATTTCCCAAATTTTCTATTCCCAAAAATTGCACCATTTAGCACTTCTTCTTGAATGATCTCAGTATTCTTATAAAAAACATTTCCAATTTCAAATATATAACAACTTGTTTGTCCAGCTTTAATATTACGGTTTACAATCTCCAAATGTTCTTTCCAGATATTATCTCTAAGGCAGCTTGTTTCTAATAACAAAGGATTAGAAATTTTTATAAGGGTTTCTTTATTTTCTGGAACAAGAGAATAGCTAATTACCTCGTTAAAACCATTTTCTGTAAAACCATTTTTTACTTTTCTCAATGCCAGTTGCTCTGATGATAATTTTCCAGGCTTAATTGGATTAGGAAGTTTTAAGTCGAATCTGTCATACCCAATTAATCTTGCAATTTCTTCAATTAAATCTATTTCTCTTATTAAATCTTGTGATCTATTAGGAATTACTGCTACATCCCAGCCATATTCTTTACTCTTTAATGTACAACCTATGAGTGTTAATTTATCAACTATTTCATTGTCAGATAAATTTCTTTTTTCAAATTGATCGTTAATTATTAATGGGCCAAGAATTTTATGTATTCGATTTCGCCGTAATTTAATAAAAATATCATCATTCTTTATTAAATTAGAAGCATTGATGGTTGGCAAATTAATAGTAAAATTTTCTTCTAAAAGATTAATCGCCCTGGTAACAGCACCTATTGTATTTTTAGATGAAATCCCCTTTTCATATCTGCTGCTAGATTCTGTTCTTATTCCAACCGCCTTTGAAGATTTTCTTATAGTTACGGGATTAAAAACAGCGCCTTCAAGGTAAATAGATGAGGTAGTACTAGTTACAGAAGTCTCTAAACCACCTATCACCCCAGCAATAGCTACCGGTTTGTCACAACAAGTAATAACTGTGACACTTTCATTTAAGTCATATTCTTTACCATCTAAACATATAAGGCTTTCGTTATCCTTGCCTTTTCTTACAGAGAAATCTTCTGGAGACACTTCCTTACCAATTAAGTTTGATAGTTTATCTTTATCAAACGCATGCAAAGGTTGGCCTTGTTCTAAAAGAATGTAGTTTGTCAAATCAACAAGAAGATTAATAGATTTTATACCTGATTTTTCTATGCGGTTTTTAAGCCAATTTGGCGATAATTTATTTCCATTTACACCATCAATGCAGCTTATTGTATAAATGCAATCAGATGTTATAGCCTGTGGGCAAAGTTGAATTCCTTTAAGTAAATCAATATTATATTTATGTTTTAATTCTGGAAAATTTAATTTTGATTCTAAAAGAGCAGAAATTTCGCGTGCTATACCTATAACCGACATTCCGTCAGGTCTATTAGCTGTAATTGCTAAATCATATACAAAATCATCTAATTGAAGTAAATAAGATGCTGGAGTGCCCAATTCATGTTTCAAGGCTAAATCTTCATCAATTATCTCTATCCCTTCGCTAGAGTCCTCTAAACCCAGCTCCTGCAGTGAACATATCATGCCTTCACTCATGACACCTCTGATTTCACTTCTTTTAATAGTTAAATCAACTGCATTTAATTTCGCGCCGACAGTAGCAACATAAACATAAATATTTGGTTTAATATTGCGCGCACCACAGATAATTTGTAAATTCTTTGAAGTACCAATATCAACTTGGCAAATTGAAAGTTTGTCAGATCCTTCGTGTCTTAAAACAGATAAGACCTTACCTAAAACAACGCCATTTACATTTACTGAACAATCTTCTAATGATTCAACCTCAAATCCACCAATAGACAACTTCTCAGAGAGATCTTCAGGAGTAGAAGTAATTTCAACTAAATTTTTCAACCAGTTTTGAGAAACTTTCATATATATTTTTTAATCAATGATGATAAAAAGAATTGAGTATATCTTCAAAAAAGTTTGTTGAAGATGTACAATAGAAAATTATACAATAAAGTATTATTTAAAATGGCCAAAAAAGGGACAAGAGTTGTAGTGACCCTGGAATGTACTGAAGCAAGGACAAGCACAGATCCTAAAAGATCTAATGGTGTCTCAAGATATACTACCGAAAAAAATCGAAGAAATACAACTGAAAGATTAGAACTAAAAAAGTTTAATCCTCATTTAAACAGAATGACAATTCACAAAGAAATAAAGTAATCAAATTAAATCATGCCTAATTCAATTTTTAAAAAACAATTATCACCTATCAAACCTGGCGATCCTATTGACTATAAGGATGTGGAACTACTAAAAAAATTCATAACTGAGAGGGGTAAAATCCTACCAAGGAGGATGACTGGTTTAACCTCAAAGCAACAAAGAGATCTTACATTAGCTGTAAAAAGAGCCAGAATTGTTGCTCTTTTACCCTTCGTAAATCCTGAAGGATAATTTCATATTGAATAAAGTAGGCGTTATAAATAATATCTCAAATATTTGAAAGATTTAACTAATTTAAAAACATATATTATTGACTCTGATGATCCACATGAAGTAGACGACGCTATTTCTTTTGAAATAAAGGAAGGAAATATAAAAATTTTATGGATACATATTAGTAACCCATGTAAGCTCTTTTTGCATGACTCTGATATTGATTTAGATGCAAGAAGGAAAAATAGCAGTTTATATTTAATTGATCAATATGTCCCAATGCTACCTAAAGATATCCTTGAAAAGGCAAATCTAGCTCAAAATAAAATTTCAGAAACTATTAGTGCAGCGATAGAATTCAATGACGATGGATCAATAAATAATTATGAAATAACTGAAGCAATAATAAAACCAAAATATCAATTAACATATGAAGATGCAAATGAAATATTAGAATTAGAACCTCAAGAAGAAGTTGAATTAATTGAGATTAAAAATTTATTAAAAAAAAGTATTAAATTCAGAAAAAAACATGGAGCAATTATTTTTGAAAGTCCTAATAGTAAAATTAAGTTACATAAGGATAAAGTTATACTTAAAAGATTGGAGAAAACAATATCACAAGTTATAGTTGCAGAATCAATGATATTAATGGGTTATGTAACAAGTTTATTTTTAAATAAATATAATTTAGCAGCTGCATTTCGGACACAGAAATTAAATTGCAATCCATCTGAAATAATTAATAGATATAGTGATAGTGAAATAAAATATATAGTATTAAAACAATATATGGGAAGAAGTTATATAACAACTAAGCCCGGAATACATGAATCATTAGGACTTAAAATGTATGTACAATGTACTTCACCATTGAGGAGATATCTTGATTTAATTATACAAAGACAAGTATATTATAAAATTAATAATTACGAAAATCTTAATATAAATTTTGTCTCTAAGATTATTGATTACTCAAAGAATAGACAAACAGAGAATAATAATATTTTAAAAGATGATAAATTTAAGTATTTAAAATTATTTTTTAAGAATGAAAAAAAACCTTTTTTTAAAATAGTATTTGTTAAGTGGATAAATCATAAAAGAAATATTGCTTTGGTTTATTTTCCGGATTATTCACTAGAAATACTTATTACTCTTTTTGTATCAATAGAAATATATATTAATAAAATATATAAAGTTAAATATATTATAAATGATACTAATCTTTTAGAATTTATTTATTAATAAAATAATAAATATAATAGGTTGTTATTAGTTTAAAAAATATCTGTTAGTATTAATAAAAAAGCTTTATGACTTATGTCATTACTACCCCTTTATACTATGTTAATGATAAACCTCATTTAGGAAGTGTATATACAACAATAATTTGTGACTCAATAGCTAGGTATAAAAGGCTTGTAGGTGAAGATGTTATTTTCATCACAGGTGTTGATGAACATGGTTTGAAAATACAAAGAACAGCTATTGAAAAGGGTATTGAACCAAAATCACATTGTGATGAAATCTCAAAAATCTTTAATATTAATTGGAAAAATTGGAATATATCCTTTGATAAATTTATAAGAACAAGTTCAAAACAACATGAATTTGTTGTAAATGAATTTTATGAAAGAGTAAAAGCATCAGATGATATATATATGGGAGTTCAAAAAGGTTGGTATTGTGTCGGTTGTGAAGAATTTAAAGATAATCCAGAAAACTCATCAACATACAAGTGTCCAATACATCAAAAAAATCTAGAATGGAAAAATGAAGAGAATCTCTTTTTTAGGCTTTCGAAATATCAAAAAGAAATTGAGAAAATAATCAACCAACCTTCGTTTATAGAGCCAATAGAAAGAAAGAATGAAATTATAAATTTTGTTTCTAGAGGATTAAAGGATTTTTCAATTTCAAGAACAAATGTCTCATGGGGAATACCTGTCCCTGGTTACGATAAACATACCTTTTATGTATGGTTTGATGCTTTACTTGGATATGTAACTGCCATTAGTTCTGATACGTCAGATCATTCATTAAAGGAATCAATTAATGGAGGATGGCCAGCTGATGTTCATTTAATTGGCAAAGATATACTGAGATTCCATGCTGTATATTGGCCTGCAATGCTCATTTCTGCCAATATGCAAGTTCCTAAAAAAGTTTTTGGTCATGGGTTTCTTACAAGAGAGGGGCAAAAAATGGGTAAAAGCTTGGGAAATGTACTCGACCCTGATTTATTGCTTTCTAAATATGGGAATGATCCTGTAAGGTGGTACCTCATTAAAGACATATCACTAGGAAATGATGGAGATTTTCAAGATAAAAGATTTGTTGACATTATTAATAATGACTTAGCTAATACAATTGGTAATTTATTAAATAGAACATCATCTATGTCTAGAAAATGGTTTGATAATAAAGTGCCAACTAATGAAAAATTTTTAAGTGAAAATAAATTAGAGAATCATGTAAAAATTGCAGTTGAAAACTATATTTATAACTTTGATATCTACAAATTAGATCTAGCAGCAAATGAAGTGCTTAGCCTAGCAATTAATACAAATTTGTATTTGAATGATAATCAGCCATGGCTGTTAATAAAAGAGAAAAATAATCTACCTCTAGTTAAGGAAATTATTTATAACGTTTTAGAAAGTACCCGAATAATAGGATTATTATTACTACCTTTATTGCCCGAATTATCTACAAAAATTAATGAACAACTTGGTTCTTTATACAGAGTTGATATTCCTTGGAAACAACAATTAAGTTGGGGATTATTAGTTAGTAACTCAAGTCTTCCTAAACCCACTCCAATCATAAATAAACTGGAATATGAGCAACATTTATAGATTAATAATTTTCCTTCCATTATTTGTGCTTGGTTGCGCACCAAATTTAATTGATGAAAATAAAGTAACACAAAAAATAGACAGTTTAGATATGACTATTTTTTCTAAGAGAGGAGATAAACTATATTCAATTACCAGTTCAAATTCAAGTTATGACAATATTGAATTAAAGTTCGAATTAAAAAAACCTATCATAAATATTTTCAATGGGGAAGAAACTAGATATATTATTAGTTCAGAGGAATCTACATTATCAGACAACAATAAACTACTAAAATTGAAAGGAAATGTTAAATTAAAAACTCTTAAAAAAGATGAGGATATTTTATATGCAGATAATTTTATTTGGAATATAGAAAAGTCTAATTATCTATTAGAGGGTAATATAAGATTAGAAAATCAAAATATAATCTTAAATTCAGCAAAGGCCATATTGGGCTCTGAAAACATAATTGAATTTTTTAATCCAGTTAAATATATAATTAAGGATGAAAATAATGATAATAAATATGAAATAAATTCAGAAAATGCTTACTATAATTTAAATACTGAATCAGTAAGTTTTAAAGCAACAGATAAAAGAGTTAAATCAATAATTTATTTTTAAATTTTATTTTTTGAAAAAATATTATTAATTTTTTTCGACCAGTTATTTATCCATTTTTCATCAGACTTAGTAAAACATTTAGTACTCCAGCCTCCTATTAATATAAAAGCCTTATTATTTATAGGTACAACTAAGATAGATGGAATATCGGCACAAAAATCAAAAAATTCATCTCTTCCCGGATAAAATTTAGTGTTTGCTAATGATATTAATTTCATGTCTTTTATAGATCTCAAACAAGTTTCCCCAGGTTTAAACTCATTATCATCTCCTGAAGTGATTCCTCTTCTTAATATATTTACGCCATCATTGTGGATTAATATTGCTGCTGCTGCAGTAGAGGTTAATATCGCTTCAGAACCCCATGCAAGTTCATCAATAACGTCATCCGGAATGTTTCTATCGAAGTGAAACTTATTTTCTCCTTTTAATTCCGCTTTATCACCAGCTAAAGGTTCGAATTGTTTAAATAAAAAACCTATCAAAATAATAATTAATGAAGCAATTGCTGCTAATACTTGTGCTCTTTCAAGCTCAGGAGTAATTATATCTATAGAAATGAAATTTGCTATTTGAAAAATAAAGAGTATTGAACCGATTAATATTAATGATTTCCCATTGAATTCCATATATTAGATATGTTAATTCTATTTAAATTATGCAAATATTATATTGTTTAGTACATTTAAAAATACTCAAACATATGTTTTTTAATATATAATTAACCAAAACTCCCTAAAATGAATCCAAAAATCAATAAATATATTCTCTCACTTATCGTTACTGGTTTAATTTTTATTCTTGTCCCCTCTACTACATACGCAAAAGAAATTACTAGTATAAATAAATTTTTTGGTATTACTCAACAGAAAACTATAATTAATTACGAAAAAAGTCAGCCCTCATCTATTAATAACCCTGTAGTGGATCCAAATTTTAACACTATGAGATCAGAAGATACTGAGAGTTCAACTGCTACATATATAGTTATTGGTTTGTTAATTGCTGCCACAATTATACCTTTAGCAACATGGTGGTATTTCTCTAAATAATAGAGAATTCATGAATGCCAATGATTTAAGTATTAGTGATTATTCATCTCACATAGTTTTTATTACAGGAGGGACAAAGAGTGGCAAAAGTGAATTTGCAGAGCACTTAGCAAAGGAGGTAAAAAATTTATCATATGTGGCCTTATCTGAAAACAATGTAGATGATAAAGAATGGCAAGATAAAATTAATTCACATAGAAAAAGAAGACCAAAAAATTGGAAATTAATAGAAACGACAGATCTATTAAAAACATTAAGGAAAGAAGAAGGTCCATTATTAATAGATTCGATTGGTGGATTCGTTATGGATAGTATTGGAAAGGAACAAGATGAATGGTCAACAAAAATGAATTCAATTTTAAGTCTCTTAATAAAAAGAAAAAGCATAACATTTATTGTTGGAGAGCAAGTAGGTTGGAGTCTGGTCTCTGAATATAAAATTGGTAATACTTATATTGAAAGAATCGGCGATCTTCAAAAAAGAATAACCAAAATATCAAAAGATAATTGGCTGGCAATAAACGGCAGAGCAATCAAAATAGATGAAATAAGTATTGAAATACCTTCTTAAAATTGGAAGTCGCTCTTTTTGAACCTAGAATCCCTCAAAATACTGGTAATATTGCCAGATCATGTGCTGCATTTAATATATCTTTAAATCTTATAGAGCCCTTAGGTTTTAAACTAGAAGATAAATATTTAAAAAGAGCAGGATTAGACTATTGGCCTCTAGTAACTGTTAATCAGTATGAGAATTTTGATAAATTTTTGGAGTCAAAAGATAGAAAAAGAATAATTTCTTTTAGTAAAAAAAATGGATTATATTTGAAGGATTTTAAATTTAAGCAAGATGATATTTTGCTATTTGGGAGAGAAGATTCAGGATTACCAGATTCTATTATTGGTAAAAGCGACTTTTTAATATCAATATTTATGCCAAATTTACAGACTGGAAACAATGATCAAAAAGGTGTTAGGAGTCTAAACCTTTCTGTAGCATGCGGAATTGCTATATATGAGGCCCACAAACAAATAAATTTTCAAAATGGTAATTAAGTACAACCAATGCCTTACAATATTCCCATGTCTCGGTAGCTCAGCTGGTTAGAGCGGCGGATTCATAGCCCGCAGGTCGCGTGTTCAAGTCACGCTCGAGACATTTTCAATACTTATCAATTGAATAAATTAGTTGAAATTTTTAATTGACTTAAACTATTACAGACAATAATGTTTAATTCACTCAGTACAGTATTAGATCAAAAGAAATCTAAAGCAAAATATCCAGAAGCAAGGGTAATAGTTCTTGATGATAGTTTTAATACTTTTCAACATGTCGCAAATTGTCTTTTAACAATAATCCCTGGCATGAATGAAAAAAGGGCGTGGGATCTAACCATCAAAGTTGACAAGACCAGATCGGCGGAAGTATGGAATGGTAATCTTGAACAGGCAGAGCTATATCATGAGCAACTCTGCAGCAAAGGATTAACAATGGCGCCGATTGATAAAACATAAAATAATTAAGCTTGACAGAAGATTTTTGGCTTATAAACTCGAATCGTTCAAGGGTTAAAAGATTTTCAAAGAATAAGCAAAATAAAGATAAATTCTTTGAATATATGTTTATTGACTCTGGAAGAATTCTTGGTGTTTTAGGAAAAGAACCACCTCTTATGACAACCAGAGAAGAACTTAAAGTTGATAAAGCTAGAGAAGAATGGAAAAAGTTAATCGCTCAAGGTTGGAGGAGAACGAAACCAGTTTGGTAAGACTCTTAGTAACCAATATTGTTGCTAGGGTTAGTTATATAAATTATGAGATTAAGGACGTAGTTAGCAGGTAAATTTAATGGCTTCAAAAGTAACAAAGCCATTCCTTGGGTAACATTAAATCCTTTATTTTCCATGAAAAAAGAATAGTGTCTTTTTAATTATAAGAAGACTGTCAAATACAAACTAAAAATGCTAGAAGAAGAAGTATAAGAATTTATAGGTAAAGGATTTTCAAATAATCTTATATTTAAAAATTATTTTTAAAAAATTATAGATATAGTGTTACTTGTTATTTTTTTCTTAAAAAATCCACATAATAATCTCATAATCACTACTATTTAATAACTATAAACTTTCAATGAAATATCTCATCTCAAGCCAAAGATCCAGAGCTTTAGTTGGTATTGGAATACTTGCTATCAGTATTGGATTAATATCAAAAAAATTAATTAATTATCCAGCTGGAGGTTGTATGAAAGGGACTCAAGAATTAACCTTTAATATCTAACAATTAATCTACTTACTTTTTCCTTAATTCTTAAATCGAGTCAACTTTGATAACTCTTTTAGTGAAAGTACACCTAAAATTAGTTATCCATTTATTTCCCATGTCGGCAACCCTTTAATTCTTTTATCTATGCATAATTGAGTTTGACTGTTTATGCCATCTCTAGCACATTCAACTACATTAAGTTCCCTATAAGCTTACATACCAAATAGTTCACTTTGATTAAGGCAATTAGGTCACCAATATGCTGAATATTAAACTACACAATTATCATTAAGGTATTTTGCTAACTCTATAGATTCCTTAGTCCTTTATAAGGTGACTATAAGTTCCCTTTGATTATAAAAATGGGAGCTATGTACAACATTTGGTAAAGGAAGAAAAGCTAATAGTGGTATTTATAAGCGTTTCATTTATTTACTACTTTTCCTCCATATTTTCTAACTATCTTATCAAGCAAAATTCTTATATCTTTATTTTTAAGTTTCTCTATTTGTTGAAGATTTTCAAGAAGATCACATATTAGATCCTGTTTGTCTTCATTTAATTCACTTTCTACGATTTATATTTTAAATTTTTATATTCCAATTTTAAATCAAAAGTATATTTTCATACTTATTGTATTTATATTTTTTTAGTGCTATTTTTTTAAAGCGGGCTAAGGTTCATATCTCCACGAGGATTTAGTCCGCTTAATATTTAAATATTCAATTTATTTTGGGTCCTTTTAAGAAGTTGATTAGAAATAGTCTCATATATATTTTTTATTGCTTAATTGCTAAATTCCATTAAAAAACGATCTCATATAAACATTAGAAGTGTGACACTAATTATTCAAAAATATTGCTATTTCGCTTCATAACTTTCTTAAAATACTTAAACTCAATAAATTCATGCATCATTTTGATATCATTAGATAATACTTTTTTATTAACTATATAGTCGTCCCCATTAAGTGGAGATTTATTATTTTCAGAGAATTTTTCTTGATCAAAGTAAAAATTGATCAAATCTCCATTATTAATTGTATTTGAACAAAAAGATCCATTTAATACTCCTCGAGACCTCAAAGCTTCTTCAACCAATAAACCTGTGACTTTTGACTGACTAAATTCATTAGCTGTGCACAATTTTTCAATAATTTCATGAACTTCTTCACTTGGCAAAAAACCAATTCTTTTCCTCTGAGAGGGCATAATTAAAAAAATTTAGTGTCACACTTGCACTTTACAAGTGTTGCACTATATTTGATTTAAGTCAACTAATTTTGCTATGCATATTTTAATATTTCCTGTCGGATTTGTTCTTTGGTATCTTGCTTATGAAGCAAAACCTATCATTAATGATGAAGTAACACTTCATTTGGAAGAGAAAAATACAAATAAAAGAAATAAGCTTTTAAATATAATCAAAGAAAGCTTTTAAAACTCACTCTCAATAGATTTTGACCATTCCTTGTGCTTATAATCTAGATCTGATATTAACTGTTTTTGGTAAGTAAATTTGAGTTGATTTTTGTTAAGAGATTTTTTTGTGATTATCATCTCTTTAGAGAAGAAATTAGGAGTGTTAGATCTACTAATTTTTTTTTTGACTTCCATATTTGTGATTCATCTATATTTATTATGATTCAAATGATTATAGTCTTAATATTTTTATAATCTTTTTATATTCTCTTAATATACTTTTTAGCATGTTTGTAAAAAATATTAATTTATTAAATAAAAAAGGCTATATTTAAACAGAATAAGTACTTTACTATGAATCTTAAGGAGAGAGGGATTACTGTTGGAGATTTACTAATCATATTAATAATCATCATCACTTCTACGATATTATTTAAATCATTTAGCAAGGACAAGAAAACAACACTTAATTATTGTAATCAAGAGAAAGTATCTTATGAAAAAACTTATTATCAAAAATTTATTTGAACAACTTATATAAATTATTTATAAAAATTCGTAATTTATTTATTTATTATTTATCTCTTGTTTAAATTTCATAAATAAATCATTATCTAAGAATGAAATTATATATTTTAAATATTTTGATGAAATGATTTAGAACTTTCCCATTTTAAATTATCTTTTAAATCATTGATATCATTTGATAGTGAAACTAAATTCACCATTTGAAGTATTTGAGTTTTATTTAGTCTATTTATAGCAATAAGTTTATTAAGCATTTCTAAAACAGATTTATCATTAATATCCATTGTTTGTATAGAAAAAACTAAGATCTTTTAATTCAAATATTTTATCTTACAATTTTAAAAATTACTCTTAAAATTTCATAATAAATTTAATACTAAATATTAAAAATATTTATAAAATCATTAAATATAAAATTCTTACTTTTAAGTAAAAATACTTGAGCTCACTTTCTTATAAATTCGTTTATTGTTAAAAGAAAAAAAAATGAAAAAAAACTCTAGCAAAGAATACCTCAATAGAGATGAAGTTAATGAAATGATTGAATCAGCTATCAGGAGACACAATAGAAGATCAACAATAATATCAAGTGTACTTGGCTGGATTCTAATCGGGGGTTATTCTTTTGGACTTTTTCAAGCAGTTCAAAACGTCTAATTAAATTTTTTAATAAAGCAGAACTAGCAAGATGATAAATTAGTATAAGTTTAAGTATTTATTATGAGGGAATATATTGAAGCGAATATTATAGAAATAAGAAAATATTTAAAAAAACGAAAAAAGACCACATCTAAACTAAATAATGCTTCGATAATGGAGGAATTCAAAGAATGGAGTAATGATCCAATACCTGAAATAGAATCAATATGGACTTTACCTGACTTAACGAGAAATGAAAGACTAAAAATTTTTTGTCGCTCAATTAAAAAAGAAATAAGATAAATTATTAACTACCTAGTTGTATATGGTTTACCTTTAAGTAAAAATAACCAGCAAATCCGACTATATTTAATATAATTACAAAAACCCAAGCTCCAATTGGCTGATTAGAATCAAATTTTTTTATTTTAACTTTATCTTTTAGTCTTTCAATATATTTAGCCATAATTAAAAATACTAAAAGGGATAATTTTAATTATAAGGAGTTAAATTTAAAGGAATATTAAAAAAAATAAAATTTCTATTAATTAGAATTTTTATTGTCAAGCCTTTTAATGGGATATTTAATTAACTCCTTTTTGAGATTTTTTAAAAGTTTACTATGATTCAAAATTGTAAATTTCCTAGTAAAGGAATAATGCCATTTCATTAGAATTAAAAAAAACTTGCTAATTCATTATCTATAAAATTATAATACTTATTACGGTCATTCAGACCATACATAATTTAAATAAGGACAAATTTTTTCATGAGCTTAAAAGTTGGCCAAGAAGCACCAGACTTTAGTGCTACAGCAGTATATGATCAAGAGTTTAAGGAGATTACACTTTCAGGTCTAAGAGGTAAATGGGTTGTTTTATTCTTTTACCCATTAGATTTTACATTTGTATGTCCAACTGAAATCACTGCATTTAGTGATAGATATCAAGATTTCTCAGGACTTAATACTGAAATACTTGGAGTATCAGTTGATAGCAAACACTGTCATTTAGCTTGGATACAAACCCCAAGAAATGAAGGTGGAATAGGTGATATTAACTACCCGTTAGTTTCTGACTTAAAAAGAGAAATTTGCCAAGCGTATAATGTTCTTAATGATGATGGAGAGGCAGATAGAGGTTTATTTCTTATCAATCCTGAAGGAGTAGTTATGCACACGACTGTTAACAAGGCTCCTGTAGGTAGAAATGTTGATGAAACACTAAGGATTCTTCAAGGTTATCAATACGTTGCGGCAAACCCAGATGAAGTATGTCCAGCAAATTGGACTCCCGGGGAGAAAACAATGTTAGAGGACCCCAAAGGTAGTAAGGAATATTTTTCTGCATTATAGAAGTATTAGAAACTTTT
The DNA here is from genome assembly GCA_003212055.1 of Prochlorococcus sp. AG-459-A02. Lineage (GTDB taxonomy): Bacteria > Cyanobacteriota > Cyanobacteriia > PCC-6307 > Cyanobiaceae > Prochlorococcus_A. Next base: position 15,130 of record QCQW01000015.1, read on the forward strand.
AAGTAAGCCTTTTAAGTAAGTATTGAGTAGTAAATAATTATAAAAAAATAAAAAATCAACATATTCAAAAGGGGGGATAAATCCCTTTTTTGAGGTATGCGCACGATCCAATCACTTAAATTAGTTTTATATGATATATAAGACCACGTAAAAAAAGAAATTTCTATAGCGACTAAGATAAAAAGATTAATTAAATTTAAATCATTTAAATCGAAATATCTATAAATATGAAACTGATCATTAACATTAATATTATTAATTTGAAGATGCCAAAGATAAAAAGAAATCAAAATAAAATTTACCAAGATTAATTTTTTTAATAAAAACCTAGATTTTTTAAAAATCAATAAAATAGAAATTAGAAATATGAAAAAAATTTGCTGAATAATATCCGGTTTTGGTAAATTAATTCCTTCAAAAAATAAATTAAATATAAGATCAAAATTTATGTATACATAATCAACTATAAAATACGAGAGAAATATCAAATTTATTGCTACTAAAAAAAATAATCTTTGACCTTTAATTATATTTTTACCATATATTTTATTCTTATCAAAATTAAAGTATGTATAGTTTTTTAAAGAGTTTAAACTTACCAATAATGGACATATTGTACCGCTAATATAATAAAGAATTGAATAAAAGGAAATATCATTAATATTGAATAAATACAAGTTAAACCATTGTTTTTGTACAAGAGGAAGAATAAGTAAGAATGAAAGTGTAACTAATAACTTTGTTGTATTGTTTTTAATTATCAAGAAAATATAATATTTTTTATTTAATTTAAAACAATTAAATCAAACTTTCAACAATTTAGAAGTTGTTAATTTAAAAACTTTTTTATCTATAGTTTCTTGGTTTAAAAGTATATCAACTAATTTATCTAGTAAAACTCTATTTTTTTTCAAAATTTTTATTGAATTATTTAATGAAATTTTTGAAATCTTTATGATTTCATTATCTATTCTAGAACTAGTGTTTTCTGCTATGAGAGGCTTTCGTCTAAATAATCCATCTCCCAAAAACATTTCATTATTATCAGAATCCATTGAAATTGGACCAATAATTGAAAATCCATATTTTGTAACCATTTCCCTTACGATATCTGTCGCATAAGAGATATCATTTATAGAGCATTGTGTAATTTCATTTTCACCAAAAACTATCGTTTCTGCTGCTCTTCCAGCTAGAGCAATTTCAATTTTTGAAAATAATAATTTTTTTGAAATCAAACCACTAGAAATTACATCTTCGTCAGGGCATATTTTTGTATATCCTCCAAGAGATCCAGATCTAGGTAAAATCGTAATCTTATCAACTGATTCAATTCCATTCTTAACAGCAGATACAATAGCTCTGCCTACTTCGTTATAAGCAATAATTTTTTTCATATTTGGAGAAGTTTTTAATGAACTTCTCAGGCCAATGGTAATTTTATCTAGAGCATTTTCTATATGAATATCACTGATTAATTTAGATTCATCTCTTGCACAGTGAATAGCACTCTCATTCATCAAATTTGCAAGATCTGCTCCCGAAAACCCTACTGTTCTAGAAGCCCAATATCCTAAATCAACTTCGCTTGAAAGTGGTTTTGAAAGTGAGTGAACTGAAAGAATTTTTTTTCTTCCATCTAAGTCTGGAAGCATTACCTCTATTTTTCTATCAAATCTTCCTGGTCTTAACAATGCTGCATCCAAAATATCTGGTCTATTTGTTGCTGCTAAAACAATAATCCCGGAATTATCAGCAAAGCCATCTAATTCAGTTAGAAGCTGATTAAGAGTTTGTTCTCTTTCATCATTTCCACCTCCGATGCCAGACCCTCTTTGTCTACCAATAGAATCAATTTCATCAATAAAAATTATACATGGAGATTTTTCCTTAGCCTTAGAGAATAGATCCCGCACACGGCTTGCACCAACGCCAACAAAAAGTTCTACAAACTCTGATGCCGATATTGAGAGAAAAGGGACTCCTGATTCACCGGCAATTGCTTTAGCCAATAATGTTTTACCTGTTCCTGGAGGGCCAATTAAAAGAACTCCTTTAGGAACTTTTGCTCCAAGACTTTCAAATTTCTTGGGTTCTTTCAAAAAAGTTATTACTTCTTTTAATTCCTCAGCGGCTTCAGGAACACCAGCTACATCATCGAATCTTGTTTCTACATCATCAATAGTTACAAATTTTGCTTGATTTTTAGTAAACCCAAGAGCTCTGGAAGCCAATTTTGATGTACTCCTCAAGATTAAGACTATAGCTAATATAAAAATCAGAAAAAGACTTATTGAAGCGAACGAATTAGCAGCTGAAGCTTCTTTTCTACTATTATTTATAGTGAGATCTACTTTATTTTCAGTAGCCTTTTCTAGGATTAATTGATCGTTATAAAGGATAGGTATTTTAAATTTATCGCCATTTTTGTACAGAACATCAATTTCTCTCTGTCTCGGATAGAAAAATATTGATTCTATTTTTCCCGTCTCTATATCTTCTAGAAGATCCGAATAACTTGATTTAGAATTTGAATATGAGAATTTTGATCTAAACACTAATCTTTATAAGTGATTAATAAAGCATATATGCTTATTTAAAAAATTGACGTATATAAACAAAATATACTAAAAAGTTTTGGAGATAACCAGTTAAGGGTTATATTATTATATGGAAATAAAGAAACAGAATGGCTGTACCAAAGAAGAAAAAATCAAAAAGCAAAAGGAACCAAAGACATGCTGTATGGAAAGGGAAAGCAGCAATAGCAGCTCAAAAAGCTATATCTTTAGGTAAATCAGTTTTAACTGGGAAAGCTCAAGGATTTGTTTACCCACTTGAAGAAGAAGATGATGAAGAATAGCTTTTAAGAGCCTAATTTAAATGCCTCAAGTATAACGGCATAAATCGCACCAATTCTTAATTTATCAACTACGTTCCACATATAATAAAATTTTGAACTAGAAGAAGGCTTAATTCTTATAATGATTTCAATAAAAATTATAATTATTGGAACCATAACCAACTCATTTTTACCTTCAGATATAAATTTTGTAAGAAAATTAGCGAACAAAAAATAACCTGTCAAAACAGAAATTAGACCAATAGATTTTGTCCTCCAAGTATCACTTAGAAACCCAAAAAATAAATTATTTAACTTGTAGGTGATTCTTGAAAAATTAGTTTTTTGCATTACTAAAAGACACTAAATAATCATTTAGAAAGCCGTAATCTACATATGATTTTTTTAGTTTAGGACCTTTAATTACATTTGCCACAATATTATCATCACCAAGAGTATCTAAAATACAATCTAATTTAATATTTTCCTCAAGATCGATTGGGATATTAGAAGGTACAAAAATTGTAGGCAATTTGGCTGCTAAGGACGATTTCAATCCTGGATTGGAGTCTTCGAAAACAATTGAATTATTTTTGTTTATCCCACTTAATTGAATTGCCTTTAAATATGGTAATGGATTTGGTTTCTTTAATTCAACGTCTTCACTTGAAATTATGAACTCAAAAGGGTTGAAGCCATTAAAAAGATATTCAACAAGTAGTTTAACTTGATTTCTTGAACTTGAAGTAACTATAAATTGTCTTACTTTTTTTCTATGTAATTCATTTATTAATCTAAAAACACCAGTTTTGAAACTAACAGAATTTTTTTTGATAATTTCCAAATAATGAAATTGTTTTGTTTCATGAATTTTGAGAATTAAATCTTTTGATAAATCATCATTATTATATTTAGCGTAATAAGCAATCCTATTTTTGCCCCCATTTATCTTTAAAAGCTTTATGTATTTATTAGTGTCCCAATTCCAATTAATACCAAGGTCATTGAAAGCATTATTAAAAGCGGGTAAATGAGCCTCTAATTCAGTATTTGCGATGGTACCATCTAAATCCCAATAAACACCCTGAAGGTAAGTCACCAAAAAGAATTTCTTCTATTTACGGTAAAACACAAGCGCAATTATTGCTGGACCTGCTAACGCAACTACAGCTAAAGGAATAAGTGTTGCCATGATAATGAATATGTTTTGTGATACTATTTTTACAAATAAATGATAAAACTGTACTGATACGTTACAAGATTGAATTAAATCATGAAATCATGGACATGTATAGAAAATTGCGGAGCTTGTTGTAAATTCGACTTGAAAGAAAGAAGCGATTTGGCTGACAAACTTAACAAAGAAGATATCGCATTGATACACTCGATGACAGCTAAAGACGGTTGGTGTAAAAACCTGGACAGAAAAAATAAAAAATGCTTAATTTATGAAACCAGACCACATTTTTGCCGAGTAAGTGAATTTTCAACTGCATTTAAAGGATATTTGAAATCCGGTGATAAATTTCTAATAGATTGCTGCAAACAACATATTTCATCAAATTATGGATACAAAAGTAAAGAGATGAAAACATTTAAAATTGCTGTTCTAGGAAAATGAATAGCAAATTAGAAAAAAAGGAAAACAATTTAGAAAAAAGTTTTTTATCCATATTTATAACGACTTTTACAACAATCTTTATTGCTGAACTTGGCGACAAAACTCAAATAGCCACACTAATGCTTTCTGCTGAATCAGGCAAGCCAATAATTGTTTTTCTTGGAAGTTCTCTAGCTTTAATAAGCTCTAGCATAGTAGGAGTTCTTATTGGTAAATGGGTATCAAAAAAAATATCTCCTAGAAAATTTGCTTTATTCACTGGTGCTTTAATGATATTGATAAGTATATTTTTAGCTTATGAAACTTTCAAAAATTATTTATAAATGGTTTTAAGTTTATTACTATCAACATTTCTAACCGTTTTTATAGCTGAATTAGGAGACAAAACTCAATTAGCTACTTTAACTATAAGCGGTACATCAAATAAACCATTAGCAGTTTTTCTTGGATCTTCTTCAGCACTTGTTTTTGCAAGTTTACTAGGAGCTTTGACAGGTGGTTCTATTTCAAGTTTTTTACCCGAAGTAGTTCTTAAGTCAATAGCCTCTATTACATTTTTTATTATTGGTATAAGGCTTTTTATTAACTCTTTCACTATCGAAAAAGAAGAAAATGAAGAGAAAGAAAATAATTAGTTTTAAGCTTGGATAATAAGGTGTAATAATGAAGTGTATACCCCTAAATTAATTTATAATTTCATTTAGATTATGTTCACATCATCTTCAATAATTGATAATCTTAATCGGTCAGAAGGATTAGAATATAAAAAATTATGCAGATTATTAAAAGTAACAAAGAAATCTGATAAGGATAAATTATATATTGCTTTAACAGCTCTAGAAAAACTTGAAATAATCAATAAAAATGCAAAAGATGAATATACATGCATAAAAGATAGTGATCATCTTGTCGCCAAAATAAGATGTAGTAGCAAAGGCTATTGCTTTGCTGTAAGGGGAAAAGACAAAGAAGATATCTACATTAAAGAAAATCTACTCAATTATGCATGGAATGGAGATAAAGTTTTAGTAAGGATAATAAAAGAGGGTTATAGAAGAAGATCACCTGAGGGAATAGTTGATTGTATTCTTGAAAGATCAAATCAAATACTTCTTTCTAAAGTTGAAATAATAAACAATGATGTATATGCAATCCCAATAGATGATAGGATCCTTTCTAAAATTAAACTTCCAAAAGAGAATAAAAAATACACTTTCAAACCAGAAGATAAAAATATAGTAAAAGTTGAGATCGATAGATTTCCCATAGGTCAAGAAGAAGGACTAGGCCATGTGATACAAGAGCTAAAACTAAACAATAATGAGGAATATGATACAGACTTTGTTTTATCCAAAAGCAATATCGTTAAATCATGCAATTTAAATCAAATTGAATCTAAAAAAGTAGAAAAAAGGGAGAGGATAGACCTAACTGATAAAAACTCTTATTTATTCAAAAGTTGGAATTCTAATAATTCTCCTATGCTCCCAATGATTCAAATAGAGCAGGAAAAAAATAAAAGTACTAAATTATGGATACATACAAATAATCTTGCAGAAAGAGTAGATCTAAATAGTAAAAAATCTCTAGAAATATTATTTAATGGCTTCGAATCATTACCCTTATTAAATGATTGGCAAAACTACCTTGGTGAAGCCATAAGAAATGATTCTGAATTTAAATTTGGTGAAATTAATGAAGCAATTAGCCTGTGTTTGCTTTTAAATAGTGATAATGAAATAACTGATTGGTCATTTCATCTTACTTTTGTAAAATGCTCTCTTATTGTTAGGAGTGATCATACTGACGCGCTTCTATCTAGAAAAAGTAACACAAGAATAACCTCTAGGGTATTAAAACCTATAAAGGAATATATCGACGATTTAGATAAAATACTGGAAATTTCATGCTTATTCAGACAAAAACATCTTTTGGAGGGTAAGGTTGAAATTCCTGCGCCACTCAATAAAATAGAACTATTAGAAGAATTTTTTATTCACAATCCAGCTGAATATTCAAAAGGATATTTTGAATCATTAAATAAAGAAGATTGCCAAACTTACCTTTCACCAATACTACATGAAGCTAATTTAATTTGGTTCAAACATTCAAATCGATATGGATTAAAAAGCGCAGGATACATCTCAAAGGGAATAGATTATGTTAATGCAAATGAAATCATCAAATATTCAGAATTTATTGATAATGATATAGAGCTTAATGAGGATGGCAATTTGTCATTTAGTCAAGTAATTAAATTATGTGGCGATGATAATAAAAAAAGAATCTTACATAAACTTCTAATTAATGAATTTAAGGACAATGAAATAAGGTTGATTTCTAAAAATCCTGATAATGATGAATCAGAAAAATTATTTATTTCTCCATGGACAATTCCTGGATTTGACTTCACCAATCTTATTAACCAGTACTGTATTATTAATATGATAATAAATGGTAAGAAATCAAAGAAAAATAATATAAATGCAATCAATATTTCGGAAAGTAATTCATTAGAATTAGTAAATTGGGATATATTTAATTCATCAATATCAAAGAATCTAGAAATATTATTTAACAAGTTTGTAATAGATAAAATTAATGAATATAAGTACAAAGTTAACCAATATAAATCTAATATGATAAATATAAAAAAAGTAAGAAAAGCTGAAAAATTACTAGATAATATTTATAGTGGGTTTATATTATCAGTGCAAACATATGGTTTCTTTGTTGAAATATCAGAACTAAATGTAGAGGGTTTAGTACACGTCAGCACTCTTAATAATGATTGGTATGAATATAGATCAAGACAAAATTTATTGATTGGTAGAAAATCTAAAAAATCATATAAAGTTGGAGATGCAATAGAAGTAAAAATCATAAAAGTCGATATTCTTAAATATCAAATTGATTTAGAATTAACATAAATAAATTTTCA
>QCQW01000016.1 GCA_003212055.1 Prochlorococcus sp. AG-459-A02
GGATTCACCACTCAGATCAACAGTCACATTATCTGCAGCTTTCCATCTGAATTCAACATTCTTAATTTTTGATTCTATTGAATCTTCTATATCTAAAGGAAGAAATCTTTTCATTGAAGATGCCATCCCACCTGCACATGGTTTGTAATCTTTGAATTTTTCTTTTTCAATAATTAAAACAGAATATCCTTTCTTTGATAGGTTAAGAGCGGTGGAAGATCCTGATAAACCCCCACCTATTATTACAACGTCAAGTCCTATCAAACTTTTAGAATTTCCTTCTCTTTTTCAGATAATTTAGTTTCTATTAAACCAATATATTTATCAGTAATTTTCTGAATTTCAGATTGATTATCTCTCGACTCATCAATAGATATAAGACCATCTTTTTCGTCTTTTTTTTCTTTATCAACGGCATCTCTTCTAATATTTCTCAAAGCTACTTTTCCTTCCTCTGCATATTTAGAGGCTAATTTACAAAATTCTTTTCTTCTCTCTTCTGTTAAAGGAGGAACATTTATTCTTATTACTTTCCCATCATTATTTGGAGTAATTCCTAAATCACTAATTGAAATAGATTTCTCTATCGCTTGTAAACATGAAATATCAAACGGTTGTATTGAAATTGTTTGTGAATCAACAGTGCTTATTGTGGCAAGTGATTTGATTGGTGTTTCTGCTCCGTAGTACTCAACACTTACTCTGTCTAACAATGAAGCATTAGCTCTGCCTGTCCTAATTGTATTAAAGTTTCTTTGAGTGGCTTCAATACTCTTATTCATATTTTCTTGAATTTCTTTTTCTTTCATAATTAAAAAATTAAATGATCATTAACTAATTAAAGAGCCTATTGGCTCACCAGAAACAGCTTTAGAAATGTTCCCCTTTTTGAATATATCAAAAACCATTATTGGGATATTGTTATCTTTGCAAAGTGCAATTGCAGTACTGTCCATTACTGCAATTTCATCACTAAGAACTTGTTGATAACTGAGGGAGGAATATTTTTTTGCATCTTTAAATTGATTAGGATCACGATCGTATACTCCATCAACTTTAGTAGCCTTCATCACAACTTCAGCGTTTATCTCAGCTGCCCTCAAAGCTGCTGTTGTATCAGTTGTAAAAAATGGATTTCCACATCCACCTCCGAAGACTACAACTCTACCTTTTTCTAAGTGCCTCATGGCTCTTCTTCTAATGTAGGGTTCTGCAATTTCCTGCATTTCTATTGCTGTTTGCACTCTGGTTTCAACTCCTACTCTCTCGAGACCATCTTGAAGTGAAATCGCGTTCATTACCGTTGCTAGCATCCCTACATAATCAGCAGTAGCGCGATCCATTCCGTCTGCAGAACCTTTAAGCCCCCTAAAAATATTCCCACCACCAACAACTATTGCAAGTTGTACATTATTTTCGACTACTTTTGAAACGTCTTCTGCAATTGACTGAACTATGGCAGGATCAATACCATAAGGTTTTTCACCCATAAGTGCTTCACCACTAAGTTTTAAGAGAACTCTTTTGTAAGTCATTCAATAATCGTACTTTTAAGACCTTAGCAAGTAAACGTACCGAATTTATTTTTTATTCAGATATTGCTTGCGTCTTTAAACATTTCTAAACCTGCTTGAAGAAATCAAATAAAAATTTGTTTAATTAGTACTCAACGCACTTTTGTGCTTTAATTCCTTGTTCTTTAAAAGGATGTCTTATTAGTTTCATTTCTGTAACAAGATCTGCGTAATTGATAATTGAATCAGATGCTCCCCTTCCAGTTAAAACAATATGATTTTTTCTATTATTTAAGCTTTTTAAAAAAGTAAGTATTTCTTCTGAATCAAGATAACCAAGTTTTGTAGCAATATTAATTTCATCAAGAATGATAAGTTTATAAGATTCGTTCTTTATGTATTTTTTTGCTAGTTGCCATGCCTCTTGAACTAATTGTTCATCTCTTATTCTGTCTTGTGTTTCCCAAGTAAATCCCTCTCCTAATGAATGCCAAGATATTTTTGAAGACAAATTTTTAAATGCTTTTTCTTCTCCAGTGGTCCAGCCTCCTTTGATAAATTGAATTATTGCTACTTTATAGCCATGTCCTATCGTCCTTAAAGCCATACCTAAAGATGCAGTTGTCTTACCTTTTCCATTCCCTGTATAAACAATCAATAATCCTTTTTTTGTTTTTCTAATTTGTACTCTTTCAGCTTGAATATCTTTTCTTTGCTGCATTCTTTTTTTATACGCGTTCTCATCACTATCTGGGGATAGTTTTCCTCCCATTCCTAGTTTATTTGCTTGATTATCTAGGTTAATTATTTTATTGGGAGATGAAGGTTTTTCTTGCATATGGCACTAATTTTTATTTAGTGATTATAAATCTTTAAATATTTTTAGCACTTTTAACTTTTAAAAGTGCATTATTTACTGCCTGTTGTTGATCTCTTTTAGTAATCCAGTGATGATAAGTTTGAGTATGTAAACTAACGGAATGGCCCATCATTCTGGCAGCAACAGTATCAGGTAAATCATAAAAAATAGTTCTTACTGCCCAAGCATGCCTTAGATCATAGGGTTTTATTTGTAAAGAGTAACGCTTAAACTGGTCTGTAATTTTTTTTCCAATATTCTGCAAGGTTGTTTTTTTAAGGTCTCTATTAATATTTGGTAAAAGTTCTGGATTTTCTCCAATTTTTGATAATTCGAACTTTTCTACCCATTCAGGGTGAAATGGCCAAACTTGATGTTCCCCTGTTTTAGTTGTAGGTAAAACTCTAATAATTTTGTCCCCAAAATTAGTTAGAGAACTTAAATCACAAAAAAATACTTCATGATTCCTTAATCCATATGTAGCCATCAAACCAAAAACAAATTTCCAAGATTTGTTTGGTATCGTCTCCCAAAGTTTCTCTATTAACTCGTCTGAGGGGAGATCCCTAAATCCTGCTTTGCTTAGGCCATATCCTCTAGAATTTAATTTCCAATCTTCTGGTAGTTTAATGTCCAAAAACTTAGCCAAAACACTCAGAGAAGTAGCGCATTGTTTCCTACTTCTGCTACCTTCCTTGTAACTTTCAAGCGTTTTTTGAAATATTTTTTCTAAAGCTTCATTCTCATAATCATTGTAAATATTTAGGATTCTTTTCATATATGGTTTGTATGAACTTCTCCAAGTGGTTTTTCTAGTGCTGCTTCGAAAATCACTTTTGTTTTCTTTAAAAAAAAATTCCTCAAATTGATTTAATCTATTTGGGAATTCAAAACCATTTTTTATTTGCTTTTTATTTGTGTTGCTTATCCAATTAATCCAATCAAATTGATTCAATTCCAACTGCAAATTGATTAATTGTAATTTTTTTTTAGCCTCCTCTAATCCAGAAATATCAGCCTTTAATCCAAGAGATATTCTTTGAATTTTGAAGTAATTTTTATTTTCTTTGGAGGGTAATGATCCACGAATATTTAATTTATCTCCTCTTTTCTCAATTTTGAGTTTGCTACCTTGAGTAGCAAATTTATCATTAACATTATTAATTTCCTGAATTACGTTCATTTACTTATATAATTGACCTTATAATGACGTTTTTAATGTTTATTTTCAATCTCCATAATTTTTAAATGGATAAAATAGGCGTCTTATTAATGAATTTAGGAGGGCCTGAACGCATTACTGATGTAGGCCCATTCTTATACAATCTTTTTTCTGATCCAGAAATAATCAGGACTCCTTTTCCTGTTTTTCAAAAGCCCCTAGCTTGGTTAATTAGTACGCTTAGGAGTACTACTTCACAACAAGCCTATCTTTCTATAGGTGGTGGTTCCCCTATCAGAAGGATAACTGAACAACAAGCAAGAGAATTGCAATCTAAATTAAGGGATAAGGGGTTTAATGCTACTACCTATATTGCCATGAGGTATTGGCATCCTTTTACCGAATCAGCTATTGCTGATATGAAGGCGGATGGTATAGATCAAGTTGTTGTAATACCTTTGTATCCACATTTTTCGATAAGTACTAGTGGTTCGAGCTTTAGGGAATTAAAAAAATTACGAGATTCTGATGACGAATTTAAGAAGGTTCCAATGAGATGTGTAAGAAGTTGGTTCAGTCAATCAGGTTATTTAAAGTCTATGGTCGAATTAATTTCAGAACAAATTTCACTTTGTAAATCCCCTTCAAAAGCTCATATATTTTTTACTGCTCATGGAGTTCCTAAGAGTTACGTGGAGGAAGCTGGAGATCCTTACAAACAACAAATTGAAGATTGTTCTTTATTAATAATAAATGAGCTGGAAAAATGTTTAGGGCATAGTAACCCTTATACACTTTCTTATCAAAGTAGAGTTGGTCCTGTTGAATGGTTGAAGCCTTATACAGAAGAAGTGTTAGCTGATCTTGGAAGATCAAATGTTAATGATCTGATTGTAGTGCCCATAAGTTTCGTTGGAGAGCATATCGAAACATTGCAAGAAATTGATATTGAATATAAAGAAATTGCTGAACAGGCTGGTATTAAAAACTTTCGGAGAGTTAAGGCTCTAAATACTCATCCTACTTTTATTGAAGGTCTTAGTGATCTAGTGATTGCCTGTTTGGAAGGACCTCCAGTTAATATAGAGGAAGCTTCTCAGTTGCCTGAAAAAGTAAAACTTTATCCTCAAGAGAAATGGCAATGGGGTTGGAATAATAGTTCGGAGGTGTGGAACGGAAGGGTTGCAATGATTATTTTTCTTGTGCTTTTTATTGAACTTATTTTTGGCTCTGGACCTCTACATAGACTTGGAATTTTATAAAGAAGAATTGATATTTATTTGAAAATTTTAAGTTTATTGAAAGATTTTTCTGAATACATTTCTGACATTACATTTCTAAATGAGGCAAAACTATTTAATTAAGTTTAAAATTTATAGTAAATATTGAATTTCTTTAGTGACCCTTACTTCGAGATCCTTTTCAAAGGGTAGTTCAAAAAATGAAAATCCAGTTTGGATAACTGGTGCTGATGCACTAATGGATTCTTTAAAAATTCATGGGGTAAAAGTTATATTTGGATATCCTGGAGGAGCTATATTACCAATATATGATGCTGTTCATAAGGCAGAACAAGATGGTTGGTTAAAGCATTATATGGTAAGGCATGAACAAGGTGGTTCTCATGCTGCTGATGGATATGCAAGATCTACTGGTGAAGTAGGTGTTTGTTTCGGCACCTCAGGTCCAGGTGCAACAAATTTGGTAACTGGAATTGCAACCGCTCAAATGGATTCAGTCCCTCTAGTTGTAGTTACAGGTCAAGTCCCAAGACCTGCTATAGGGACAGACGCTTTTCAAGAAACTGATATTTTTGGTATAACTCTTCCAATAGTGAAACATTCATGGGTGATAAGAGATCCTTCAGATATCGCGAAAGTAGTTTCTGAAGCTTTTTTTATAGCCTCTTCTGGAAGACCTGGCCCTGTTTTAATTGATATCCCCAAAGATGTAGGTCAGGAATTCTTTAATTACCAAAGAGTTTTGCCTGGTGAGATTATTCCTAAAGGATTTAAAAGGAATGGAGATATTAATGATTGCGATATCAATAAAGCAATTAAATTAATAGAAACTTCTGAAAGACCTCTTTTATATGTGGGAGGTGGGGCAATATCTTCAGGGGCTCATGATGAAATAAAAACTTTGGCAAAGAATTATCAAATACCAGTGACTACAACCTTAATGGGGAAAGGGGCTTTTGATGAGAAAGACAATTTATCAGTCGGGATGTTAGGAATGCACGGAACTGCTTACGCAAACTTTGCAGTTACAGAATGCGATCTTTTAATTGCAATAGGAGCTAGATTCGATGATAGGGTGACGGGAAAATTAGATACCTTTGCTCCTAATGCAAAGGTAATTCATATTGATATTGACCCAGCAGAAGTAAATAAAAATAGACGTGTAGATGTTGCAATTGTTTCTGATGTTTCAAAAGCTGTTCACAAAATTAATGAACAATCTCTCAATAATGAACTTACTTGTCAGACGAAGAACTGGTTAGAAAAAATTGATTTTTGGAAAAATAAACATCCTTTATATGACCCGCCTAAAGAAGGAGAAATTTATCCACAGGAAGTTCTATTAAAAGTGAGGGAGCTTTCACCGGAAGCTTATGTAACTACAGATGTAGGACAACATCAGATGTGGGCTGCTCAATATCTTAGGAATTCTCCAAGAAAATGGATTAGTAGTGCTGGCTTAGGAACAATGGGTTTTGGATTGCCAGCGGCAATTGGAGTGAAAGCAGCCTTACCTAATTCAGATGTAATTTGTATTGCAGGAGATGCAAGTGTTTTAATGAATATTCAAGAATTAGGGACTTTATCTCAATATGGTTTTAAGGTGAAATTGATCATAATAAATAATCGCTGGCAAGGGATGGTAAGACAATGGCAGGAAAGTTTTTATGATGAAAGGTATTCCTCCTCTGACATGAGTTGTGGCGAACCTGATTTTGTAAAACTTGCTGAGTCTTTTGGAGTTAAAGGATACTTAATTTCTGATAGAAAACAATTACAGAATGAATTAAAAAATGCGCTTGATCATGATGGCCCTGCTTTGATTAATATCCTTGTCAGAAGAGGTGAAAATTGTTATCCAATGGTTCCTCCAGGAAAAAGTAATGCTCAAATGGTTGGATATGTTAATTGTGAATACTAATTTTTTTTAAATTAGTCATTTTAAAAATTAACTTAAATATAATTTAAAAAACTTAGATATTTCTGAATTGAAAAAATTATCAAAAATTTTTATTATTGTTTGCTTGATTGTTATTAATCCTGTAATAGTTAACTCGGCTGAAATCCTTCAAATTAAAAGTTCAAATACTATTTTGGTTGGGGATCAAAATAGGAATTTAACTATTAGATTATTTTGTGTAGATGTAAATAAAAATGATGAGCTCGAAGCAACTAATTTACTTAAAAGTGAATTCCCAAGGGGAAGCAAAGTGAAAATAAAACCTTTTGGTTTCAAAGAGAATGTTTTGTTAGCCAAAGTTTTTAATATCAAAGATAATAATGAGATGACCGAATTATTAGTAGCTAAAGACTTAACTAGTGAAATTTGTCCAAGTTAACTATCTCTATGAGCAAATAAAATTCCATTGCCTCGATATTGTTTTGCTCCTTCTCCAGGAATTAAATTCATTTTTTAATTTGTAAGTGCATAAATTTGATATATCTATATTTGTACTAGGGATGTTTTCATTTAAAAGTTGTCTATAGGCAGATCTTTTAAGATCAAGTTGATTTAAGTCTTGCTTTTTGAAGTGATTTGAATCACTAAAACAATGATCTTTTTCAGTTTTAGTCAAATTGACCGTTATTTTTTTGTCTTCCGCCTTTCTATAAAATTCTTTGAGTGTAATCTTATCAACTAGATAATGTTCCTTCGAAATCGCTGGTCCTATTGCAACAAGTAAGTCATCTCTAGATGTCCCAAAATTATCGAAAATTTTAACCAGATTTTTTATTATTTTTTTTTCTAAACCTTTTCTTCCACAATGCAAGGCTGCCACATTTCTTGTCTTTTTATTTGCAAAAAATATTGGCAGGCAATCAGCTGTATAAACCCACAAGTTTTGATTGCAATTATCACTAACAAGACCATCTGCATCAACTTTACTTTCTTTTTCTGAATGCGAACCTAAAATTATAAAATTACTGTGAATTTGATTAGAAACACAATTTAAGTATTTTTCATTAAAGTGATTTCCTAATGCTTGGAGAAAATTTTCAGAGCTAGACTTAGTGAAAAATGCATGTAGAAATTTATATTGACTAAGTATTGGCGATGAATAGTACTCAAAAGTTTTGTTTTGAATAAAAATTTCAGTTTTTGAGAAATATATTTCTTTATAAGGAATAGTTTTCGCTCCTAATCTAAATTTATGAAATTAATTCAATATCTCTCAAGATCCAGAATCCCGCAAATTTTTCAATATATGGCGTTGACTGTATAGAAATAAATTGATAACCCAAAGAATTTTTTTTATTTTCTAAAAATTTTCTACTTAAGATGTTCGCATCTTTTTCCGGCAAATCTGTTACGAGCCACTTATCATCTTCTGAAGCTTCAAGTATGAGTTGGTTTTTACTGATGACTAATTTAATAGGTTCCAAACAACTGAACCAAGCAGAAAGTGCAAGAGATCTATCTTTGCTAAAAAGTCTTAATCCTGGCACTAAGTTATTATCATCTAAATCTTGCTGAATTGGGAAAATATCTCCAAATTCCATAGGCCAATTTTCTGCTGATTTTAATTCGCCAATTGATATCTCAGAGATAGTTAAAGCATCACCCCTAACTGCTTCTGGTAGAGGTTGAGGGGAGGTTTCCATTTTGGAAGTAAAAGTAGGAGCTAATACCCCTCTTACATAACCTTTTTCCTTTGGATAAATTTCTTTTTCAAGGAATTCGATTCTATCGAATAAATCGTAAGTTCTTCTACTTACAAGAGACTCAATACTTACCGCCTCTAGTGATTTCTTAATGATCGATTTCATTGACGACCTCCAGAATCGAACTATAGAAGGTTTCTCCCACCCTTGCTTTTTTGCTTCACTTATTGCTTCATTTAGTGCCTTTGTAAGCCATACTGAATTAACTTCATTGGCAGGGCATTTTTTATTCCAAAGAAAAATATCTTGTGTCTTATAACTTCTCGTAGAGCAAATAATTAACTCCCACCTTTTTTTTTCATTTAATTCAATAATTGGCCTTGAGTAAAAGTCTAATTCCCAATCTGAAATTTTTAATTCAAGACTTGGTTCCATTTTTTGATTGATGTTCATTTATCTTGATCGTTTTTTTTATTGAAGAGTGCTTTAGTTTTTAGTGCTCTCTCTGTGGCTTCTTGCATAACTTTTTGCTTGTCAATAATTAATTCTCCTGCAGAGTTTTCTAGGAGGGCTGTATTGAGACCAATGCGCCCTTTTTCGAGATCAATTTCAGATATTAAAGCTTTTATAATTTCTCCTTCTCTAAAAACTTCTCGTAAGGAACGAATCGATCCATTTGTTAGTGAGGATTGATGAAGAAGTCCACTAGCTCCACCTAAATCGATAAAGAAGCCATATGGTTTTACAGCTAAAACTTCTCCTTCAATTAATTGACCCAATTCTAGACTTGTAAGTTTAGAGACTAATAATGCTTTCTTTTCAGAGAGAACTAATTTTCTGGATTCTGGATTCACCTCAAGAAACGCTACTTTTAGAGTTTTGCTAACAAAAGATTGATAATCTTGACCATCTTCAAGTTGTGATCTTGGTATGAATCCTCTCAATCCATCTACATCACACGTAAGCCCACCTCTGTTAAATCCATTAATTAAAACGTCAATTAACTCTCCATTTTTTGCGGAATTTGATACTTTCTCCCAACTTTGCCTGAGAATTAATGCCCGAGCACTAACTGTTACCATCCCATCAGCATTTTGTTCTTTGATAACCAAAACTTCCATTTCAAGGCCAATAGAAAACTTTTCTTTAAAGTTGGTTATGACGCCCAACCCACATTCTTTTTTGGGCATATAACCAGGTGCTTTTCCACCAATGTCAACATATAGACCATCACTTTCGATTGCTATTACCTTCCCGGAAATTGTTTCTCCTGTAGCCCCAATTGGCTCATTTGCATTTAAAGCCTCCAAAAAAGCACTTTCATCAAAATCGAATTCATCAACTGTTCTCTCTAATTGAAAATCCGTGTTTTGTTCAGAAAAATTAAGGGGTCTATTTAAGTCTTGTTGAGAAATATCAAAAGCCTTTGTGTTTGCATAATGGTCCTGAATTTCTTTTACTGATTCATCTCTAATTACTTGGGGTTTGATTGGGATATTTTCTTTTTTAATTTCTTCTTGCGAATTGGTTTGCTCATTATCTATCTCTTGAGATTTTTTTTGAGTATCTTTCTTACTTATGTGAAGTACCTGAAGAGGTTTTTTATTGCCCTTTGATTGGATATTATCTTGGGCATTTTTATTTCTGACTCCCATCGTAGGTAAAATAAGAATAATTAACTATTAACATACTCTAAATGTTAGTACTCAAAATTAAAATTAATGAACTTTAAACCAATACCTAATAAATTTGAATATTTAAATTGGCAAGAAATTGAGAGAATTGCAAAAAACAAAAGATCAACAGTGATTTGGCCATTCGGAGCTGTTGAGCAGCATGGACCGCATTTGCCTCTTGCTACAGATAGTATTTTTGTTGATGAAATCATTAGCGAAGTTTTTAAATTATTCTCTCCCGATATTCCATTAAAAAAACTTCCAACTCAATATATTGGGTTTTCTCCAGAACATAAGGGTTTTGCTGGGACGATTTCACTTTCCTCAAATTTAATAACCTCAATGATTAAGGAAGTCGGAGGTCAATTATCTGAAATGGGTTTTAAAAGATTGATATTAATTAATGGACATGGAGGTCAAATTTCATTATTAAATACAGCTGCAAGAGAGCTAAGAAGTTGTGCACCAGGGATGGCAGTTTTTCCTTGTTTCTTATGGAGCGGTGTTAATGGATTGAGTGAATTGTTAACAAAAACTGAGATCGAGGATGGGCTTCATGCTTCTTTAGCTGAAACAAGTTTAATGCTGGCTTTAAAACCAGAATTAGTAGGTGATGAACGCCCAAATGAGAGCATTAAAGGACAGATCCCTGAAGGTTGGAGTCTAGAGGGCAATGCGCCTATTGCTTGGCTTACTGACGACTTCAGTGAATCAGGAGTTATAGGGGATAGTAGAGGAGCAAATGAGTCTTTAGGGAAAAATTTAAGAGAATTATTGATTAATCATTGGTTCAAATTGATTATGAATCTTATGCAATCAGATTGGCCCAACAATTCTTAAATAAGTTTAAGTAAAAAATGTGACTTAACAATTGAAACTATTTTCATGATATTTAAATAAACACTCTATAATCGTGTAATATTCATGCATAATGAGCTAAAGATTACTGACATGCAAACTCTAGAATCAAATAAAAAAACTATTCAAGAATCGACTAACCCGATTTCTTTAGATTTACCCGACTTCACTACAGATTCTTATAAGGATGCATACAGCAGAATAAACGCAATTGTTATAGAGGGAGAGCAAGAGGCTCATGATAATTATATTTCAATAGCAACTTTAATTCCAAATGAGTTAGACGAGTTAACTAAATTGGCGAGAATGGAAATGAAACATAAAAAAGGCTTTACTGCATGTGGAAGAAATTTAGGTGTGAAAGCTGATATGGAATTTGCTAAAAAATTCTTTTCTAAATTACACGGTAATTTTCAAATTGCTCTTGAAAAAGGAAATTTAACAACATGTCTTTTAATACAAGCTATTTTAATCGAAGCATTCGCGATCTCTGCTTATAACGTCTACATAAGAGTTGCCGATCCTTTTGCAAAAAAAATAACAGAGGGAGTGGTTAAAGATGAATATCTTCATTTAAATTACGGCCAAGAGTGGCTTAAAGAGAATTTATCTACTTGTAAAGAGGAATTAATGGAGGCTAATAAGGTTAACCTTCCGTTAATTAAAAGGATGTTAGATGAAGTAGCAGATGACGCATCAGTTTTAGCTATGGAAAGAGAAGAATTAATGGAAGAATTTATGATTGCTTATCAAGATACATTGATGGAAATAGGTCTAGATAATAGAGAAATTGCAAGAATGGCTATGGCAGCTATCGTCTAATTAAATTTCTACTTAATTAAGGATTTTAATAATTAATCTTTCTTTTTAAGTAGTTACCTCTGTGCTATTGTTCATAACATCGTCTTGAAATCATCATAAATTTTAAATGTTTGGGTTAATAGGCCACTCAACTAGTTTTGAAGATGCAAAAAGAAAAGCTTCTTTACTAGGTTTTGATCATATTGCAGATGGTGATTTAGATGTTTGGTGTACAGCTCCTCCTCAATTGGTTGAGAATGTAGAAGTTAAGAGTGCTACTGGAATATCTATTGAAGGTTCTTACATAGATTCTTGCTTTGTTCCTGAAATGCTTTCTAGGTTTAAAACCGCCAGAAGAAAAGTACTAAATGCTATGGAACTAGCTCAGAAAAAAGGGATTAACATTACCGCTTTAGGAGGATTTACTTCTATTATTTTCGAGAATTTTAATCTTCTACAGCATAAACAAATTAGAAATACTTCATTAGAGTGGGAGAGGTTTACTACTGGCAATACTCATACCGCTTGGGTTATTTGCAAGCAACTAGAAATAAATGCGCCTCGCATTGGGATAGACCTTAAAAAAGCAACTGTTGCTGTAATTGGTGCTAGTGGAGATATTGGCAGTGCTGTTTGCAGATGGCTTGTCAATAAAACTGGAATTTCAGAACTTCTTATGGTAGCAAGGCAACAAGAACCACTAGCGCTGTTACAAAAAGAATTAGATGGTGGCACCATAATAAGTTTAGATGAGGCATTGCCTCAGGCGGATATTGTTGTATGGGTTGCAAGTATGCCTAAAACTATTGAAATTGATACTGATAACTTAAAAAAACCATGTTTAATGATTGATGGTGGATACCCCAAAAATCTTGATGAGAAATTTCAGGGTGAAAATATTCATGTTTTAAAAGGAGGTATAGTAAAGTTTTTCAATGATATTGGTTGGAATATGATGGAACTTGCGGAAATGCAAAACCCTCAGCGAGAGATGTTTGCTTGTTTTGCAGAAGCTATGATTTTAGAATTTGAAAAGTGTCATACAAACTTTAGTTGGGGAAGAAATAACATTTCTCTTGAAAAGATGGAATTTATTGGAGCAGCTTCTTTAAAACATGGTTTTTCTGCAATTGGACTTGATAAGCAGCCTAATAAAGTACTAACTGTCTAAATTATGGCTAAACGTTACCTTCTTGATTTTGAAAAGCCTCTTGTTGAACTTGAGAAACAGATAGAGCAAATTAAAGAGTTGGCTCGAGATTCAGAAGTTGATGTTAGTCAACAGCTTCTACAACTTGAAACCTTAGCTGCTAGGAGGAGAGAAGAAATATTTAAATCTCTCACTCCTGCACAAAAGATTCAAGTAGCTAGGCATCCTCAAAGACCTAGCACTTTGGATTTTGTTCAAATGTTCTGCGATGACTGGATCGAATTGCATGGAGATAGAAATGGCGGCGATGATATGGCACTAATTGGGGGAATTGGTTCGATAAATAATAGACCAGTATTGATGTTAGGGCATCAGAAAGGAAGGGACACAAAAGAAAATGTAGTAAGAAACTTTGGGATGGCAAAACCAGGAGGTTATAGAAAAGCTCTTAGATTAATGCAGCATGCAAATAGATTCTCTTTGCCAATTCTTACATTTATTGATACTCCTGGAGCTTATGCTGGTTTAAAAGCTGAAGAACAAGGCCAAGGGGAAGCGATTGCAAGAAACCTTCGAGAGATGTTTGGATTGAAAGTCCCAATTGTGGCTACTGTCATTGGAGAAGGAGGTTCAGGAGGTGCACTTGGAATAGGTGTTGCCGATAGGTTACTAATGTTTGAACATAGTGTTTACACAGTCGCGAGTCCGGAAGCATGTGCATCAATTTTGTGGAGAGATGCTGCGAAGGCACCAGAAGCTGCATCAGCACTTAAAATTACAGGTGAAGACTTACTTAAATTGGGGATTATAGATGAGGTATTACCAGAACCTTCTGGTGGGAATAATTGGGCTCCTTTAGATGCTGGCAATACACTAAAAGAGGCTATTAAGAAACACCTTAATGCTTTACTGCAAATGCCTGAAGACGAATTAATTGAGGAAAGATACAAAAAGTTTAGGGTTTTAGGTAAATTTATCGAAGCAAATAATATTGAGGAGATTTATAGTGAAATCCCCCAAAAAACTGAATAAATTGAAACTAGCTTTTATAACGGGTGCTTCTAAAGGTATTGGCAGATCTACTGCAATTACTTTTGCTAATGCTGGCTGGGATTTAATTTTACTATCCAGGAATATGGATTTAATGGAGAAACTTAAGAGCGAACTGTCGACTACCAAATCAAAAATTAACCTAATTAAATGTGATTTATCTAATCCTCTAGAAATAGAGCATTGTGTTAAGGAAGCAATTGAAAAGTATGGGTGCCCTTCAGTACTGATAAATAATGCTGGTTGTGCATTTAATGGTCCCTTAGTTGAGATGGATTTAGGTCAATGGGAACAAACTATTCAAATAAATCTCACAAGTGTTTTCCAAATTTGCAGTTCAATAATTCCTAAAATGAGAAAAAATGGTGGATTAGTCATTAACGTTAGCAGCCATGCTTCTTATAATGCGTTTCCCAAATGGGGAGCATATTGTATTTCAAAGTCTGCACTAGCGATGTTTACTAAATGCTTGAGGGAAGAGGAGAGATCTAATTCAATCAGAGCCTGCACAATAACTTTAGGTTCAGTAAATACTCCTCTTTGGGACTCAGAATCTATTAATGCTGATTTTGATAGAACTTCTATGCTCTCCTCAAGCGAAGTATCAGATACTATTCTTTATATGGCTCAAAAACCTGAATCACAACTGATTGAAGACTTAACTTTAATGCCCTCTGGAGGAGCTTTTTAAACATTCTTTTTCTTTTCTTAATCCTTTAAAAGTGATTTTTTTTAGGGCTTAGCGAACCCGATTAAACAAGAGAATGTGATATAGTGTATAAGCAATTAAGCTTTTAGAAGATACAGTTAATTAAGTTGCATACAATTTTCTGTCAAAAATTTTATGACCTCTACATTACCCAACGATAATATTAGAAACTTTGACGACCAGATTACTAATAAATTAATCTCAGAAATTATAAGAGACAGAATCAAGAATTCTGGAACCAGATTTAGTGCCAACGATAATATTGCCGATTTTATAAATCCTGGAGAATTAGATATTTTAGAAAGAGAAGTTGCCTCAAGGGTTAAGGACTTACTAAAGTCCCTCATCATAGATGTTGAAAATGATCATAATACTCAAGAAACAGCTGAAAGAGTTTCAAAAATGTATTTAAATGAAGTTTTTAAAGGCAGATATCATCAACAACCTAAAGTTACAAGTTTCCCAAATGACAAGAATCTTGATGAGATTTATACAGTCGGCCCAATTTCTGTTAGATCTGCATGTTCACATCATTTAGTACCAATTCTAGGAGAGTGTTGGATAGGTATTAAACCTGGGAATAAAGTCATAGGACTTTCAAAATTCGCAAGAGTTGCTGATTGGGTCTTTTCAAGACCTCATATACAGGAAGAAGCTGTAATGATTCTTGCGGATGAAATCGAAAAACTGTGTGAACCTAAAGGTTTAGGAATTATTGTTAAGGCCCAACACTATTGTATGAAGTGGAGGGGAGTCAAAGAACCAAATACAAGTATGATTAATTCTGTTGTGAGAGGCGATTTTAGACACGATTTAAGTTTAAAACAAGAATTTTTTGAGCTTGTAAAACAGCAGTCCGCCACTAATAATTACTAAATCCTTTTTAAAAACTTAAAAAGATCTTCCGTTCTTTTAATATCTTTTAAACCTGGAGATATTTCAATACTACTAGAAATATCTAGCCCATCTGGTTTGATTTCCTTAAGGATTTCATCAATCCATTCAATCGATATTCCACCTGCTAACCACCAAGGTTTGCTAAATTTGAGTTTCTTTAGATAGATGGAATTAATTTTTTTCCCTGAACCTCCATAAGTATCTTTATTCCAAGAATCAAGCAGTATCGCATCTACAAAATCCTCAAAAGGTTTTATTTTATCTAAATCCTTTTCCGTTTTTATTCTGAAAGCCTTCCATAGGCCAATATTGGGAATTTTTTCCCTTATTTTTTTGCAGTAATCAATATCTTCATCTCCATGTAATTGAATAATCGTTTCACTTGGGTTGCCTAAGAAATTTTTAATAATTGAGTCTATTGGACAATTTTGTACAACTGATACCCTTTCGATTTTCGGATACAACCTTTCTAAGGTTTTAAAAATTTTTTTCTTAATTTTAGCTGATATATATCTTGGTGACTCTTCTACTGAAATAATGCCGATAGCATGAGCTCCTAATTTAGCGACTTGAAGAGCTTGTTCCTCTGACGTTAGGCCGCAAATTTTAATTAAAGTATTAGTCTTGGGCATATGATTATCCTGTATGTAAAATTAATATTATTGCTAAATATAGCGGAGATTATTTTTGAGAAGTTGGCAAATTTTTAAAATATGGGGAATTCCCTTTAAAATCCACCCTTATTGGTTTGTTATTCTCTTTTTATTCTCATGGAGTATAAGTAATCAGGTTAATTTAACTTCAGCTGATATTTACAATATTAAAGAGGCTTGGATTATAGGATTTTTAACTTCTTTTTTCTTATTATCTTCAATGATTTTTCATGAGATTTTTCATACTTTTGTTTCTCTTAATCAGGGTGTAAAAATAAAAAAAATTACTTTTTATTTTCTAGGAGCAATTTTACAAATAGATAAGTATTGTCAAACTGCTTTAGGTAATATAAAAATTGCAATTGTTAGACCTCTTTTATGTTTTGCTACAGCATCTATCCTACTTATAATTAGTAATTACAGTGCATCTCAAGAACAAATAGCCATTAATGTAATTTCTAGAGTAGGTATATTTAATTTATTCTTAGGTTTATTAAGTTTGATTCCAATTGGTTCTTTAGATGGAGGAAATTTATTAAAAAGTATTATTTGGTATTTCTCAGGCAGTAAAAGCAAAGGGAGAAATTTCCTCAATAAAGTAAATTTATTCTTATCTTTTTTTGTTCTATTTTTTGGGATAGTTTGTTTATTTAGATTTAACTTTTACTTTGGCTTTTTTCTTTCTTTTTTAGGCTTGTTTGGAGTAAATTCTTCAAAATCTGAAAGTCAATTTTTTAAAATTGAAAACATACTTAAATTTAGTAAAGTTTCTGAGCTTAAATTAAAGCCTTTGAGAAAAATTGAATTCAATTCTAATTTCTCAGAATTTAATACATTAATAAAAAATAAAAAGGATGCATCAGATAAATATTTTTTTGTTACCAATAATGGCAGATGGACTGGTTTTGTTGATGAGAATATTTTAAAAACTGTTTCCTTAAAAAAATGGGAACGGAACTTTGTTGGAGATTTTAAGAAACCAATCGATAGTTTGGTAAGTGTATCTTTTAACGATAAATTATGGAAAACTATAGAAAGACTTGAAGAAACAAGTAATGGCTTTTTATTGGTTCGCAATGCTGCAGATATCCCTTTGGGGATAATAGATAGGTCAAAAATTGGAAACTTTGTATTGAATAAATTAGGGTTTAATTTACCTTCAGAGATTGTTAACAAATTAAACTTTAAAAATAATTATCCCTTAGGAATTGAATTGCCAAGAATAATTAATTCAATGAAGAAGAAAGGAGACCTTTAATAACTTTTGTTATGAAAATTTTCTAATATTTTTATTATTTATCTCGACATTTTTAAAATTTATATTTGATTTATTCTTTAGGAATGAATTTCTTAAATGTTGAACTATTTCATCATTTGTTAGGCCTAAATTTAATTTTGGTGGAGCTTCTTCTTTAAATAACTTGAACCACAAATCTTTTGAAGGATTTGTTTGAATCTCTCCATGTTGAAGGAATGCACCTTTTTTACGAAATTGGGCACTCCCTATTCTCTTAAACCCATCATGATCAACTAAATCAGAAATTAATGAAGTCCCAAAACAATTAGTTTTAATTTGTGATTTTCGTGAATTACCACATCGTAAGTTTAGACCTAATTCTCTAAAACTTTTAATTAGCCAATTATTAACCATTTCATAACTTAAAACTTTATAGTAAGTTTTTTTAAATGTTAATGAATATGTTATGCCTCCTGAATGCAGAACAGCGCCTCCTCCAGAGGGACGTCTAACAATATTAATTTCCCCATTTAATAATAAATTTTCCCAATGAAGAGGAATTTCCTTTTGGTGATAGCCAATTGAAAGCCAATCCCCAGTCCAATAGTAGAACCTCAATGTGAGAATTATTTCAGGGTTCGAAATTGTCTGATCTAGAGAATTTAAATCTAAAGCCATTTGATCAAATCCAGGTAAATTATTTGTTGAAAAAATTAAAGCTTGATTTTCTATTCCCAAAATTAATTTTGTAGTTTTATTTATGATAATTTTCAATAAATTTTTTCTTTCAATTTGTTAATTACGTAACATCATTTTGTAATAGTCTTTCAAATCTCCTCTTTTCGGTGGAGAATATAGAAAATAATTTTTAACCATGGAGCCAACTCAAACAATTAACCTTATTGCATTAAGCCTCATAGTTGTTATGCATGCAGGAGTTTTAGCACTAAGACTTGGAATTAGTTTAGGTAGAAACTAAAGTCTATTAGAAAATTTAAAAATTATAAGGTAAAAATATAGTAAGACTGAATTGATTTATTCAGTAAAAATATCAAGTACTTAATTTGTCAAAATCTTTTTATAACAAAAGTATTCCATACAAAAAATATTTTAGGTCTGTACATATAAACAGACAACAGAAACAGGAAAAATTTGTATCATTGATTTTTTTAATTATAAAAATTAGCTTTTCCCTTTTATCAATAATAAGCCTTATTAAACTCGGCTATAGTTCCAAAGTAAGGTTGACCAGATTAAAGGAAATTGAAGACTCATTTTTATACGAAAAATATAGATTTAATGTTTTAACAAATAAATTTGATGATTTATTCTCTTCTAAAGGTGAGCAAAGATTTATGAAGGATCAGGATCAAATAATTTCTAGGGACATTATCAGAGTAATATGGCGTTGATAAGGATGATCTTGAATCATTCTACTTTTCATTTTTCTATTAACTTTTTTGCTAGTGAGTAAGAACATTAAGGGTTTAGTCCTGATAACAGGAACAACTTCAGGCGTTGGATTAAATACTCTAAAACCTCTATTAAGATTTGGATGGGAGGTTATAGCTGTTAATCGATCAAATAAAAGAGCTATAAAAATAGCTGAGGAATTCTTGACAAAAGATGAAGTTAGAAATGTTCACTTTATAGAAATTGATCTTTCTAACTTGGATGATGTAAGAAAAGGTTGCGATGAAATATTAAAAAGATTTAAAAAGCCAATAAATTCTCTTATTTGTAATGCAGCAGTTTATAAGCCGAGACTAAAGAGACCTGAAAGGTCCCCTCAAGGATTTGAAAACTCTATGGCAGTAAATCATTTTGGGCATTTTCTTATGATAAACCTTCTTATAGAAAATATTTTATCTTCTGAAAGAGAAATTTTTTTAAATGGCAAATCAACTATATTCAAGCCAAGAATTATAGTATTAGGGACTGTCACGGCTAATTATTCAGAACTTGGCGGAAGGATCCCAATCCCTGCTCCAGCTGATTTGGGAGATTTATCTGGATTCAAAAATGGTTTTTTATCTCCAATAAGTATGGCGAATGGAAAGAAATTCAAACCTGGTAAGGCTTATAAGGATAGTAAACTTTGCAATATGGTGACCGTACAGGAATTATCAAAAAGATATCCTGCAGAGAAGATTATTGTAAATTCTCTATATCCCGGATGTGTTGCAGATACAAAACTTTTTAGAGATACACCTTGGTTATTTAGATTCCTTTTCCCAATATTTCAAAAATTCATTACAAAAGGATATGTGTCACAAAGATTGGCAGGAGAGAGGGTAGCTCAAGTGGCAACTTATAAAGAATTTGCTAAACCATCAGTCCATTGGAGCTGGGGAAATCGTCAAAAAACTGGCAGAAAAGCTTTTTCTCAAAAGCTGTCAAAAAGAATAATTGATATGAAGACCTCTCAACAAGCTTATGATCTAACAAGCCAATTGGTTGGATTAGATTAATTTAAACTAATAACCCCCATTTTGTCATAAAGTCTAATTCCTTAAGAACATAGTATTTCCAAAGGTTTAGTAGGATATATATTATCTTTTAATCATTTCATTTTCTTCTATTTTTGATATTTAAAAATAAGTTTGTATAGTTTGCAATAACTAATAAAAGCAAAAGGAATGTATTAATAGACATTTAAAAAAGAGGGTTGTTATAACCTTTAATTTAGATCTACTGTCAATCGATAGATTTTTGTTTCAAAATTTATTTTTTGCAAATTTCAACAGATATCTAAGACTATATTCCATTTGATTAATAAATTGATTTTGACAAACTCTATTTCTCTTATTCCTTTTTTTGGACGATAATTCTTACATTGGGATGTTCAAATAAAGTAACAGAAAAAGAAATGAAAATGCCAATGTTATTTGATACCAGAGAACAGGCAGAAAAAGAAGCCTATAAATTTGGTTGCAAAGGAGCTCATCAAATGGGTTATAAATGGATGCTATGTAGTATGCACAAACATAACCATTAAAACGAGTGTTTAATCTCTCCAATTTTTATCAACTTAGAATTATTTTTTTGCCGAGATTTGCTTCACTTTTTGTTAAAGAAGTTTTTGCAGCATTTTATAAAATAATTTGAAATCATCGGAATAGCAGTGATACCATCAGTTTTAGCAATAAGTATATGGGTATAGTTAATCTTGACTAATCAAATCCTAATAAATCAAAAATTTCTCTATCTTTTAGTGGATTGCCTTCTAAAGGTTCTACGTTTTCAAGCATATTTTTGGCAAGAGATAAATACTCATTTTGCACTTCAATAACATCTTCAGTTGGTTCCATTTCAAAAATGGTGCATTTTTTAAGTCTTGATCTTCTGATGGCGTCGACATCTTTAAAGTGGGCCATAGTTTTTAAACCTGTTCTTTTATTGAATTTATCAATTTGGTCTGTATCTTTTGATCTATTTGCGACTACCCCACCTAATCTGACTTTATAATTTTTTGCTTTTGCTTTGATTGCAGAGACTATTCTATTCATAGCGAATATTGAATCGAAGTCATTAGCAGTAACAATTAGACAGTAATTTGCATGTTGCAATGGAGCTGCAAATCCCCCGCAAACGACATCTCCTAGGACATCAAAAATAACGACATCAGTATCTTCTAATAAGTGATGTTCTTTTAATAGTTTAACTGTCTGGCCGGTTACATATCCCCCGCACCCTGTCCCAGCAGGAGGACCTCCACTCTCGACGCACATTACGCCATTAAAACCTTCAAACATGAAATCGGTTGGTCTCAATTCTTCGCTATGAAAATCTACCTCTTCGAGAATATCGATAACTGTAGGAACCATTTTGTGCGTCAAAGTGAAAGTGCTATCGTGTTTCGGATCACATCCAATTTGTAGAACCTTTTTCCCTAATTTTGAGAATGCCGCCGAAAGGTTTGATGATGTAGTTGATTTTCCGATGCCACCCTTCCCATACACGGCAATAACTAATGCCCCTTCT
>QCQW01000017.1 GCA_003212055.1 Prochlorococcus sp. AG-459-A02
ACTTATTACAAATTACTAAAAGAAAATTTTAATGAAAAAAATTTAGAAAATCTTATGTGTAAAAAGACAATTAGCGTAAATTGGCTAGGAGAAATTTATGATTGTGACTTTAACCAACAGATAAATTTCCGAGAGAATAAAGGACCAAAGACACTTTTTGATCTAGTAAATGAATCATTTACTTTTGACTACGGGGTAGCTGTAAAAGAACATTGTTTTGCGTGCACTGCAGGTGCAGGATCAAGTTGCGGAGGGACTTTAAGTTAAAACCTGCTAAATGCAATTAGGACAGATAGCCCTTACATTCAAAGAGGATTCAATTAGTTTAAAACCATTAACTTTTGCTGCAACTTTGCCTGCTTCTAAAACTTCGTCATTTTCGAATTCTTCTGTTCTTCCACACCTAATACAAATCAAATGATGATGGTCCGGTGTTTCGTTACTAAGCAGTTCATATCTATGTCCACCCTCACTGAGTTCTAATTCATGAAGCAAACCCATTTGTACTAAAAGTCTTAGAGTTCTATAAATTGTTGCCAGTGAAACTTTGGAGCTTGTTTTAACTAAGTTTTCATGAACCTCTTCAGCACTAAGATGCATTCCAGAGCCAATATTTTCAAATAAATTAAGAACCTTTAACCTCTGAGGAGTTAACCTTTTCCCATCTTTATGTAAACCATCACCCAGAGGAGATGTAATGACATTGTATTGAGAGGATAATGACAAAACTAATCATTGGCTATTCTCAATAATAACTCTAGATGAGAGTAAAACAACATTTTGATTTAAAATGTTTACTAAAGTTCTTCAAAATATTATGTTAAGTGTATCTTTATATGTAAATGATGAATGATCAAGAAATCTCTTCTGATAAATTATCGTCGAAAGTAAACGCCTTGCTAATTATTGATATTCAGGAAAAAATAATAAGACCAATTTTTAATAAGGATTCAATAATCAAAAACATCAAAAAGCTATTAAATGCTTATCAAATTTTAGAAGAAAACATATTTATATCTGAACAGAATCCACTCAAATTGGGGCTAACGATACCTGAATTATCACCTATTGCAGGATTTAGAAAATTTGAAAAAATGGAATTCAGCCTAGCTAAATTAGAAGAATTTTTAAAAGAACTTAAAAATAAGAAAATTACTAATTTGATAGTTTGTGGGATCGAAACGCATATTTGTATTCAACAAACAGTCTTAGATTGTTTACAAAAAGGATTTGAAGTTATTCTCATATCAGATTCCATGGGAAGTCGAAATAGGGTAGATCATGAAATAGGATTACAAAGAATGATTCAGAGTGGGGCGATCTTAACAACCACTGAATCAATAATTTTTGAATTATGCAAAACTGCGGATAGAAAAGAATTTAAAGAAATTAGAAATATAATAATGAGTTAAAGATAAATAAAGACTGGTTTGTTGTTTAGAGATAATTTAAAATTTTGTTAGAGATAAATTTTTAAGGTTTATTTGAATATGAAATTAGTTACTGAAAACTTCCTTCTGGCAATATCTATTTTTTTTATTGGAACTTTATTATCGATAATAATTTCTAAACTTTCAAAAATATTTTTTCAAAAGATTTCCAAAAGAACAAAAACAAATTTCGATGATTTTATTTTTGAGGTGATCTCTAGAATTATAAAACCTATAGGTTTCCTCCTCTCATTTTATTTTTCAATTGACTATTTTTTTGCTGATGAAATAACTTTTATCTCTGTCTTATTAAATATTCTAAAATTATTTATTTTAATAATCATTATAAAAGCTCTCAACAAAGTTTTAATCAGATCTTTGACTGAATCGACATCGAAAATTAATGATTCCTCAATCAATTCAATGATATCTTCACTTACTCCTTTAATAAAAGCATTAACATGGACTATTGGTTCAATATTTTTCTTACAAAATATAGGAGTTCAAATGACTGCTATTTGGGCTTTACTCAGTGCAGGGGGCATTGGAGCAGGATTAGCTTTGAAAGATCCAGTTCAGGAGTTTTTTGAATATATAACAATTTTGCTTGATAAACCTTTTCAAAAAGGAGAGTTTATAAAATCTGATAGCGTCCTGGGAATGGTTGAGAGAGTCGGAGTAAGATCCTCAAGAATAAGGAGTATAAATGGAGAAGTAATAGTAATGAGCAATAGCGCCCTTACAAATGGAATAATTTCAAATTACGCACAAATGGAAAAAAGAAGGTTAGTGCATAAATTAGGAGTTGTTTATGAAACCTCTCCAAAACTTATGAAATTGATTCCAATAATAATAAAAAAAATAGTTGAAGAGACAAAAGATGCATCTTTTGATAGATGTCATTTCACAGATTTTGGCGACTTCAGTCTTAATTTCGAACTTGTTTATTACATACCAACAAATAATTATCTTGCGGCAATGGAAGCTCAACAATCTATAAATTTAAAAATAATTGAGGAATTCGCTGTTAATAATATTGAGTTCGCATTCCCAACACAAACCTTAAATATTGAAAGTAACAAAGCCAAATGATCTGCAAATCTGTTCACTTAAAATCCAGAGTTTTGTTGCCAACTCAGCACTATTTGCTTCATCACTAACATTACTTTCAAATAATTTATGTTTTTTAAAAGATATAAGTTTATTACTTAAATGTATGAAACCAATATCATTATAATTTGGATCAAGGATAATCTTAGAAAGTATCTCTCCAGCATTTTCTATACTTTCAGAAATCCCTAAAATATTTTTTGCAGCTTTAGAAAAAATTAAATATCCAAAGAGATTAAAACGTTTACTATATCTAAAAAAACCCGAATCATCTTTTGGTATTACGAGACCAGGAGCCCAAGTAACTACAGAAATTTTACTAGAGGACATTTTTAATTTTTTTGCAAGTTCTTTAGCAAACAAAATATTACATAACTTACTATTTTTATAAGCTTCATCAGCATTAAAATTTAAAAATTGTCCAGTTACTTTTTTTCTAAAATCAACTAGGTTATTAAGTCCAGCTTTCTTTCCTATATTGCCACCTGAACTTTTTGGGTCGTGAACATCTGATGATGTAATAATGATTCTAGATTCTTCATTATCTCTAACAAAATCTTTTAGGATATTTACCAAGTAAAAATGTGCAAGATGATTTACCGCAAAAGTAAGTTCTATGCCTTGTTTTGATACTTTAGGGTAAAAAGAGCCTGTATATTGTAATCCTGCATTTAAGACAATTACATCTAAAAAAATCTTTTTATTAATAAAGTAATCTTTAATTTCTTTTATATTATCTAAATCAGAGAGATCACAATTTTCAATAATATTTAAATATTTTTTTAGATAATTTCCATCAAAATATTTCTCAATTCTTTTTAAAAAATCATTCTTTCTAAAATCGTTTTTTATTACAAGATATATATTATTTTTTTTCTTTAGTAAATTAATAATGGCAAAAAACCCTATCCCTGAATTGCCTCCAGTAATTAAAATATTTTTATTTTTAATCATTTAAATTCCCATATATTTTGTTTATAATAAAAAATATATATAAGATTTTTTTATTTTGTAATCTTATAAATTATTGTTAAAACACTGAAAAGTTAGTCACTAGTAATTGAGAAAGTTGCTTATTATTAATCTACTCTCATTACAAGTATTGGATGAAATATAAAAAACCAATCGCTGAAATAATACTTTGCTTCATAAATTTCTTTAATCATAAGATTTATATTTAATGTCAAAAGAAAGCATGCCAGATGTTCTTGTTTTGGGCGCAGGGCCTGCAGGCATGGCAATTGCATCAGCTTTAGGAAAGGAAAAATTAGATGTTGAAGTTCTTTCTCCAAATGGACCAGCTGAACCTTGGCCTAACACTTATGGCATTTGGGGGGAAGAAGTTGATCAACTTGGACTACAGGATTTACTGGAATATAGATGGAAGAATACTGTAAGTTTTTTTGGTCATGGCGCTTTAGAAGAACAGGATGATGAGAACAAAGCCACAGAGCATTTTTTAGATTACGGACTATTTGATAAGAAGAAACTCCACAATTTTTGGTTTAATGAATGCAATAAGTCTTATATTAAATGGCATCAAGGCTTTGCAAACAAAATACAATATGAAAAATATAAAAGTACAGTAACTACAAAAGATGGCAAGACTTACTCTGCAAGATTAGTAGTTGATGCCACAGGATATGACCCTATTTTTCTTAAATTAAAACCGTGTGGTCCTTTAGCAGTACAAACTTGTTATGGAATAGTTGGTAATTTCAGTAAACCTCCGCTAAAAAAAGGGCAGTTTGTATTAATGGACTATAGGAATGACCATCTTAATGAAGAGCAAAGAAAAGAACCGCCCACTTTTCTTTATGCCATGGATATGGGAAATGGGAAATATTTTCTTGAAGAAACATCTCTTGGTTTAGTAAATCCTCTGACTATGGAAAATTTAAAAAAGAGACTGGAGAAGAGACTAACTTATCGAAATATATCTATTACAAGCATGCAACACGAAGAGCTTGGCTTGTTTCTACCAATGAATATGCCAATACCAGATTTTAAACAACAAATACTTGGATATGGTGGTGCTGCTTCAATGGTACATCCTGCATCAGGATACTTAATTGGTAATGTTTTAAGAAGAGCCCCACTTGTCGCAAAAGCAGTATCAGAAGCTATTAAAAATAAAAATCTTAGTACCTCTCATATTGCAAGAAAAGGTTGGGAAACTTTATGGTCAAAAGAATTAATTAGAAAGAAATCACTTTACCAATTTGGATTAGAAAAACTCATGAGGTTTGACGAAAAACTGTTGAGAGAATTTTTTGGCAGTTTTTTTCAATTACCTAAAAATCAATGGTATGGCTTTCTAACTGATACTCTCTCTTTAAGAGAGATTGTATATGCGATGTGCATAATGTTTATAAAGGCTCCATGGAGTGTAAAGAAAGGTCTGATGATTATGCATGGTAGAGAATTTAAAATGTTACTTAGGATAATATTTCCAAATATATAGTTTAAAAATGAGAACCATATTAATAAGTGGAGCTAATAGAGGTATTGGCCTGAAAATTGCACATAAAGAATTAAAAGAAGGGAATAGAATTAGTGTTGGTATAAGAGATTTAGAATCAGTAAAAGGAAGCGTTATTGATCCAAACAAATGGCCAGAAGGGAGAATAATAATCAATCACTATGAAGCATTAAAAAAAATTACAGCCGTAAATTGGATAAAAAATACCTTGGATGAATTTGGTGGATTTGATTCAGTAATAAATTGTTCTGGGGTATTATCGAAAGTTCCTTTCTTATTCAAAGATGGTGATGAAGAAGAGATTTTAAATACACTAAATATCAACTTTTTGGCAATTTGGAATTTATGTAGGCTTTCTTGGGATCATTTATGTACCTCAGGCAGAGGAAGAATTATTGTTTTAGTTTCAATGAGTGGAAAAAGATCCAAAGGAGATTTAGCCGCTTATTCTTCTTCAAAGTTTGCTTTAATGGGATTATGTCAAACAATGAAAAATAAAGGGTGGGATAAAAACATAAGGATTTCAGCAATTTGCCCAAGTTGGGTTAATACAGAAATGGCCCAAAATATCTCTTCCCTAGAGAAATCAGGCATGACACAGCCTGAAGATATTGCTGAAATATGCTCAACTATTCTAAAGTTACCTACCCAATCAGTTCCATTCGAAATCGCCTTAAATTGTAATTATGAAATTTAACCTAAATTAAAAATTAAGTAGGCCATTGAAAGCATAGCAATTGCTATAAATAAACCTTTTATTCGATTAGTTAACAATGAAAAAAGAGCTAAATCTTCAGAAAAGTATCCGCCAAAACTACCTGTAATAAATAACATAACCATTGGTAGAGATGCCATGCAGAAAGAATAAGATATGGATTTTACAAATCCAAAATTT
Source organism: Prochlorococcus sp. AG-459-A02 (assembly GCA_003212055.1). Classification (GTDB taxonomy): domain Bacteria; phylum Cyanobacteriota; class Cyanobacteriia; order PCC-6307; family Cyanobiaceae; genus Prochlorococcus_A. Next base: position 5,918 of record QCQW01000017.1, read on the forward strand.
AAATAATTAAAAATGAAGGAACTTAGTGAAAACAATAAAAAAGATGCAAATAGAGTAATGGAAACCTCAGCATCTAAAGTGTGAGGTAAGCTTCCCTTTAATTCAAATTGCTTTTTACATTCTCTAATTTGTCTTTTAGAAAGCTTTAAATATCCAGTTTCAGGAATTCTTTGCGACTTATATTTTCTTAGTAATCTTGCTTCAAGAGTTTCTGGCTCCTTTGTCATAATTGATGTTAATAATTCATCTGGCTTTAATTTCTTAATTTTCTTTTCAAGATTATTTGTTTTCCCAATCCTATAAAGGTCTCCAACTCTAATAAGGTAAACATATCCCGACATTTGCGTTGTAAAATTAATACTGTTCCTAATTAAATAATACTAAAAGAATTAAGTAATTTAAAAGTTTTTACAATATGAAAAACGATATTTTATATTCATTTCGAAGATGTCCATATGCAATTCGTGCAAGATGGGCACTATTAATTTGTGAAATAAAAGTAGAGATAAGAGAAATTGATTTAAAAAATAAACCTCTAGATTTTTTAAATAATTCAAAAACGAAAACGGTTCCAATACTTATAAAAAAAAATAATGAAGTTATTGAAGAAAGTCTTGAAATCATCCTTTGGGCTCTTTCAGAGTCAAAAAAAGAAAACATAAAATTAATTTATTTTCCTGAGAACAAAAAGGAAGATATTTTTGAAATAATTAATGAAAACGATAACGAATTCAAATATCATTTAGATCGATTTAAATATGCCACAAGATATCAAGATAGTGATGAAGAATTTCATTTCACAAATGCGATTAAATTTATAAAGAGGTGGAACGAACTTCTTACGGAAAACAAATACTTTTTTGGTGATAGCCCCACAATCGCAGATTGGTCAATTTGGCCTTTTGTAAGACAATTTAGAATCGCTTGTGAAAGTCAAAAAAGAACAAATTATTTTGAATTCTCAATAAAAAACTGGTTAGATTCGTTTGAGAAAAATAGAGAATTTAAATCATTAATGTATAAATACAAATTATGGGAACCATATTCTAGAAAGAATTATTTCCCATCTAATTAACTTTCTAACAACTTCCTTTTCTCAATTATTCTTGCTAACTCCAAAAAATATCCTGCAGTCCTAAATTTGCCTATATTTTTTTCCTTAAAATCAAGATCGCTTCTGATTTCAGCAGTCTCGGCCATAAGCAAATCTAAATCATTTGATCCAAGACTATACAATTCACCAAGTTCGATCTCCCTTCCGAGTAAATGACTCCTAAACCACTTCCCTTTATTTTCTTGAGGGGGGATATCGTAGGAAGTAAATGACATTAAAATAAAATTAAACCTAAAACCATTCTAGGGTTATTATTGAAACTTTTTCATCTCTAATTTATTAAAAATCAATGCAATTAAAAGAATTGCGAATGTAATAAGGGCGCAAATTTCTGTCCAATAATCCAACCCAATTTTAGAAATCATTAATGGTGCAAGAACTGTGAATAGTCCCCCAGAAAGGATTAACTGAGCGAACAGCTGTTTTGACGTAAAAATTGGTAAAGTCTTTGAAATATTTTTAGGATCTGCAAGCCTTAAAAGAAGTAACCCAGAAGCCACTACACCTGTAGAATTTCCAAACTCTATCAAACTTTTTTCAAACCAATAATCATCAAAAATAAAGTATGCAAAATAAGCAATGCAGATTAAATTCCAAAATAAACCGAAAATAGTAAACACTAAAATAAGTATCCAATTATCAAAAACAACTGCAATATCTAAACTCGCCATAGCTGTAAAAATCAATAAGTCTGTGGATAAAATACCAATTTCCCTTTGCAGAATATTTGAAATAAATTCTGTATTTTTGGTTTTCTCTAAAATATACCTAATAAGGAGCGAACCTATTAGGATAAAAGGGAATACTGGTAGTGAAAAAATAATTTCCTTTGAAAAATCACCAAAAGAACTTGAAACATACCTTAAAAATTTAAGAAGCAACACACCAAAAGAAATTGCCAAACCTGAGAATCCAAGATTTATTATAAAAATTCTTAAATCTGCAAAAATTCCTATCTTATTTTTTTCCTTTAGATTATCTTTTTGTTCAAGAATTTCCTCAGTATCTGAAAGACCTAAAGTTCTACCAAGAAAGATAAATATACTACCCAATATTGAAGAGGATAAAAGACCCATTGTTGCCATAGCCAAACCAAGATCCAATCCATTTGGGAAACCTAGTTTATTAAAACTTTCACCAATTATTGATGCAGCTCCATGACCACCCTCAAAACCGACCTCTATTAAACATCCCATTAGAGGATTTGCATCCATAGATGGAGGAAGAAAATATTTAACAACAAGACCGCCAACAAAAAATTGTCCGAAACCGAGGGAAAGAGCTAATAGAAATTGATTAAAAATTGGTTTAACTAAACCATTTATATTCGGGATAGGTCTTCCCATCATTAAAGTTGCGAAGACTAATGATAAAAGAGGAGTAGGAAAATTACTCCAAACATTTATTGTTTCTTTTGGTAAAAAGTGTATCGCTCCAAAAGGACCTATAGATATACCTAAAATTCCTGATATAACTGCTATCGGCAATCCAAATCTCTCAAGTTGAACAGCTAATTTAAATTTCCGCCCAAAAATCAACAAAAAAAATATAACTAATAATCCAAAAAAACTTATCAAAAGAGAATTTGAAAAAATATCTTTATTCTGTAAAGAAAGAACATCCAATGATTTCAAAAAAATATAAATCTAAATCTAAATCTAAATTAATAAACAAAATTTTTCAAATAAAAAAGGCTCCTTAAATAGGAGCCTTTTGATATTAGTAATAAAATTTGAGAATTAATCTTTAAGAGTAACTGTTGCACTATCAATATTACTGATAGCATTTGTAACTCTCTTGAAATCAAAGCCTAGTGCTCTTAAAGCGTGCCATAAATGACCTTGAATAAAGAAGAATCCAAAATAGTAATGAACATTAGCTAACCACGCCCTTGAAGTGTACTCACCATCAGGAAGATCAACAGTATCCACCCAATAAGGAGAAATACTAAATTTCAATTCAAGTGGTTCTCCAAAGAATTCAGTTGGATAAACTGTTGTATTAGCTGCACTCCAGAAGGCTGCAATAATAGCCATCCAGCCTATTCCTGCTAACGACCATGATAGAACAGCTTCTGCAGAAAGAAGACCTTTACCTTTGAATTTGGTGTATTCACCAACTTGCTTAGTCGCGATATGCCAAGCACCACCAGTAATCTCAACGAAAGCAAGGAAAGCATGACCTCCCATTACTTCTTCAAGACTATCAATAGTCAAAAAGTCTGTTTGGTGATTCCATATTTTGGCCAAATTTAATTCATACTCAACCTGTCTCACAGAACCAATAGCTGGATCATAAATTCCGTGAACCCTTGCCCATTCTACAAAAGCTATAACTGCGAAACCGAGAATAATTAGGTGGTGACCAAGAATAAATGTCAATTTGTCTGGATTATCCCATTCAATATTGAATTTTCTGGCTCTTGCTACATCGGAATCTTCTAAATTTCCAGGAAGGAGTAAAGAATGTAAGAGTCCCCCGGCTGCCAAAACCATTGAAGAAACTAGGTGAACTATTGCTATCGCTAGAACAGGTTTAGTGTCTCCCATCGCAACGCCATTAGCGTCAAACCCTATTCCAAGAGTTGCTAAATGAGGAAGAACGATTAGAGGTTGATGACCCATTGGGACGCTTGGGTCAAATCGTGAAAGTTCAAAAAGGGTGAATGCACCCGCCCAGAAAACAATTAATCCTGCATGAGCTACATGAGCAGCAATGAATTTTCCTGAGCGATTTGCTACACCTGAATTACCAGCCCACCATCCGTAGGTAGTATCTGGATTTCCATAGGTTTGCATTTAGGAATTGATTAGCTTAAACGTTTTGAGAATACTTTATATTTCATCAAACAGTTGAATTAATAACAAAATTGTAAAGGTTATTAATCCTAGTCATTACTAAACAACAATTATGCATAATGCAATAAAATAGTAAAGAAGGTAGATTTAATGAAGAAAAATTATTCTCAGAAATATAATTTTTTTAAAAAAACCATTATTTTTCAATTAAGAAAAGTCTAATAAATTTGATTTTGCTGACATTAAACGATGTTTTGTTTCATTAAACCATTCTGTTTATTGCCTCATTCTAAAACAATTATTAAATATGGGATAGAGCATCTAATATTATGACTACTTCTCAAGAGTCTTCTAGAAAATTTTCACTAGAAATGAAATCGGAAGTTCATTACAAAAAAGCTGCAAAATCATACAGAAAATCAAAACAATATATTAATATGATTAACTTATATCCAACTTTGCAAAACACTCTAATTGAGTGTAAGAATGAGAATCTAATCGAATAGGGATTTTATATATTTTTCACAAATTAATCAAAAAAAATATATTATTTTTAGGCTGCATTATTATATTTTTCTTCAAAATAAAATTTATTAATAACATTTCTACATTTTTTTAAATTGTAAAGTGCTTTGGGCTTCCAAGGTTTTTTCTGACCGAGAGGAGAGCTTTTCCAATGAATTCCAGGCTTAAGTATTCCATTTTCTCGTAAAAAAGAAAGTTTAATTTCAGTTATTCCAAACTTTTCTGCGGTCAACTCAGATGAAATCCAGATATCCCCTAACATTGAATTAAAGTAAATATTATTAATCCTTGATAACGTTAATTTTATTTTTATGAAAGGGGTAAAATTTTTAAATAATTATGTAAGTATGAAAAAACCTTTTGTTTATAAAGAAAAATGATTTAAAAGATATATATCAAGTTAAGAAATATTAAATGCAGAATCTTCATTAACGAATATCTCATTAATATCTTCAAGCTTATTGCTGGATTTATAGTTAACGTATTCTTCAGTAACGGATTGATTTTTTGAAAGATTGATCCAACCCTTGTACCAATTTCCACTATTTATTAATTCTTCGTAAGTAGTTTTTAAATTAATTTCAGAATCAAGTGCAGAAACCATCAAAAAAATAATATTTCCTTTTTCTTTAGCCTCATTTACCAAAACAAAATGTCTTAATCCTTTTATGGGTTTATTTGAAGTCCAAAAATTTTCCATTATTTTTTTTCTTAATTTTTCTCCGAATTTTCTCTAGATATTTTTTTGTATTCTTTTCTAATTTCTTCTAATAAAAGTTTTCTCCTATCCAAATAGTTAAAAGAATCTTGTTTTGATAAGTTATATCGTTCTTTTTTGGTTAAATTCATCCAATCATTAAGATTTTTCTTATTGAAAGTTGTTAATTTTTTAGCCTTCAAAACTTTTTGTTTTTTATTTAATTTAATAAAATTTCTTAAGTTAAAAAAAATAATTATAAAAAGAAAAATTATAACTAACTTTAAGAGCATCACTTCGCGAGCAAGTTATTTTTGATCCACTTTTCTAATTTAATATTATTCTCAAAAGATATAACCTCTTCTTTATTCCCATCACCTGATTGATCAAAGAGCCTTATATTAAACTCTCTTTTAGTTGCCTCATCATCACCAATTACAATAATACTTTTTGATTTTAGTTTATTTGCCTTTTTAAATTGTTTAGAAAATGAGGCTCCACTTAAATCCAACTCAACTATTAAATCATAATTTCTTAATTTTCTAGATAAATCAATAGCTAATGATTCAGCAATTAAACCTTTATTTATAATATAAATATCTGTATTTCTTGGAACTGCAAGCTCTTTTCCTGCTAATAAAATTAATCTTTCTAGACCAATAGCGAATCCAATTGCTGGGGTATTTGGCCCTCCCATTTGCCTTATTAAATCATCGTATCTTCCTCCCCCGCAAACTGTAGCTTGGGAACCTAAAGCCCCACTAGTAATTTCAAAGGCTGTATGGCTGTAATAATCTAAACCTCTTACTAAATTAAGATTCTCCACGTAAGGTATTTTTAAAACCTCTAATTGTTTTTTTAAGTATGAATATCTTTTATGACTTTTTTCAGACAAAAAATTAAATAATCTTGGGGCATTTTCAAGAGCTTTTTTTGTTTGAATATTCTTTGTATCCAAAATCCTCAAAGGATTTTTAGTAATCCTATTCTGAGAATCTAAATCTAGAGAATTTTTATTTATTTCTAGCCATTTTAAGAAGTACTTTTGAAAATTTGATCTGTCATTACTATCACCTAAAGTATTTATTTCAAGATTAAGTTCTTTAATTCCTAATTTACCTAAGGTATCCCAAGCTAAAGCAATAATTTCAACATCACTTCTAACTGAATCATGCCCTATAAACTCAACACCTAACTGATGAAACTGTCTTTGCCTGCCTGCTTGAGGTCTTTCGTATCGAAACATAGGGCCCATATACCAAAGTTTTTGAAGAGTATTAGACAACATTCCATTTTGTATTAACGCTCGTGCGACTGAGGCTGTTCCTTCAGGCCTGAGAGTGCAGGATCTCTCACCCCTATCAAGAAATGTATACATTTCCTTACTGACAACATCTGTTCCTTCACCAATTCCTCTTATAAATAATTCGGTCATTTCCAATATTGGTGTTCTTATTTCTTTTATGGATGCTCTTGAAAGCTCTTCCAATACAATTTTCTCAACGTTTTGCCACTTTATTAATTGATTAGGCAATAGGTCTACTGTTCCTCTAAGATTTTTTAAGTTATTCAAAGTTCTAAAAAATAATTCAAAATTTTTAATTCAAGTAGAAATTAATCTTTGATTAGTTGTTATGTGAGACAATTTTAATTTAACATTTAGAAAAACTATTGGAAATAAATAAAAATAAAGAGAATCAGCATTGCGGTACAAAACCAAAAACAATTGCTTTTGGAATAGCGCCTCTTGGTATAATTTCAATAGGAATAGTGCCAATGGGAGTTATAAGTATTGGGGTAGTCCCAATGGGTGTATTTTCTTTTGGTGCAGTAGCAATGGGAATAGTTAATTTATCAGTAGTTGGGATGGGAATTATCTCTGCCGGGGTTACTACTATGGGGATATGGGAGTATTCACCTAATTCTCATAACAATCATCATAATCATTCCAAAAAAGTTTCAAATTCAAATAAGGAAAATATGATGTCAGATTTTTTTTACACTAAACAAGATGCTGAGAAGGCTGCCTCAAAATACGGATGTATTGGAGCACATAAAATGGGTAATAAATGGATGCCTTGTAAGATGCATTAAATATTTTTTTGATCAAAAATTTATTAAATATTAATTCAAAATCTCTACTCTAAAATCAAGATTTTTTGCCTCATCAGTAGTTAATTTTCTTGACCAAGCTCCTTGCACGGGACTATTCCATCTGAACCCAGCATTTTTAGCTAAAGACCTATCTTCATAACTAACCAATGCCTTGTATAAAAACCTCGGTTCAGTAGCTTTAAGTAAAATTTCCTCTAAATTATCGCATTTTTTGAAGACCTCAGATATGTAAAAGCAATCAGATAAAGCTCTATGTAAATTCCAAACTGGTATTGAAAAAGATAAAGCTAGATCAGTTACTGAGGGTCTATTTTTTAGTGATTTTTGAAAAGACCAATTAATATCCTCTAAACTGCATATCCATTTTTTATTAAGTTTGGGTAATCTGCCTTTCCCAAACCATTTTTTATCAAACTCTACATTATGCGCGACTATGAAATCCGAACAATCAACAAGTTTCAAAAAGAAACTCAACCCATCCTCCCATGGTTGAAAGAGGTTAGTAACTTCTGCAGGTATACGATTAACATGTTCGGCTTCATTATTATTAACAGGGAATAAAAATGAGACCTGTGAAAGTACACATTTAAAAGATACATCAAACAAAATACAACCTATCTCAATCACTTCATCTTTATTTTCATCTAGACCTGTAGTTTCAGTATCAAGAATCAAAATTTTTTCAATTTTTTTATTCTTATTAGCAACACTATCTTTAGATTGATAACTGATAACTTGATCCTGAAGAATATCCAATTGATTTAATTCTTTTTTGTTAGATAGTTCCAATTAGTTGAAAACACTTTCATTTATCTTGACGCATTTAATAAAAATATCTCTTAAATTAATATAAATTAAGAAACATGAATAGAAAATAACTTTTGAAACATACTTAGTTTATGAAAAATGACTTTTACAAAATATCAATTTAATAATTTTTGTTATTGGCCTTCAAATCCTAAAAAAATTGTGGAATTTATTGGTGGAAGTTATCTAGCTTCTAAACCAGATTTAACTTATAAAAGATTCATAGAGAGTTTAATTAATAAAAACTATGCAGTACATGCATATAAATACACTCCACAATTTGATCACCAACAACTTGCTATTAAAGCATGGAGGGATTTCAAGAATTGCCGAATATCTTTATCAAAGAGAATAGGCACATCAATTCCTTCAATAAGAATTGGTCATAGCCTAGGCTGCAAACTTCATCTAATTTCCCCTGATGGTGGAAGAAATTGCGAAAAATTCATATCAATAAGTTTTAATAACTTTAGTGCCAACAAATCTATTCCATTATTGAAACAAATTTCTCAAAAATTAGAATTCAACAGTGAATTCAGCCCAAGCCCTGAAAGAACTTTGCGATTAATTGAAAAAACATATAATCAAAAAAATAACTTCCTAATAAAATTCAACTCAGACGAATTAGATCAAACAGATAAATTATTTTCTTGTTTAAAAGCAAGAAAAGAAGATAACTCTAAGGGGGTAATGTTAAAAGGTACACATACTATAATTGCAAGCGCAGGACTAAGAGAAAATTTTTTAGGAGACTGGGCCGATGATGAATTCAAAAGAAATACTATAAAAAAAATTTCTAATTTAATTGATGAATCTGATTAGGATAATTCTTTCAGCTTTTCCAAAACAGAACTATCTTCAAGAGTGCTTATATCACCACTAATTTTTTCTCCCGCAGCTAAAGATCTTAAAATTCGCCTCATAATTTTTCCACTACGTGTTTTTGGAAGAGAGTCAGAAATTATAATCTTTTCAGGCTTTGCGATAATTCCAATTTCATTAACAACATGTTTCTTTAGGTCCTCTACTAATTCTGAAGAACAATTCACGTCTTTCTCTAAAGATACAAAAGCAACTATAACTTCACCTTTTAAATCATCTTTTTTACCAACAACTGCAGACTCTGCAACTGATTTATGACTTACCAAAGCAGATTCTATTTCCATTGTTCCTAACCGATGTCCTGAAACACTTATGACATCATCAACTCTTCCCATAATCCATATATATCCATCTTCATCAATGCGTGCTCCATCTCCAGCAAAATAAACATTTTTTTCTCCTTTAAAGGAAATATATTCCCAATAACTCTCCAAATATCTCTCTGAGTTTCCGTGAATTGTTCTCATCATTCCTGGCCAAGGTTTCTTAATAATTAAATAGCCACCCTCGTTCTCCTTAACCTTATCTCCATTCTTATCGACAATTTCAACTTCGATTCCTGGCAGAGGGAAAGTAGCTGAACCTGGCTTTGTAGCGACGACTCCAGGCAAAGGACTTATCATCACACCACCAGTCTCAGTTTGCCACCAAGTATCAACAATAGGGCATTTATCTTTACCAATAACATCCTTGTACCACATCCATGCTTCAGGATTAATTGGTTCACCAACTGTGCCCAAAAGTCTAAGACTCTCCAAATTATATTTATCAGGTATTTCACGCCCAGACTTCATAAATGCTCTTATTGCAGTTGGTGCGGTATAAAAAATAGAAACCTTATATTTTTGAACAATTTCCCAAAAAGCCCCTAAATTTGTGGGTCTTGGCACTCCCTCATACATTAAGGTTGTAGCACCATTAGATAAAGGCCCATAAACTATGTAACTATGACCTGTAATCCAACCAACATCAGCAGTACACCAGTAAATATCATCATCTTTTAAATCAAAAATCCATTTAAATGTCAAATGGGACCAAAGATTGTAACCACCTGTAGTGTGAACTACACCTTTGGGCTTTCCAGTAGAGCCTGAAGTATAAAGAATAAAAAGTCTATCTTCGCTATTCATTACTTCTGGTTCACAATGATCTTTTTGATCTTTTAATAATTCGTGCCACCAAAAATCTCTATCATCAACCATCGAAATATTTCTTTGGGATCGTTGAACAACAATTACTTTTTCAACAACTTTATCTGCCCCACTTTCAATAGCCGCATCAACTGCTTTCTTTAGTTCAATAACCTTATCTTTTCTAAAGCCACCATCAGCAGTAACAACAAATCTGGCGTTTCCATCAATTAACCTATCTTTTAAAGCTTCTGAAGAAAATCCTCCAAAGACAACTGAATGAGGCGCGCCAATTCTTGCACAAGCTAACATTGCAAACATCGCTTCAGGAATCATCGGCATATAAATACATACCAAATCTCCTTTTTTTACACCAATTGCTTTTAATGCATTAGCTGCTTTACATACCTGTTTTAGAAGTTCTTCGTAAGTATATTTTTTGCTATCTCCGGGTTCGCCTTCCCATATAAGTGCAGTCTTTCCTCCAAGCCCTCTCTTAATGTGTCTATCTAAGCAGTTATATGTAATATTGAGTTTCCCTTCTTTGAACCATTTAAGAAAGGGCGCATTTTCGTTATCTAATACAGTTTGAAATGGTTCAAACCAATCTAATTCAGATTTTGCAAAAGATTCCCAAAATTGAATAGGATTATCTGATGCTTGTTTTTTTAGAGTATGTAATTCTTCTTGAGTACTAATATTTGAGTTTTCTGCAAATTTTTTTGATGGAGGGAAAATTCTCTTTTCTTCAAGTATGTTATTGATTGAATTTTTTTTATCTAATGACATTAAATAAATCTATGCTTAATAAATTTAGTCGAAAAAATTATGGTTTTCAAAAATTTTAATATTAATTTAGCTCGAAGATTTATTTCTAATAGATCTAATAAATACGGCTTAGAACAAATTCTGGAAGAGCCATTAAAGCTCTTTTATATTCTGAATCAGGAAGCCAGACTATAGCTTCTTTGGAAAGCATTGCAAAATCTTCGGCTAGTTTCCTGGAACTTTCAATAGCTTTAGAGTTCATGATGATATTAAGAGCATTATCTAAATCATCTTTTTCAGCAAGTTCTCTGTTTATAAGAACTGACAATTGTTTATTTTCTTCTAAAGCATATAAAACTGGGGCGGTAAGATAACCACTAGCAAGATCACTTATAGCAGGTTTTCCAAGTTGTTTATCATTTCCAGTAAAGTCAAGAATGTCATCTACAACTTGGAATGCCAAACCAATATTTTTACCAAAATCGTACAGCGAGGTTAAGTTTTCGTCATTAATCCCACTCAAAACTCCAGCTGCTTTGCAACTATTGGCTATTAATGATGCTGTTTTACAATAACTTTTATTGATGTATTTGGAAAAAGATTGAGCCGAATCAAATCTATTTAAATTTTGTTTAATTTCACCCTCTGCTAAATCCATTATTACTCGACTAAGTAATTTAACTACATTTACATTGTCAAGATTTGCTAAGTGCCAACTTGCTTGAGCGAATAAAAAGTCACCCGCCAAAACAGCAACTCTGGTATTAAATCTACTATGAACTGTATCTACTCCTCTTCTTGTAGACGCTTCATCAACAACATCATCATGAACTAATGAGGCTGTATGAATCATCTCAGTTATTTCAGCAAGCCTTTTATGTTTGGTTGTTAAGCAAAATTTAGGAGATATAGCTTTTGAAATCAATAAAACTATACCAGGTCTCAACCTTTTTCCCCCAGCACTAAAAAGGTGTTCTGCTGCGGCTTGAAGAATTGGGTGACCAGCTCCTATTAGATTTTTCAGTTCTAAAATAAGATCATCAAGATCATTTTCAACTGGTTGTAGTAGCTCTGTTACTGTATTCATGATTGACCTCTCTTATATCTTAGGGAATCAAACATTACTTCGGAGGTTAACCAAACTAATTTCTTTATTAATTCCAAGCCAAAATTTTATTTTTTTGAAAAACTCATCTCTTTCTGATGTAACAAAAAATTTTACATTTTCGAAAGAAATACTCTCATAGCGGTCAGTTTCTGGAATAGCAAAAGATTCATTAAATTTTTTTATTAATGCTACCGATGGATCAATAATTTTTATATTTGAATCTAATTTTTTTCTTAAAAAGTCAAAAATTAAAGGATAGTGACTACATCCAAGTATTAATTCTTCAATATTTTTGTTTATTAGTGGTCTTAAGTATAAGTCTGAAAGACTATTTAACTTATCAAGATTTAATTTTTCTTTTTCAATTTCTGATACAAATTCTGGACATTCTTGCTGAAATATTATCGTATTCTTTTTTTTAGAATTTATAGCGTTTTTGTAATATGATGATCGAACAGTTGCTTGTGTTGCTAAGACACCTATTGTTTGTTTATCAATTATCTCCGTTACCGAATTTATTAGGTCAAAACAAGGGACCTTTAGATTATCTTCTAAAATATCAAGCGCACACGCATTTGTAGTGTTACAAGCAACTAAAAGTGCATCCAAATTCTTATCAACAAAAAAAGTACAAATCTCCTTTGCAATTAATCTTATCTCTTTAGAATTTTTGTTCCCAAAAGGTATTCTTTTTGTATCCGCTAAATAAAAAACCTCTACATCTTTACGTGTTTTTAGTAAAGAATTAAGGATAGTAAAACCACCTATTCCGCTATCAAATATACCTATTTTAAGTTTCACCCTACTTTATCTAGATATTCGAGGATGCCTTTTGCAATTGCATAGGCTAATCTTTTTCTATGGGTTATTTTTTCTAATCTTCTTGCATCTAATCTTCCCGTTAAAAATCCAATTTCTACAAGAACTGCGGGCATCCTAGTATTTTTAATTACATAAAATCGACCTTGTTTAACTCCTCTATCAGGACTCCCAGGAGAAACTCTTAAAACTTGTTTTTGAATTCTTTTCGCGAGTAATCTTCCTTTCCACCCTCTGTAATAAAAGGTTTCCAATCCATTAATATCCCTTCTTTTCCCTCTTGAGGCATTTGCATGAATACTTACAAAGATATCTGCATCCGTATTATTAGCAATGGAAACTCTTGGAGGTAAATCCAAATCAACGTCATTTGTTCTAGTCAACCTTACTGTGACACCTTTCTCAGAAAGTAATTTTTTAACAATTTTTGAAACCTCTAGAACAACATCTGTTTCTCTAATACCACCAATACCTATTGCTCCTGGATCAGGTCCTCCATGCCCTGGATCAATTACAACCTCAAACTTGTTTCGTTTTACCTCTGGTAGTTTCAAGTAACCATAATTGTTTTTCTTCTTATGAATTAAATTTTGATTTGCTTTATTATTTCGTCTTTTCTTTTCAACTAAACCTTCACCAATCTTTTTAAATGAATATTTTGGGTTAAATAGTTTAATTCTCCATCTATTTTTATCTAAGCCAACCATTTGCCAAGTCAAAGGTTTCAAATAAGTCTCTGCCTTAAATTCAATTACTAGTCTTGTTTTACCCTTATCTGGTTTACCTAATCTAATTTCTTTTATTGGGCCATTACCTTTTATTGTTCTGGGATTTTTTAATTCTCCAGGAAAATCTACCCAGAATCTATCTCCAGATATTTGGTTAGCCTTCTGAAAGTATGCTTTTAAATTTGTATTTGATTTAGTTCTTAATTCTAAAACCCCATTAGTATTTATAGCCCATGCCGCAAGAGCACTTGAAGATTTAACTGGAAGGATTGAGGAATTTAAAAATAAAAAAACGGATAAATAGCGAAAAAGTTTATTATCAAAAAACTTTATCATTAGTTTGAAAACAATTTGCTTTTTCTATGTTTAAGGCTTGGCATCTGCTCCCTAATTTTCTTTACTCTTTCTTTATCTGCAGGTGCTATTGCAGCTCCCTGAGTTTTCCCAGCATCAGATAAAACTGTACCCCAAGGGTCAATTACCATTGCATGGCCATGACTTTGCCTTCTTCCATAATGAATACCAGTTTGAGCTGGAGCGACTACATATGCTGTATTCTCAATTGCTCTAGCTTGTAATAGGATTTGCCAATGATCTTTTCCAGTAAATGCTGTAAAAGCTGCGGGAATCATAATTAGCTCTGCACCATTGGAAGACAAATATCTATAGAGTTCTGGAAATCTAACATCGTAACAAATCGACAATCCTATTTTGCATAAACC
>QCQW01000018.1 GCA_003212055.1 Prochlorococcus sp. AG-459-A02
CAGAATTCACGAATATAAGCACAGGTTGGACTATTCTGACCGCTTTTGATATTTTTAACTTTGATAATAAAAAAGCTATTCCTATAAGTAAATCGAATATTTTGGATGATTTGGAAATAAATAAAGTTAATAAATCATTTAAACAAAGGATCGATTTTATAAATAACTTTATTGAAAATAGTAATGTTCTAGATGATAAATTTAATTTGCAAAAATATTTAAATAAATTTAGAAGTAGATACAACGGAAAAATTACTATTCATGGCGATAGACCAGTCAATTACAAATTGAATGCAAAATTAAATGGCTATCTTGAGGTATCAAGAAATGACAATAAGAATAATAAAGAGGAATTTTCTATTGACTTGGAAGGAGGATTATTAAAAGGGAAAGGTTCTTTAAGAATCAAAAAATTACCATTAAGTGCAGCAAATATCTTTTTAGATAAACCCAGAGATTTTCTTGGAGGGTTGGATATGAATTTATTTTATGATCTTGATACAAAATCTTTCTCTAGTGAAATTTTTTCCAATAATTCATCAATAAAAAATAACATAATAATATTTGATAAAGGACTAGTTGATTTTAATAATTTTATTTTTGATATTGATTTTTCCCTTCTAATAAATGATTCTGAAATCCCAATTAATATTGAAGGCTCAATACCTATAAATAAATCAGATAACTTAGATCTAAGATTGATTGGGAATGGAAAATTTATTGAGTTAATAGATATCTTAGCTGATGAATACTTTACCTTTAAAAAAGGTGATGTGAATCTTAGAATGCTCCTAAAAGGAACCTTAAATAAACCTCTATTAAATGGATTTATCGTAATTAAAGATTCTGAAATTGATTTTTTCCGCAATATATTTAAAGACATTAATAGCTTAATAATTTTTGATTTTGATTCTTTAGAGATCAATAATCTAAAAGCACAGTCTGAAGATTCTGGGGAAATTTTTATAAAAGGGTCTTTGCCTCTTTATAGTCTGAATGATTCCAAGAATTCAGAAATTAATTTTATAACAAATAGATTTACTTTAAAAAAAGATAATTTTAATTTTTTAATAGATTCAGATATAGTTTTAAGTGGATCATTTGAAAATCCTGTTTTGGGTGGATCTCTATCTTTTAATAATGGATTTATTAATTTTAATAGAACCGATCAAAATAATAAAAAAGAAAATGATTTTATACGAAAAGACGATAAAAAAGATTGGCTAGAACTATTTTGGAATAATAATGAAAACATTGAAATAATTTCAAATGAAACAATTTTGAATTCGGTCCTTTTAGGAGAAACTTTGCCTTATTATTTGGATAATTTGAGTTTTAATAATCTTAAATTAAAACTTGGACCAGAATTTAAACTTAAATATTCAGAGATAATTCAAGCTTATTTAGATACCAAATTAGACCTTACTATAAATGGCGAGGTAGGAAAAGATTTAAATGCCAGGGGTCTTATTTATCTTAAGAAAGGTAGAGCCAATCTATATACTACACCGTTTAAACTTGATAAAAATAAAGATAATTACATTTTATTTGCGTCAAGAAGTGGTGTTGTTCCATTTATTAATTTTTCTTTGGTTAGTAAAGTTCCTGATTCAATTATACCTATAAGTCAAAATAATAAGGATTTCAACATCTCAGGGGAAATTGATTCAGATACGACTTCAAAAGGGTTTGGATCATTTGGGATTGGCAATTCAAGGCTTATCAAAATTGAAGCTTCTTATGAAGGATTTTTAGATCAATTATCTTTTGAAGATGAAAATAAAAGAATCCAACTTAGGAGTACTCCAAGTTATAACAGATCACAAATAATTGGGTTGATTGGAGGCAACTCTGCAAATTTAATAAATAGAGCATTTATTTCCCAACTTAATAATGCAGATGCTTTTAGTGAAAGATTTCAGTTGTCTTTATATCCAGCGTTAATAGAAAATGATGATTCTTTAAATAATATTTTTTCCAATAGAAATTTAGATGTAGAAAATGAGGTGCAATCACCTTCTCAAGCTTGGGTGGCTGAAATAGGACTTGATATTACTGATGCAATAAATTTTGCCTTTCAAACCGTTCCAGGAAGAGATGACTTTTCATCTTCAGGAATTTTGACTTTTCAGGCCAATCCAAACTTAGAATTATTAGGTTCTTATGATTCTAATGGGGATTGGAAAAGTCAAGTTCAATTATTTTTTAGATATTAAGCCAAAAAGAAAGTTAGTTTAAAGAAACGTAAATTTGAATTATTATTAAATTAACTAAAAAATATTATGGCAAATATCTTTGAAGTTCCTCAACCAGATAATGATCTCATAAAAAAAGCTGATCAAGTACGTTTGGCATCAATAAAAATTAGTCAGAATAAAAATAAAGATAGAATTAAAGCCTTAAATTTTATGGCTGATTATCTAGAAAAAAATACTAATGAAATTTTAGATGCTAATAATGAGGATTATCAACGTGCAGAAAAAAAAGGTATTTCAAAGGCTTTACTCTCTAGATTAAAGTTATCTAAAGAAAAATTAAATTCAGGAATTGAAGGAGTGAGGAAAGTTGGAGAATTGACTGATCCTGTAAATCAAGTTCAAATTAAAAGAGAGCTTTCAAAGGGATTGATATTAGAAAGAAAAACTGTGCCGATTGGAGTCTTAGGGGTTATTTTTGAATCAAGGCCAGATGCCGTGATGCAGATTAGTTCTCTAGCAATAAGATCAGGTAATGGAGTGATTCTAAAAGGTGGTAGTGAAGCCAATTTAACAAATACTGCAATAGTCAAAGCACTGCAAGAAGGTTTAAATGAATCAGGTCTTGATAAAAATGCAATATGTTTACTAACAAGCAGAAAAGATAGTATGTCTATGTTAAATCTTGAGAAATATATTAATTTAATAATTCCTAGAGGAAGTAATGAATTAGTTAAATTTATTCAAGAGAATACAAGAATTCCTGTACTAGGACATGCTGATGGAATTTGTCATTTGTTCATAGATATTGAGGCAAATCTAGATATGGCTTTATCAGTCGCTTTGGACAGTAAAATTCAATATCCTGCAGCATGTAATGCTATTGAAACTTTATTAGTCCATAAAGATATCGCACCAGCTTTTCTAGAGATGGCCATACCTTTATTTAATTCTAATGATGTTAAATTAATTGGAGATCAAAGATCAGTTGAATTAGGGGTAAAGTATGAGGCTAGTGTAGAAGATTGGCAAACTGAATATTTAGATTTAATCTTATCGATAAAAATTGTTGATGATCTGGAGGAGGCAATCACACATGTTCAAAAATATAGTTCAAAACATACAGATGGAATAATTACTGAAAATTTAAGTACTGCTAATAAATTTATGAATTTAGTTGATAGTGCAGGAGTTTTTCATAATTGCTCTACTAGGTTTGCAGATGGGTTTAGATATGGGTTCGGGGCTGAAGTAGGGATATCTACTCAAACTCTTCCCCCAAGAGGACCTGTAGGCCTAGAGGGTTTGGTTACATATAAATATTTCCTAAAAGGAGATGGGAATATAGTTGATGATTTTTCATCTGGGAAGTCTATCTATACTCATAAGGATCTTTAAATTTTTTTTAAATGGAAACATTTTTAAAAATTGAGAATATCCAACTTTGGGCTAGAGTGGGCGTTCTTCAAGAAGAGAGGGAATTAGGACAATTATTTAGTTTGGATATATTTTTGTGGACTGACTTTGAAAAATGTACAGAAAATGATGATATAAATAAAACAGTTGACTATTCAAAATTAGTTCAAATTTTAAAAGATCAATCAAAGAAAATATACTGTTTCACAATTGAAAAATATTCAAACGCAATTGTAGAAATCATTGATCATGAATTTAAACTTTCTAAAATTAAAGTTATTTTAACAAAATGCAATCCTCCAATTACAGGTTTCGATGGGAAGGTGTCAATAGTAAGAATTCTTAAAAATAATTAAAGTATTGGAAAAAAGAAATCCCATTATATTGATTCATGGTCTTTGGAATACTTCAAGTATTTTTTCTTCTATTACCTCAAAACTAGATGATATTGGCATTGAATATTTTGCCCCAACTCTTAAGCATTCATATGGAATGACTTCAATTCTGGAATTAACTAAAAAATTAAACGAATTTATTTTAGAGAAATATGGTTTAGAAAAAGAAATAGATATTTTAGGATTTTCTATGGGAGGAATAATTGGTAGGTACTGGCTTCAAAAATTTAGTGGATATAAAAGAACAAGAAGATTTATATCTATAGGTTCCCCTCACAAAGGAACTTTGATGGCTCAATTAATACCTAAATACCCTTTTAGAGGAATATCAGAAATGAAAATAAATAGTAAATTTTTGAGAGAACTTTCAGATAACGATTTTTTTCTTGATAATATCGAGTGTATAAATTTTTTTACTTATTGGGATTTAATGGTTTTCCCTAGCTGGTGGACAAATTTAAATTTTGGAAAAAAAATATCAGTAAAAGTATATAAACATAGAAATCTTGTAAGAAATAAATCTGTGATTAACAAAATAATCGAAGAAATTATTATGTAGTTCCAGATAGACCCAATTGTCTTATTAAGGAATCTGTTTGTGGCTCTCTTCCCCTGAATAGTTTAAATATGTCTAATGGAGGTAAGCTTCCACCCAAACTAAGTATTGTATCTTTAAATTTCTTTCCAATTAACTTTAAATCTTCAGAGTTTTCTAGATCAGCTTCTTCGAACATTGAAAATGCATCAGCACTTAGAACCTCAGCCCATTTATATGAGTAGTATCCTGCAGAATATCCGCCTGCAAATATATGACTAAAACAACAAAGAAATTGATCTTCTTGAATTGGTTCAATAACAGTAGTTTGTTTTGCAATTTCTCTTCTTATTTCATCTGCTGTTTTGCCTTTGTTTTTATCAATACCACTGTGTAATCTGAGGTCTGTTATTGCGAAATGCAATTGTCTAAGAGTAGCCATACCACAATTAAAAGTTCTATTCTTTAGGAGCTTTTCAAAATTTTCGTCGGATAATTTTTCTCCTGTTTTATAGTGCCTAGCAATATTCAAAAGTGTGTTTTTGTGGAAACACCAGTTTTCCATGAATTGACTTGGAAGCTCGACTGCATCCCATTCAACATTATTGATACCAGCTGCTTGAGGAAGATTAACAGTGGTAAGCATGTGTTGAAGACCATGACCAAATTCATGGAACAGTGTCTGAACCTCTTCAAAACTCATCAAACTTGGTTTATCTTTTGATGGTGGAGTCTGATTACAAACAAGATAAGCTACAGGTAGAGTCTTTTTGCCGACATTATTTTTATTCAAACATTCATCCATCCAAGCTCCTCCTCTCTTTGATTCAGGCCGAGAATATGGATCGAGGTAAAAAGATGCTATTTTGTTATCTTCCTTATTTAGGATATTAAAAAACAAAACGTCATCATTCCACAGAGGGGCCTCATCAGTTGCCTCAACCACTTTAATTTCAAAAAGCTTTTCGCTTAATTTAAATAAACCTTTCAAAACATCATTAAGTGGAAACCAAGGTCTCAAAGACTCTTGATCCAAATTAAACTTTTCCTTTCTAAGAAGTTCAGACCAATAACTAATATCCCATGGCTCCATATTCTGTGATATTGGAAATCCATTAGCTTTAGAAAACTTATCGAGCTTTTCTAATTCAATTTTTGCGGTTTTGAATGCTGGTTCTCTCAATTCTTCTAAAAGGTTTTCAACATTTTTAATTTCTTTCGCCATTTTCGTTGACAAACTTAGTTCAGCCCAACTTTTATAACCGAGAAGATTTGCCTGTTTAGTTCTAAGAGATAATATCTCTTCTATGATTTGAGAATTATTTTTTTCTCCTTGAGATGCTCTGCCAACGAATGCCTTATATAGTTTCTCTCTAAGGTTACTGTCGGTGGCATATGTCATGAATGAAGTATAAGTTGGAATATCTAGACTTAATTTCCAAGGACCATTTTTAATATCAACTTCTTCATCTTTTTTTAAGTGATTGTGAGCAGAAATTGCCATCAATTCAAGTACTCGTTCAGGCAGACCATCGACTTCAGATTTTTTATTTAATATCAAAAACCATTTATTAGTGGCATCAAGAACATTGTTGCTGAAGTCTGTTGATAATTTTCCAAGCTTTTCTGAAATATTGTTGAAAATTTCTTGATCATTTTTTTGTAGTGAAATTCCTCTATGTTGCATCTCAAGAATTTCTTTATCTAAAATTCTGTTTCTGATTTGATCAAAATTATTTGTTTCTTTAAGTTTGACTAAAGAATTATAAATTATTTTACTTTGTCCGAATTTATTACTCAAGCTAATAATCTCGGGAAGAAATTTTGAATAAATATCTCTAAGACTTTCAGAATTATTTACAGCATTTAGATGACTTATTACACCCCAACTCCATCTAAGAATTTCATTGACTTCATTTAATGGATTTATTACCTTATCCCAATTTAAATCATTTTGAATCAAATAATTAGATAAATTTTTCTCTATGTTTTGAAATTCTTTAGATATCTTCTTTAGTACTACTGGAAATTGTTTACTTATGTTTTCAGGAGTAAATTTTTTAAATTCTGGTAATTCTCCATATTTAAAAATTGAGGTATCCATTTATTAAAATAATTTAATTAAAGAAAGTTGGGATTAACCCTACTAACTTAGCTAAAGTAAGCTGCTGACTGAGAGCATTTGTTGAAGATTCGTATAGATTTATGGCGATTTTCGGCCAAAAACCTATCACCAAAGTAGGCAATAATAAACTGAAACCAATCGTCAATTCTCTACCATTCATCTCTTTAACTGTCGCTAGTGCAGGAATTCTAGGACCAAAGAATACTCTCCTACACATTGACAATAGATATATTGGTGTCAGAACTAAACCTATAGCTGCAATAAGAATCGTTATCGATCTAAATATAGAGCTGAATCCTTCTTGACTAGTGATACCTAAAAATACAGTTATTTCACTTATGAAACCGCTCATCCCAGGTAGTGCCAAAGAGGCCAAAGAGCTTGCTAAGAAAAAAGCAAAAGTTATTGGTAAGACCTTTGCTAAACCTCCCATATTTGGTATAGAAAGAGTATTTGTTCTTTCATAGAATGATCCCGTAACAAAAAACATAGCTGCAGCTATGAGTCCGTGACTGATCATTTGTAGCATTGCTCCGCTTATCCCCAAAGCATCAACTGCTCCAATCCCTAACAGAACAAAACCCATATGACTGACTGAGCTACATGCAATTCTCCTTTTAACATTATCTTGTGCAAATGCATTTAGTGCTCCGTAAATTATATTGATGATTCCAAGAATAATTAATGCAGGTGCAATTTGAAGATGGACTTCAGGTAGTATTTGAACATTGAATCTTAAGAGAGCGTAGCCTCCCATTTTTAAAAGTATTCCAGCGAGTAACATTGAAACTGGTGCATTAGCTTCTCCATGTGCATCAGGTAACCAAGTATGTAATGGAAAGATAGGAAGTTTTACTCCAAAACCAATTAAAAATCCTAAATAAGATAATAATGCTAGGCTCCCTGTTACATGCTTATTAGTTAAATCGGTAATATTCAAAGTAAAAGTATCACCACTCAAAGCAAGTGCTAGACCGCTTATGAGTATTAATAAAGAAGCTAAAGCTGTATAAAGAATAAATTTTGTGGCCGCATATAATTTCTTTTTCCCTCCCCAAATAGCAATAAGAAGGTATACCGGAACCAACTCAAGTTCCCATGCCAGGAAAAATAATAGGAAATCTTGAGAAAGGAAAACTAATGCTTGTGCTGAGGCTTGCACTAATAAAAGAGCAAAATATAGATTAGATTTTTTCTTAATTTTCCAACTTGCTGCAGCTGATAAAAATGTAATTAATCCACTCAAAGCTACCAAAGGAGCAGATAACCCATCTACACCAAGAGACCACTCTAAGCCTATTGAGGGTAACCAGGAAGCTCTTTCTACCAATTGCAAAGAGCTATCTGAAGTATTAAATTTTTGAAAAAGGACGCCAATTATTAATAAAAGATCTATAAATAAAAAACTCAATGAGATATTTCTAGGGAGTGTATTATCTTCTCCTTCTTTCGAACTCAAGAAAGGCATTATTAATGCCCCAATTAAAGGCAGTAAAACAACAGATGATAGCCAAGGAAAAGATTCTAAATTCATTTATGGAATGAATAATTTTTTTATTCTAGTTGAAGTTGTACTAGCTTGAGACTATAACATTAAAAATGCCTAAGTAAAACTACTTACTTGAGATAGTGCTAAATTGGCTGCCTATTGTTTGAACGTTTAAGAATGGTGCTCTGCTAGCTACTCCTGACTTTTCCCATGCTTTTACCATGGCTTGGCTGACGTTTTTACCATTTTCTTTTTTACATAAAGCTAAAATACTTGGTCCCGCCCCACTAATTGCGCATCCGAGAGCACCTGCTTGTAGTGCGGCTTCTTTGACTTCTAGTCCACCTTTAATAAGTTTCCATCTATAGGGTTCATGAAGCTTATCAAACATTCCCTCTTTTATTAGTTCCTCATTTCCGGCTTTTAGGCCATTTAGTAACAAAGTAAGTGCCCCCATATTTGTCACTGCATCAGATATGGGTATATTCTTGGGCATAACTTTTCTTGCTTCACTTGTACTTAAACGAATCGCAGGTATAGCTACAACAGCTTTAATGGAATCGTGCCAATCACATCTAATGATTCTCCATCTTTGAGAAGACGACCTGGCTGTTAAACATAGACCGCCCAGAAGAGAGGGAACTACATTATCGGGATGACCTTCTATATCAATAGCAAGTTCAAGGAGTTTTTCCTTGGACAATGGAGAGTTCATTATTGCATTTGCTCCTATTAGTCCGGCAACTATTGCTGTAGCACTACTTCCAAGTCCGCGTGCAGGTGGCACTGCTAACTTAACTCTTGCTTCAAGTGCAAAAGGATCCATATTTGCGCTCTCCCATACTTTCTGAGCTGCTCTAAAAACTAAATTTTCAGGTCCTCCTCTTAAATGATTACCATCTGTACTTTCCATTATTAAATCAAATCTATCTCCACCACCTTCAATTCTTGTAAAAATAAATTCATTATATAAATCTAATGCTGCTCCAAGACAATCGAATCCAGGCCCTAAATTAGCAGTTGTAGAAGGCACTGTTACCCTTATTTTTTTACCTACTTCAGGAATAGACATTTTTTGTTTTTAAGTTTTTAAAAGCATTTTTGCTCTGCAGGCTGCACTAAAAAGTCCAAACTCTTCATCTAAAATTACTTTTATAGGTATTGTTTTAAGAATATCTTTTAATCTTCCCTTGTCGAAAAATTGTTTTAAAAATAAGTCTGATTTAAAGTTTTTGAAATGTTTTGATGCTGTTCCTCCGGAAATCCATAATCCACCAAAGCACAATTCTTGAAGAGCAACATCTCCCAATAAAGAGGCATAAGCGCCTAACCAAATCCTCTCAACTTCAATCATTAGCTGATCACCTTCTTTAGAAAGATTACAAATTTTTTCAGGTAGTTCTTTTCTCGCAGCATCAAAAATTTTAATTTTTTTTAAATATTGTTGTAGAGGATGGTTTTGGGCATCAGGTTTGCTTAGTCTCCATTCGGCAATTCTTGATAAACCAGTGCCGCTAATAATTCTTTCACAAGATATCCTTTCAACTTTTAGGTAATTCTTAAGCCAAATTTTTAAATCCCATTCTAATTTTGACTTTGGGGAGTACTCAACATGACCACCTTCACTAGCTAAAACTTTTACCTTTTTCCCTGAAATTATTCCTCTTGCAATCCCCAAGCCAGTCCCTGCTCCAACAATGGCATGCAAATCATTATTAGCTCCTTCAGAATCGGATCCATTTTGGATAGTAGAATATTGATTTTTTTTTAAAAAAGGTATTCCATAAATTTGTACAGCGAAATCATTTATTAGCTCGCAGCTTTTAAAATTGAATTTGTTCTGTAAAGCATTTCCAGAAATATTCCATGACAAGTTAATGATTTTTGCGTTGTTTTTAGATAAAGGGCCAGCTACGGCGAAACATGCAGAAGAAGGATGAGAAATATTCTTGCATTCTTTTTTGAGAAAATCTTCTAGGATTAGTTCAAAAGAATCCCAATCAGATGATATATATTTCTTTTTGAATATTAACTTAGGCGAATTATTATTTATTTCTTTTTCGAAAATTCCTAATAGAACCTTTGTACCTCCTAAATCACAAGCGAGAAAATTCATATATTAGAAATTATTCTGTTCTCCCTTTTTTTTCTATTAATTCATCCATTAATTTGAAAAGATTTGGTAAATTAAAAATTCCTAAATTTCTTCCATTTAAGGCTCTTAAAGCGACTGAATCAATTTCCTCTTCTTTATCACCAATAATTGCAATTAAGGGAACTCTCCCGAGAGTTGCCTCTCGTATTTTATATCCTATTTTTTCATTCCTAATATCAACTTTTGATCTGTAACCATTATTATTTATTAATTCATTAAACTTTAAACATTTTTCAATATTTCTATCAGTAATGCTTAATAAAGTTATTTGACAAGGCGCAAGCCAAATTGGAAATTTTGCCTCATATTGTTCAATTAAGATTCCTATAAATCTTTCAAAGGATCCTAAAATTGCTCTATGAAGCATAACTGGATTTCTTTTTTCATTATCAATATCTACATAAGTTGCATCCAATCTAATAGGCATTGAGAAATCAACCTGAATAGTTCCGCATTGCCAAACTCTATTAAGGCAATCCTTTAACGAGAATTCTATTTTTGGACCATAAAAAGCACCTTCTCCAGGTTGTAGTTCCCATTTTAGATTTTTATTATCGAGAGCTTTGGTAAGAGCCTCTTCTGATTTATCCCAAATATCTTCACTACCTACCCTTTTTTCAGGACGAGTTGATAATTTGATAATGATTTCATCAAAACCAAAAGTTTTATAAACCTCGAAAATAAGATCTATAAAAGTAGATACCTCTTCTTGAATTTGCTCTTCTGTGCAGAATATGTGTGCATCATCTTGAGTAAAGTTTCTTACTCTCATTAAGCCGTGTAGTGCACCAGAGGGCTCGTTTCTGTGACAAGAACCAAATTCAGCAAGACGAATAGGTAAATCCTTATAACTTTTTAAACCTTGATTAAATACTTGAATATGGCATGGACAATTCATTGGTTTAATTGCATATGTTCGATTTTCTGATGCAGTAGTGAACATGTCGTCTCTAAATTTTTCCCAATGACCGGATTTTTCCCAAAGAGATTTATCAACAGCTTGAGGGGTTTTAATTTCTAAATAATCATTTTTTTTGAGTATTTCTCTTATGTATTTTTCCAGTACTTGGTAGATTGTCCATCCATTTGGATGCCAAAAAATCATCCCTGGAGATTCTTCTTGTATATGAAATAGTGAATGTTTTTTACCAAGTTTTCTATGATCTCTTTTTTCCGCTTCTTCAATTCTTGTTAAGTAGTCATTGAGTTCTTTTTCTTTTACCCATGCAGTTCCATATATTCTCTGTAATGATTCATTCTCACTATTACCTCTCCAATATGAACCTGATAATTTAAGTAATTTAAAGTATCTCAAATGTCTAGTGTTAGGAACGTGAGGCCCTCTACACATGTCGATGTATTCTTCGTGCTTGTATAAATTGATGAGACCCTCTGCAGGAATTTCTTCAATTATTCTTAATTTAAAAGTCTCATCTCTTTCTTTAAAAGTTTTAATTGCCTCTTCTTTAGTAACTTGTAAAATTTCAACGTCATAGTTTGTTTTTATTAATTTATTAATTCTATTTTCGATTTTTATTAAATCTTCAGGAGTAAATCTGTATTCAGAGAAAATATCGTAATAAAAACCATCTTCAATTACAGGCCCAATCGCCATTTTAATATCAGAGTAAATTTGTTTAACTGCATGACCAATAAGGTGAGCGAAGGAATGTCTTATTATTTCAATTCCTTCTTTATCTTTTGATGTGATGATTACAACTTTGGAATCTTTATTTATAGGAATTGTTGCATCAAGAAGAACATCATTTACTTTCCCAGCAATTGTTGCTTTAGCTAATCCAGCGCCTATACTCTGGGCAATTTCTAGAATAGTTACAGATTTTTCGAAAACCTTTTTTGAACCATCAGGCAAGGTAATTATTGGCATAATTTATTTCTCCATTTCAAAGAATCCCAATTTTGATTTAACTCTTTTTAAAGTCTGATTTGCTAAATCTTCAGCTTTTTCCTTCCCTTCATCAAGGATTTTATTTAGTTGATAGGGATCATTAATTAATAATTTATATTTTTTCTGAATAGGTTCTAGTGATTCAATAAGTTGTTCAGTAATTAATTTTTTAAATGTCCCCCATCCAGTTTCTAAAAATTCATTTTCACATTGCGAAATTTCTTTGCCGGATAATATTGAATAAATCATTAAAAGATTTTTAGATTCTGGTCTCTCAGGGTTGTTAAATTCAATTCCAATAGAACTATCACTTTTTGCTCTTTTAATTTTTTTTGTAATTATTTCAGGAGTATCTAATAAGTTAATGCGACTGCCCTCATTAGGATCACTTTTGCTCATCTTTTTTGAACCATCAATTAAACTCATTATTTTTGAACCATTCTTCATGATGATTGGTTGAGGGATCTTTAAAATATTTTTATCCTTACTAAATCTGGCATTAATTCTCTGTTGTGCAATATCTCTTGCAAGTTCAAGATGTTGTTTTTGATCCTCACCTACTGGTACGAAGTCAGCATCATAAAGAAGGATGTCTGCAGCCATAAGTATTGGATAGTCAAATAATCCAATAGATACATTATTACCTTGTTGTATGGATTTTTCTTTGAATTGAATCATTCTTTCCATCCAATTTATTGGAGTCATGCAATTTAATATCCAACAAAGTTCTGAATGTGCTGAAATCTGACTTTGGACAAAAATTGAGCATATATTGGGATCTATCCCACAAGCGACGTACAAAGCCGCAGTAGAGATAGTGTTTTTAGATAATTCTTTGGGATTATATGAGGCTGTTATTGCGTGCAAATCAACTACGCATAGAAATGTTTCATATTGCTTTTGAAGCGTAACCCAATTATTTATGGCCCCTAGCCAATTGCCAATATGTAAATCACCAGTTGGTTGAACTCCCGAAAGAATTCTTTTTTTATTTGCCATCCTCTTCTACTGCGCTAGATTGGATCTCTTCAGTTGATGTACTTTTTACAGGTCTTGCAAAAGGGTCAGGTGCTGCTTTTGTCTTTTCTTCATAAGGATTTTGTGATTGTCTACTCGGAGAAGAGTTTTTATTATTTTTTGCATATTCTGTGATTGATCTAATCAATTTTTCGTCTTTGATCATTTCACTAAGTGTTCTAACAGAGAAACCCAGAACTGCAACAGTAGATCTTAATTGAAAGGTCTCTTGTATTGATTTAACAGCTTTCATTTCGTTATCACTTAATCTTATACGGAATCCTCCTCCATCTCTTCTGCCGCCCGATCTATCTCTGAAATTAGATCTTTCATTGCTAGAACGACCTCTGTAATTTTCTTGTCCAGGATTATTGCTGAAATTTGAATTAGACATCTTGATGTTTTCTTAAGTTATTTAAATAGTCTATTAACTTAGCATCTTGTTATGCAATAAGTCTTTTTAAAAGGCTTAAATTTTTATCTTTTGATTAACGACTTATGAAATTTTGCTTTTCTCATTCACAACTTGCATTAAAATAAAATTAGAAAAAAAAAGTATTGTGTTTGATATTAGTAAAGACAACCTTTTAAAGGATTTCATAAAGTTTCCCAAAAAAAATCTTCTTATTATTTTATTATTGTTAGGTTTTGGGGAATGGTTTGTCAGTGACTTAATTCATTTTGCAGGAGGCTCAATAGGATTTTTCGCGTTGTGTTTGGGGGGATATTTTTACTTGAAGAATGACAAGCCTAAATTTAATGAGCCAAATAATTTGGATGGTTGGATAAATCTATGTAATGAAGATTTAAATTTTTTTGACGAACTTGAAGCAACAAATGAATTAGAAAAACAGAATTCAAAAAGACAAAAAATACTTGAATCGATTCTTAATAGATGTGAAAAAGAAAAAATAAGTTGCATTGGACAAAAAGATTATCAAAGTTTTCAATCTGTTTTGAAAAGAAATTTTAAAGCAGATAAGTTTGACTTTGATTTATATGAAAAACTGCCTAAATACAATTCTTCTCAAATTATTCCAGAAGAAGCTTTGAATAGTGATGCAATCTTGTATTTTATAAACTTGCCTTTGTCGGCAAATGATTTTTTGTGGCTGGAAAAGTTCCCTAAAAATATGCCAATCTGGTTGGTGGCTTTAACTTCCAACCAAATAGAAGCCAAAAATCAGATAGAAGATCTAAAGTCGCAAATTTCAAGTGACTTTATAAATAAAATTATTACTCTTGATGTGAATAAGAATGAAATAACAAATATACCTTTTTCATTAAGGAAGTTTTTTATAAGTTCATCTAAAAATATTGAAAATACAAAAAAAAGGCTCTTGAAAGAACTTCATGTTGCCTGGCAATCTGAAATTGAAGGGATAAGAAGAATGCAGTTAAAAGGTGTACAAAGAAAAAATCAAATTGTTGTCGCAACAACTGTTTTCTTATCTCCTATCCCATCAATTGATGTTATGGCAATGACAGTACTAAATTCTTTAATGATTAAAGAAATTAAGTGTATATGGGGATGTAATTGGTCTCCTGAAATTTTAGATAAAGTATCCAAAGAGATTTTAAAGACTGCAATTGCTCAGGGAGTGATTGAATGGAGTGGCCAGACTCTAATTGGCATAACAAAATTACATGGCCCAAATTGGCTTGTCTCTGGAACATTTCAGGCTGTCAGTGCTGCTTATTTAACAAGAGTAGTATCAAGTTCTTTGGCTGATTTTATGGCAATAACAAAAGGAGTAGAAGAACCTGATTTGGATTTTATAAAGAAAAATTCTGAGAAAATTGTTGAAAAAGCTTTTGAAAAAGAAAAAATAAATTGGAAAGGATTTATTTCTGATCTTAGAAAACCTCTTATGAAACTATCTTTTAGTTCTTAATCTAATAATGTATGTTAAATATGAAAAAAAATATTCTTTTTTTAAGTTTGATACTTCTGCTTTCTCTTGCTTCAGGCTCATGTAAGAGAATATCAAATAGAAATGAAACTAAAGATGTAATACTGGCAAGTTTCACTGTTTTGGCGGACATAATTAGCAATGTCGCCAAAGATGATTTTATTGTTAGATCAATAACGAAACCTGGAGTTGAGGTTCATGGCTACCAACCAACTCCAAGCGATTTGGTAAATGCCTCTAATGCTTTTGTTTTTATTGATAACGGATTTGGATTTGAATTATGGGCTGAAAAATTTGTTTCTAATTTAAAAGTTAATAGAATTACTGTCGCGGAAGATTTAGATCCTATTTTCATCAGTGAAGATTTTTATAAAGGGAAACCAAATCCTCATGCCTGGATTTCTCCAAAAAGAGGGATACTATACGTAGATATTCTTGTGGATTCTTTATCAGAATTGAGGCCTTCCAAAAGGACATTATTTGAAGAAAATGGAAAAATTTATAAAGATAAACTATCTAAAATAGATAAAGAATTTTCACTTTTTATTAATAAATTAAATAAAGACAGGAGGTATCTAGTAAGTTGTGAAGGTGCTTTTTCATATCTAACAAATGATTATGGATTAGAGGAAGTTTATTTATGGCCAGTTAATGCTGAGAGTCAAATTACTCCCAAAAGAATGGCAAGAACAATCTCACTAGTTAAAGAAAAAAATGTCCCATCTGTATTTTGCGAAAGTACTGTAAGTAACGAATCTCAAATGGTTGTTGCAAACGAAACTGGGGCTAATTTTGGAGGAAATCTTTTTGTTGATTCATTATCTGATGATAGTGGGCCTGCTAGTTCCTATATAAAAATGCTTGAGCATAATTTGGATTTGATAAAAAAAGGGCTTTTTTGAATTATGGAAACAATCAATTATCAAAACTTTAGGATTGAGGCAGAGAATATTTGCGTAGATTACAACGGTAAGGTGGCTTTGTATGATGCCAATTTAAGATTGAAACCTGGCCAGATTTGTGGGTTAGTAGGGATGAACGGGGCTGGTAAAACAACTTTTTTTAATGCTTTAACTGGCTTTGTAAATATTTCAAAGGGAAAAATTAGAATAAATGGAGAGTCTGTAAGATCTGCTCAAAAAGATCAGACAATTGCTTATGTTCCTCAAAATGAGGGGATTGATAGTCAATTTCCAATAAGTGTTTGGGATGTAGTGATGATGGGAAGATATGGTTCGATGAATATTTTTAGGTGTCCGAGAGAGTCTGATGTTCAGGCGGTTAAAGATGCTATTGACAGAGTTGATCTTACTGATCATTTATCTACTCCTATTGGAAACTTATCTGGCGGTCAGAGAAAACGAACTTTTTTAGCTAGAGCAATTGCTCAAAGAGCTTCAATATTACTTCTTGATGAGCCTTTTTCAGGAGTTGATATAAGAACTGAGAAACTTATCTCGGAATTATTTATTCAATTTAAAAATGAAGGGAAAACTATATTATTATCAACGCACGATATGATTCATGTCCGTGAATTTTGTGATTTGGTTCTTTTAATAAATAAAACTGTTGTAGCTTACGGCGAGACCTCTGAAGTGTTTACCCCTGAAAATATTACAACCACTTTTGGAGGGATCTCACCTGATTTCTTGTTTGGACCTGAATCCTAAATTTTAAATTACATGGAGCTCTGTTCTTTTTTAACTTTAGATTCATTCATAACAGATCCTTTAACTCATGACTTTATGAGAAAAGCACTTCTTATGAGCTCACTAGTTGCAGCTGTTTGTGGTTTTCTATCAAGTTATTTGACTCTTAAAGGATGGGCTTTAATGGGAGATGCAGTGTCACATTCAGTAATGCCTGGTGTTGTGGTTGCTTATGCATTAGGTCTTCCTTTCTCATTAGGGGCATTTATTTTCGGAGTTGGTTCAGTAGCATTGATAGGGTTTATCAAACAGAAATCTAGAGTTAAGGAAGATACTGTTATTGGGTTAGTATTTACTGGATTTTTCGCTCTTGGAATTGTATTGGTTTCTAAGATTAAAAGTAATATTGATCTGCACTCTATTCTTTTTGGTAGTCCATTAGGAATATCACTTTCAGATGTAAAACAAACTATATTTATTTCTTTATTGGTAGTAATCCTTTTATCAATTTTTAGAAAAGATTTAATGCTTTATTGTTTTGATCCTAGGCATGCAAAAACAGTTGGGATTAATGTATTGTTTCTTCATTATTTACTCCTCACATGCTTATCTTTGGCAGCTGTTGTGGGCTTGCAATCTGTTGGTATTATTTTGGTCGTTGCAATGTTGATTACACCAGGAGCTACAGCATATTTACTTACTGATAAGTTTGATAATATGACAGTAATTTCAGTATTAAGTGCAATTATCTCAAGCCTAATAGGAATCTATGTTAGTTTTTGGTTTGATCTTGAAACAGGTGGATCAATAGTCTTGGCACAAACTTTTATTTTTTTATTCGCTTTTTTATTCGCTCCAAGATACGGAATATTTAAGTTAAAGAAATTATTCGCTGGGCATAAATGATAGTGGTGGAAGAAACTTTAAATAAATGGAATTGGTGGCCATTATTCCCCTTATATCCTTATGGAAAAAAGAAAACAATTTTAAGAGAATTAATCCCTGATCAAATATGGTGCTTGGAACAAATACAGGGAATTTATTATGTTGCTGTTCCAATAAGAATGACGGTAATAAAGGTTGATAATGGATTGATGCTAATAAATCCACTGCCTCCGACAAAAGAATTAATAAATGAGTTAGAAAAATTAATTGGGATTCACGGTAAAGTAAAAACAATAATTCTACCGAGTGCCTCTGGACTAGAACATAAAATCGGACTGCCAGCTCTTTCAAGAATTTTTAAAGATGCAGAAATTTGGCTTTGTCCTGGACAATGGAGTTTCCCTATAAATCTACCACTAGATTTTTTAGGAATTCCATCAAAAAGATCAAGAATACTGTTTGAGGAAGGTACTCCACACACAAACTCCCTTAAATGGTCTTCATTAGGCCCACTGAATTTAGGACTTGGAAGATATCAGGAGATAAGCTGTTTCCATTATCCTTCAAAAACTCTTCATGTAACAGACGCAATAGTTGGAATAGACTCTACACCACCTGAGATATTTAATTTTGATCCAACTCCACTTCTTTTTCATTCTAGAGAGAGAGGAGATGAACCTTTGATTGACACCATCGAACAAAGAAAAAAAGGATGGAAAAGGTTAGTCTTATTTTCATCTTTTTTGAAACCAGGTAAATTAAATATTCCACCTTTAAAAAAAATATTTAAGTATTCATTCAAAAAAGATCTTAGAAATTGGAGATCTCATTTCGGTATTTATCCCTTTTTATGGGACGAAGATTGG
>QCQW01000019.1 GCA_003212055.1 Prochlorococcus sp. AG-459-A02
TTCTGACTCATATTGAGTTGCCAGTTCTTCTAATTGGAGTAAGTCAGCAATTTTTCTTGCAAGTTCAATTTCTTCATCCGGTCTTAAAAGTCTAATTCTCCCAATTTCTTGTAAGTAAACTCTAATTGAATCTTCAGTGTATATACCTTTAGGGCCAAGCTTTATGTTCCCAAGACCTTTATCTTCATCTACAGAATCACTAAATTCATTATTGGTTTCTATGCCGCTTTCACTTGAATCAGAGGATGTATGTGAACTTTTGCTATTGATATTATTTTCCTCTTCAACAACTGTTCCTAAATTGGCATTAATTTTTTTGTTAATCTTTTTGTTTGAGCTGGGCTTGGAATTCTTTGATTCTGCTGCGACTGGACACATGATTGACTCCTTTCTACGGTGAATTTAACTAGATTAAATTTTATTTAGGGCTAATTTGTACATTTAGTAGTAAATTTCCCCGTTAATTTGTAAAAGAACTTTTTCAGGAATTTAAATAAAAAAGTTTTTTTAAACTGTTGAAAAATTTAAATAGTGCTATAGATTACCTAAAGTAAAAAGTCTTGGGATTTCTCAGACAGGCAGATCATTTTTTGAATTTTCAGTCAATGATCAAAGCTTCATGTCTCCCTTAAGAGCAGGATACTTACAATGTGCAAAAAACACTTTGTGGAATGTTCAACAATCCAATACTAAGAAAAAGTTTTGAAGCCGGCAAGTAATCAGTTATTAAATATCTCCCGCAAATTGGAAATTTTACTTGATGTAGGTAGTAGTAATGAAAGCTTTTACTATTTAGATGGAAATAATCTTGGTGCAGAAGTTGGAGATATTGTAAGTGTGAGACTAAGAGGGAGATTATTGAATGGGTTGGTGATCTCCCAAAAAAACTTTTCGACAATTAATAAAGATGAATCAAATATTACTGGAGAAAAAAATATAAGGTATTTGTTTGTTGAAAGTATTTTGCAGAAAAAAATAATTGATGACTCTTGGAGAGAATGGATAGAGTCCCTAGCCTCTTTTTATGTAGTTAGTAATTTAAAAATGTTTAAAACTGCATTTCCTCCTGGCTGGATTGGAAAATATAAAAATATTTCTCAAGATTTAAAAGATCAAATATGGATTGAAACTAAAAAAGAATTTGATATTAAGAAAAATGGATTAACCAAAAAAGAATCTTTTTTAATGAATATTTTGCCCGAAAAAGGTAATTGGCAAAGTGAATTAATAAAGTCTGGTTTTAATTACACTCTGATTAACTCAATGGTCAGTAAAAATTACCTTGTTAAATCTAAAAGAAAAAAAAATATAAATACTAAATTAAATTCCTTTTTAAATGATCATATTGCGACAAAAAAACCAAATCCCACAAATGAGCAAAAAATTGCATTTCAAGAATTTCAAACCATGAAACCTGGAGATGCATTACTTCTATGGGGCGAAACAGGTTCCGGTAAAACAGAAGTTTATATGAGAATTGCTGAAGATCAATTTCTTAAGAAAAAAAGTTGTTTGATACTCGCCCCAGAAATTGGACTAATTCCTCAACTTATTGATAGGTTTAGTCAGCGATTTAAAAATGTTGTTTACGAATATCATAGTAACTGTTCTTCCATTCATAGAACTTTAGTTTGGAAGAAAATTATTAATGCTAATGAACCTCTTATAGTAATAGGAACAAGATCCGCAGTTTTTCTTCCAATTAAAAATCTAGGATTAATAATATTGGATGAAGAACATGATGTTTCATATAAACAAGATAGTCCTATGCCTTGTTATGACGCAAGAGAGATTGCTATTGACATAGTAAAAAGGAATTCTGCAAAGTTAATTTTTGGGAGTGCAACCCCATCAATGAAGACTTGGAAAAAGTGTATTTTTGAAAAGAATTTTAAATTAGTAAGAATGATTCAAAGGATATCCAGTAATGAGATTCCGGAAATAAGAATTATTGATATGCGTGATGAGTTCAAGGAGGGAAATATGAAAATTTTTTCCAATGAATTATTACAATTGCTGCCTCAATTACGCTTAAAAAATGAGCAGGCAATAATTTTGATCCCTAGGAGGGGGCATAGTGGGTTTTTAAGTTGTAGAAATTGCGGACATATAATAAATTGTCCCAACTGTGACGTTCCTTTATCAGTGCATCTCGGCTCACAAGGAAAAAAATGGTTAAGCTGTCATTGGTGTGATCATAAATCGAGATTGATCAATCGTTGCCCAGATTGTCATTCAACTGCCTTTAAACCTTTTGGAATAGGGACACAAAGGGTAATAGAGTTTTTAAACGAAGAATTTCCTGACTTAAGAGTACTTCGCTTTGATCGAGATACAACCTCAGGAAAGGATGGTCATCGAGATATTCTTTCAAAGTTTTCTAAAGGTTATGCTGATATTCTTGTGGGAACTCAAATGTTGGCAAAAGGGATTGACATCCCCAATATTACTCTTTCAGTAGTTATTGCAGCAGATGGGTTGCTTCATCGCCCAGATATTTCGGCAGAAGAAAAATCTTTACAATTGTTTTTACAATTAGCTGGCAGGGCAGGCAGGGCTCAAAAAAAAGGAAAAGTAATTTTTCAAACATATAAACCTAACCATCCGGTAATTTCGTATCTTCAGAAAAGAGATTATGAAAGATTTTTAATTGAAAACTCGAGATTGAGAAAGGATGCTAATTTATTTCCATTTTGCAAGATTTGCCTTCTTAAATTATCAGGTGAAAATTATGAATTAACTGAATCAGTTGCAATAAAATTAGCAAAATATCTACTAAACTTTTGTGAGAAAAAGAACTGGAAATTAATTGGCCCTGCTCCTAGTTTAATTGCCAAAGTTGGTAAAAAATTTAGATGGCAGATATTAATACATGGTCCTGAAGGTTCAAATATTCCTTTGCCAGACAGATCATTTTTATGGCAACTTATTCCAAAAAATGTTTTTTTAACAATTGATGTTAATCCAGCAGAGTTGTAATTACTTTGATGGAAGTTGAGGCAAATCTGTACCTAATTTAAATCTATAGAATCTTAATAAATAGGCTAATATTATAATCATTAAAATGGCAGAAATACCAATCAAAAGTTTGTTGAGACTCCAGAAAGAAAATTCAAGACTATTTATCTGTCCTTGATTTAAATTCCAAATTATTAGATTTTTTGTGATTACTAAATTTGAATTATTTTTACCAGTAAGGGCAGCTTTATTAGGGTGAATAATTTTGAAAATGAGTTCTAAATCATCAATATCTTGAATAGAATTTAGATCCAAAACTACCCTATAAAAGTATTTTTTAAAAAAAATAAAGTTTTTTTGAGTAGTATTAATTTCTATATCTGTCAATCCTCCCGCTAACTCTCCAGCGGTATTTTGGGTAATTTTAAGAATTTGCTTTGTATCTTCTAGATTGAGATTTTTATGTTTCAAAGAAAACGTTGATTCGTCTTGTTCAATTTCTGCGTTAGGAAAAATATCTTTCATTTTCTGTTCAAATTTTAATTGCCAAGGAAATTTGTTTATGTATTTACTTTCTACTACTAAATTATTGGTTATTGAATCAAGTTCACTAAGATCAAGGGTTTCCTCAACTTTAACGCAGCCACTTAAAAGTGGAATTAACAATAATAGTATTAAAAAAATGATCAGTGAAAAGCCTTTCTGAAAGGGTTTTGTTTCACCAGTTGGAGTCTCAGTTATATTAATAAATTTCTTTTTCTTAGATACTTCTCTTTTTTTGCGCAGTGAATTAATAGATTTTTTATTTAATGATGGGTCGCTTTCAAACTGTACGTTCCAATTTTCTGGCTTTTTAATGTCAGGTGAATCTATAACTTCCATCAAATATTTTGCATTTTCTCTCGTCTTATTATCGTAAGATTTTAGAAGTTCTTTACAAAATTTTTTAGCCTCCTCCTTTTTGTTAATTCCACAAAGAGCAGTAATTAAAATCGTTCTTAAATTTACTCCCTCTTTGGTTGATAACGGAAACGAATCGATTATGGGCAAAAGAAATTTAATACAATAATGATATTCACCTTTAGCTAAAGCAAGTTCTACTTTTTCTAAAACTTGCTCATAAGTTTTCATGGGTTAGGCGACTATCATTGTACCTATTCCGGAATTTGTAAAAATCTCAAGAAGTAATGAATGTTCAATTCTTCCATCGATTATGTGAGCTGCTTTGACTCCTTGTGCTAAAGCTCTTATGCAGCATTCTGTCTTGGGAATCATACCTTCAGTAACAATTTCTTTATCAATAAAATCTCTTGCCTCTTTAAGATTCGTTTTTTCAATAAGACTATTTTTGTTATCTTTTTCTTTTAAAATCCCTTGAGTATCAGTAAGAAGAATAAGTTTTTCTGCATTTATTGCAGCAGCTATTTCTCCAGCAACAAAATCTGCATTAATATTATGGGAAATACCCTCTTTGGTTGATCCAATACTAGAAATAATAGGGATATATCCTTTAGAAATAAGAGGATCTAATATTTCAGGGTTGATTTTTGTGACCTCTCCCACTAACCCATGGCTCCCATCTCCTAATTCTCTAGATTGAATTAAGTTTCCATCAAGTCCTGATATTCCCACAGCTAGGGATCCAGTTTTATTAATTCCTTTTACAATTTGTTTGTTAACCCTACCCATTAGAACCATCTCGACAATTTCCATTGTTTTTTGATCAGTAATTCTTAATCCATTTTCGAATTTAGGAGATATTTCTAATTTCTTTAACCAATTATTAATCTCTGGTCCACCTCCATGAATTACTATCGGACACACCCCCACAGTTGATAAAAGTGCTATGTCTCTAAAAAAAGCATTTTTTAAATCATCATCCTCCATAACAGAACCACCATATTTGATAACAATTTTTCTACCTGAGAAACTTTGTATATATGGAAGTGCTTCGCTTAATATTGATACTCTTTGAGAATCATTCATTATTAAAATTTGATTGAATTGAGAAATTAGGTTTTTACAAATATATCCCTATATTCAATAAAAGAGAATAAAATCAAATTCTTTTTTATTATCGTCGATAATAAATTCTGATTCAAGACCTTTGACGAAAAACCTGTTTAACCTTTCTTGTTTTTCAATCCATTTTTCTAGAGGGACGGCGTTTAATTCGAAACGCATTCTGAGACCATTTTTTTCTTCCTTAGTAATTTCTTCAATTTCTTTTAGTTGAGGGGGATTATCTTCGTCCCACAAATTTAAAGATTCTAATGACGATTCAAGATGAGCTTTTATCCCATACCTCCATCTTGTAACATCTTTAACTAGTGCGGTTAATTCTTTTGGTCTACTAAATTTATTTGTCGCAAAATTTGTCTTATCAAACAACTCTACAGGAGGTATTTCGGAAGTCTTTAAACCTAATCCAATTAGAAAAATAGGTACTCCATAAAAAAAAGTAGGAACACTTAAATTTACAGAGTCTGTAAAATAAGCAGTCATTCCAACAAAAGCTAATATACCCCCAGCCGTTACGATTAAGTTTCCAGGCGATAAGTATTTCTTCATTTTAATTTAGTAGAATGATTTTAAATGTGCTAAAAAGTATTATGCAAGATCCTAATACTGCAAATCAAGGAGATTTAATTTTTAAACTTGATCAAGATAGAGCATGGCTACTAGAAAATCTTGATAAGGGTAAATGGCCAGAAATCAGAAGCGAACTTGCAGCGCTTGAAAGAAAAATAAGCAAATTTATTATAAGCGTTCAAGAAAATAATGTTGATATTTGATTTAAAAAGGTATTTCGTCAACTTCGGGTACTAAAGGTGAACTATCCCAACTAGATTTTTTGGTGCTTTCTTTATTTTCAAATGACTCATTATTTTCTTTTTGATCAGACTTAATAACATCAACTGGCGAAATTTGATGAATCTTTGAAGCTGTTAGTTCTGGTTGCTTTTCTTTTGTTCCATCTTTTCTAGTGACAGAATTCATCTTTAGACGTCCCTCAATAACAATATTTTGCCCCTCCTTTAGTTCGTCTACCATTTCTTGGGCAATATTTCCCCATCCTATGATCTTGAGATCTCTGGTTGGATCTTCATTACGTAATCCTTTAAAATTAACTATCATTTCTGCAATTGGAGTTTGGTTTTCTTTGGTATACCTCATTTGGGGAGCGCTATTAATTACCGCCTGAATTAAACAATGATTCATTACTTACTATTTAATTAAAGACATACTGATGCAGAATCAAGAAAAATGCCACGAAAATGTTTGGATCCTATCAGGAACTTCGGATGGACCTGTAATAGCTAATAGGCTTCTTGAACTTAATTATTCAGTTTTTGCAAGTGTTTTAACTTATAAAGCAGGGCAAGCTTATATTGAAAATCCAAAGTTACATATCATTACGGGTAAAATAAATAATAAAGACGAAATAATTAATTTCATAATAAAAAATAAAATCAAATGCGTTGTAGATGCTACTCACCCTTTTGCTCTTGTAATTTCTAAAAATCTTAATAATGCTTGTAGAGAGATTAATACACCTCTCTTACAGTTTGAAAGACAATCTCTAATAAAAAACACTAATAATTTTTTTTATATTGATGATTTAAAGGATATAAATACCGTTGATCTAGAAAATAAGAATATTCTTCTGGCAATAGGGTCAAGATTCCTTAATTATACAGCTAATTATTATATGAATTGTAAAGCAAATGTATTTACGAGAGTACTTCCAACTTATGAGAGCATAACTAAAGCTTTTGGATCATGTATTAAAAATTCAAATATAGCGATACTTGAACCGAGTAAAAATAATGAAAGCTTTTTAGAAAAAAAACTTTGTGATTTTTGGGAGATAGATTATGTTCTATGTAGAGAATCTGGAAGTTATTCTCAAAAAAACTGGGAGAGTATAGTTTCTGGAAGTAAGATGAAGTTATTTTTGGTTAAAAGGCCGAAAGTTAAAAATGATTATGCCTACTCTTTTAATCAATACAAGAATTTGATAAATCACATAATTAAAATAAATATTGATGTTTAATTCATTATGGAAGTATTAGTTATGATCACAACTGAATCAAGCAGAACAAATGCTTTGCGAATGGCTAAATTACTAATACAAAATAAACTTGCAGCTTGTGTCTCGATAAAGCAAATTTTTTCAACTTATGAGTGGGATGATGATATTGAAGAAACTAAAGAGTTTGAAATTACAATAAAAAGTAAACCAGAATTTAAAGATTATTTAATTGAGTTTTTAAATAAAATTTCGACATATGATGTCCCACAAATTATCTACAAAAAATACTATTCCGAGATGAAATATTATGATTGGATCAACAAGACTATTTGATTAAATTTCTTTTATTAATTCTTTAAAGTCTTTATTGGGTCTAGATCCTAATTGTGTAATTATTTGTCCAGCACAAATTGAACCTATCTCTCCACATTTTTTTAGGGGATAATTTTTTATTAATCCATGAATAAATCCTCCTGCATAAATATCTCCAGCTCCTGTTGTATCAATAATATTCCCTTTCGTAATTGACTTAATTACTTCGACAGCATTTTTGTTAATTATGAGAGACCCATTGTTACCTAAAGTTACTACTACTAATTCACATAAGGAAGATAGGTTACCTTGGCAATTTTCTAATTTATCCTTTTTAAATAGACTCAATACCTCGGATTCATTACAAAAAACTATATCTACATAATTATCAATTAATTCCAAGAAACTCTCTCTGTGTCTATCTACACAAAATGAATCAGACAATGAAAGAATTATTTTTGTATTAGATTGTTTTGCAATTTGGGCGGCTTTAAGAAAAGCATTTTTAGCTAGTTCGCTGTCCCATAAATACCCTTCTAAATATAGGTATTTACTTTCTTTGAGAATACTAAAATCTATGTCTTTTGGTTCAAACTCTATAGATGCTCCTAGGTAAGTGCACATAGTTCTTTGTGCATCAGGTGTAATCAAAATGATTGAATGAGCTGTTGAAGCACCTTCGACAGTTGGTGGAGTATTAAATATAGTTTTACTGTTTTTTATATCGTCAGAAAAGAAATTCCCAAATTGATCATTTTTCACCCTTCCAATAAACTGAACATGATTACCTAATTCTGCTAAACAAACAACGGTATTTGCTGAGGACCCACCTGATATTTGTTTGATAACTTCGCAATTTTCTAACAATCTCTGAGATTCATCAGAATTAATAAGATTCATTGATCCTTTATCCAGATTATTTATCTCAAGAAACTCATCTTTAATGTTGACAATAATATCTACTATTGCGTTGCCAAGACCAATAAGATCAACCTTTTTATTATTTTCAAAATGTCTAAAGGATCCCTTCATTAATTTGAAACCAAATTACCTTAGAAGTGCTCTTTTGGGACCATGAATTGGGTCTTCAATTACTATGGTTTGATCTCTATTAGCCCCCAATGAGACAATAGCAATTGGAACCTCCATTAATTCAGCTAAAAATCTGAGATAATTCATAGCATTCTCTGGGAGATCAGATAGTTTTCTGCAATCTGCAGTTGAACATTGCCAACCTTTTAATTTTTTGAAGATTGGCTTACATTTTTTTAAGTCATCTGAATTTGTAGGAAAGTAGTCTATTTCCTCTCCATCGAGATCATAAGCAATGCAAACTTGAATCTCATCTAATTCATCTAACACATCTAGTTTCGTAACGGCTAAACAATCAAGACCATTTACAGATACAGCATATTTACCAATAACTCCATCAAACCACCCACATCTTCTCCTTCTCCCAGTAGTGGTTCCAAATTCACTGCCTCTATCACAGAGTTGATCATTAATACTCCCTTGCAATTCTGTAGGGAATGGCCCCTCACCTACTCTTGTGGTATAAGCTTTTGCGACACCTATGACTCTATCAATTAAAGTGGGGCCCACTCCAGCACCAATACATGCCCCTCCTGATATGGGGTTTGATGAGGTAACAAAAGGATAAGTTCCATGATCTAAGTCAAGTAGGGTACCTTGAGCACCTTCGAAAAGAATATTCTGCTTATTTTTTGAGGCTGCATGGATTGTCCTCGTACAGTCAACAACATGCTTTGATAATCTTTTCCCATAGTCAAGATATTCTTCAACAATATCTTCTAATTTAAGTGGTTTAATGCCATAGATTTTTTCTAGTAGACCGTTTTTTTCTCTTAATGGAATTTTGATCACATCACTTAGCCGTTCCTTATTGAGCAAGTCTCTTATTCTAATGCCATTTCTTTGTGACTTATCCGCATAAGTTGGGCCAATCCCACGACCTGTTGTACCTATTTTGTTTGAACCTCTATCAGCCTCCATTGCTTCATCTAATATTCGGTGGTAGGGCATTGTTACATGTGATGTTGATGAAATTTTTAATCCTGAGATATCAATTCCATTATCAATTAACATGTCAATTTCCTTAAGCAAGATTTTTGGATCTACAACAGTTCCCGACCCAATTAGACAAGAAGTATTTTTGTAAAGTATCCCTGAGGGAATTAAATGTAATTTTAAGACTTTATCATCTACAACTATAGTATGACCTGCATTTACCCCCCCTTGGTAGCGAACAACAACATCTGCCGAACGACTAAGTAAATCCGTTATTTTACCTTTTCCTTCGTCACCCCATTGGGCTCCGATTACAACAACATTGGCCAATTTTAGAAGAACATTATTTTTGTGCGAATATTTAATATATTCAAAAATCTTGGTTTACTTTTAAAAAGTAAATGAATTGTATCAACTTTCTCTTAGAACCATTTTTTCAGCAAGAGAAAATTCTTTGGTTAAACGCTCCTTTAGCTTATCTGGTAAAGGTCTACTTGCAAAGTTTTTGTAATGACCTGCCATAGCATTTAATGCTGTTTGCATGGTTGTAAATGATTGTGTTTTATTCACCATCCCTCTATTTCTGTATCTGGAAATATAGTCAGTTATAAGTGTAAGAGCCTCACTTCTTACTTCATCCTTATTTGGAGAATCTTTTGGAGTATCAACAGCTGTTTGTAATGTCTTAACAACTGAAATTGTATCTTTTGTATAGTCACCTGTCATAGAGGTTTTTGCAGCTATGGAAGGGGAACTAAATAGTGTAAAAACAACAATTAAGGATATTGAAAAAGATATAGCTTTTGTAAGATTTTTTAAAAATAATTTTGATGTTAATTTCAGTAACATAACTTAGCTCCCAAAAAAAATAAGCCTTAAGTCTTATTATTGTACATTATTTTTGATTCGGAAATAAATTTTTCCAACAATTTATCACTACTAATTTTAAACTTAGTATTATTTGTTCTGCATAAAAGTTCTACTTCTTTATTAACAGAATCTCTGCCAATAATTATCTGAAAAGGAATACCAATTAATTCCGCATCTTTAAATTTCACTCCAGCTCTATCGTTTCTATCATCAAGAAGGACATCAATTTTATTAATTAATAAGTTGTTATAGATTTGCTCAGTAAGGTCAATTTGAATAGGATCTTTAAGGTTT
Source organism: Prochlorococcus sp. AG-459-A02 (assembly GCA_003212055.1). Classification (GTDB taxonomy): domain Bacteria; phylum Cyanobacteriota; class Cyanobacteriia; order PCC-6307; family Cyanobiaceae; genus Prochlorococcus_A. The sequence goes on from QCQW01000019.1 coordinate 10,499, forward strand.
GTTGGAATAATAATAACTTCAAAAGGAGAAATCTGAATAGGCCAACAAATTCCCTTTTGATCATGATTCTGTTCGATAGCAGCTTGAGCTATTCTTGTAACTCCTATTCCATAACAACCCATCCATAAATTTTTTAACTGACCATCCTTATCAGAGAACTTTGCATTTAATTTTTCACTATATTTTTGACCTAGTTGGAAAATATGTCCAATCTCAATACCTTTTTTTTCTTTAAGTTCCTCATCATCATCATTGCTTATTTTATCTCCTTTTTTGGCATTCCTAATATCCCCAATTAGATAGTCTTTCGAAGCAAAAGAAAATTCTTGAAAAACTTTATGGAAATTAACTTTATTCCCACCACTTATAAACTTTGAAAGGTCACTTGCAGAATAGTCAATTATTCTTGTCCATTTTTTATTCCAACTAGAGCTAGCTTTAATAGTTTTATTATCTAAATCTGGCCCGATAAAACCTAAGGGAAAATCAACTAGATTTTTTTCAATAGTATTTTTGTCTTCAATCTTTTTAAGATTAAGGAGATTGGAATTATGAAGTTTATTGATTAAGTTAAAAAGCTTTACTTCATTAATGTGTTGATCGCCTCTTATGCATGCAAGAATTGGTACATCAAATTCACCCTCGAACTGTGCAAGAAATATTACTACTTTAATAATCTGACTAGGGTATAAATTATTATTCTCGCAAACTTCTAGGATTGTTTTTTGTTGAGGTGTTTCTAACCACTCTGCAATATTATCTTTTAGTGGAATAGGTTGAGAGGGTAGAGAAACAGCTTTTTCAATATTTGCAGCATAAGAACCACTTTGAGTAAACAAAATGGAATCTTCCCCAGCATCAGCAGTGACCATAAATTCTTTGGAGGAGGCCCCCCCAATTGCCCCACTATCAGCATCAACTCCTACTGTCTGCAGTCCACAAGATTTGAAAATATTTTCATAAGCATTGCCCACCTTTTCATAAAAAGAAGCCAGATCGTTTTCTGAAGAATGAAAAGAATAACCATCTTTCATTATAAATTCTCTACTTCTCATCAATCCAAACCTCGGCCTTATTTCATCTCTAAATTTTGTCTGAATTTGATAAAAACATTGAGGCAGTTGCTTATAGGAGTTTATAGTCTCTGATGCAATACTGGTGATCACCTCTTCGTGAGTTGGAGCTAAACCAAATTCTTTACCTTGTCTATCTTTAAGATTAAACATTATTCCTTCCCCTTCAGTGTATCCTTCCCACCTTTCACTTTTTCTCCATAAATCTGCAGGATGAAGTTGGGGTAATAGTAATTTTGTACAACCAATACTATTTAGTTCTCTCTCTATTATTGAGGATATTTTTTCAATAACTCTAAGCATTATTGGCATGTATGCATAAATTCCGCTGTTAACTCTGCGAATGTACCCAGCTTTTAAAAGTAATTGATGTGAAATAATCTCAGCTTCAGAAGGTGTGTCACGAAGTGTCCCCAGCGGAAATGAGGTTGTAACGCGCATACAAAAAAATCCTTAATGATATTTAATTTTATCAATTAAGTTGAAAAAATAATTTAAAGTGTCTTGAGTCCCTCAACGCGGCTAGTCTAAAAATATTGTTTCTGCTAACTTCTTCAGTAATGAAGTTCAAACTCTTTTAAAAGTTAATTATTACTAAAACATTTTCTTAAGATTATGGAAAATATAGATTCCAATATTTCTAGCGAAGAGGAATTAGTAGGTATTGATGAAGTTCAAAAATTCCTAAACAGATCAAGAGCTTCTGTGTATAGGTATACAAATACAGATTTAAGAAATCTAAATCCTAGCTTTAATCCAAGAAAATTAAATCCTGAATTTAGAACTGATCAAAAAGATCCTTTAAAATTTCATCCTAATGAAGTAGCAAGATTTGCAAAAGATATATTAAGAATTAAGGAAGTTACTGTAGAGGTTTTTAATTCACCTTCCTCAGCTGCTCAAAATATACTGGTGCAAATATTAGACGAACTTAAATCTATTAGGTCTTTGCTGGAAAAAGAGTAATTAAAAAGTTACTAATCAATGTTTTGATTTATTGACATTTTGAATGTAGGATAATGTTGTTTAATTATCTCCTTAATCTTTACCAATTAAGAGTTCTTGAGTTACACGAAATCAAAGCAGTTTATTCAAAGTAAATCAAGCGAAGAATCTTCTCATGGTTCTACTCGAAGTGATTTTGAAAGAGATGATGATGACCCCTTAAGCATAAGGAGTTTATCAATAACATCTTTAGGTATTATTTTTGCCTTTTTGACAATTTTTTTACCTTCAATAAGCATTTTAATTGGAAGACCTTTATCGCAAGGAAACGAGATAATTCATAATCACGATTTTAAAAAAGATGGACCTTAGTTCTATACCTCCATCTCCAATGAAGGGAATAGTAAATATTGTTGTTGAAATACCTGCAGGGAGTAGGAATAAATATGAATATTGCTCTGATGCAGGAATAATGGCCTTAGACAGAGTATTACATTCTTCAGTGAGGTACCCTTTTGATTATGGTTTTATTCCAAATACCCTTGCTGATGATGGAGCTCCTCTTGATGCGATGGTGATAATGGATGAGCCTACTTTTGCTGGTTGTTTAATAAAAGCTAGACCTATTGGAGTTTTGGATATGCATGATTGTGGTGCATATGATGGAAAACTTTTATGTGTGCCTATGGCTAATCCTAGACAGGCTAATATAGTAAGTATTAATCAAATTGCTCCTAATCAGCTTGAGGATGTTGCCGAATTCTTCAGGACAAGTAAAGGACTTGATGGCAGAACAGTTCAAATCGACGGTTGGAGGGATTTTGATGTGGTTGAAAATTTATTGAAAAGTTGTACACCCCTAAAAAAGAAAAACTTTAAAGTACTTAAGAAATCAAAAAGCAGTAATTAAATTGAAAAAAATAATTTTTTATAGTTATTTAAAATGCTCTACTTGCAAAAAAGCTGCAAAGTGGCTTAAAAACAAAGAATTCGAATTCCAATTAATTGATATTGTAAAAGAACCACCAAATGTTATTTATTTAAATCTAGCTTTGGAGCAATATTCTGATGATAAGAAAAAGATTTTTAATACAAGAGGTAAATCCTTTAAGACTCTTGATGTTGATATTTATGGTTTATCAAGGGAAGAAATTATTCAACTTCTTTTAAGTGATGGCAAATTAATAAAAAGACCATTTTTGGTTTGTGAAGGAAAAAAAGTAATATTAGGTTTTAATGAAATTGAATATGCCAAACAATTTATATAAGGTTAAAAAATCAAAACTTTGTTAATTTTTATGAATGCTTCTATTAAAAGTTTTTTAAAAGAATGGGGTCTACTAATTTTATTAACTTTTTTTGTTTCTTCTTGTAGATCTTTTTTGGCAGAACCACGTTATATCCCTTCTGGTTCAATGCTCCCAGAATTACAAATAGACGATAGGCTAATTATTGAAAAATTTTCGCTGAGAAACTCTTTACCAAAAAGAGGAGATATTGTTGTTTTTAACTCACCTTACTCATTTGACGAAAAATTAATTTCATTAAGATCTAAGCCTCTACCAAAAAAAAGATATTGCTTTTTTATGAGTTTTCCTCCGATGTCGTTTATTCCGGGTTTGAGGGATCAAGCATGTGATGCGTACATTAAAAGAGTTGTGGCACTTCCAGGAGAAATTGTCAGTGTAAACACAAAGGGTGAATTAAAAATAAATAATAAATTAATTCCTGAACCTTATGTCTCTTACAAGTGTTCATTATCTCTCATTAATAGATGTGGTGAATTTGAAAATATAAAAGTTCCTAAAGATCATTTTTTGGTTTTAGGTGATAATAGATCAAATAGCTGGGATGGTAGATATTGGCCTGGTAGTAAATTTCTTCATAAAAAGGAGATAATTGGCAGAGCATATTTTAGATTTTGGCCTCTTAGTCATGTTGGCTTTTTTAATAAATAAACCCTTTTTCTGCATCTGACTTCATTAAAATAATTTTTCAAAAGGGTTTTAATTTAGAGTGCTCCTGAAGCAGTTGAATCAATTATTCCTCCTAGGTGGGTTGTAATGTTTAGAGCGCTAATCACAGGTGTCTTATTAGGATCATTAAAAAGGTCAATTATAGTTATGCCACCATTACCTTGTTTTATCATCCAAATGTTTGAATAATTAATCCCAAGGATGTTGCAAATCAGAGTTTTATTGACTGCATCATGAGCAACCAGAAGGCTTAGATCATTATCCTTTTGAGATAAACAAATTTTCTCAAAAGCTTCTACTGACCTTTCTGATACATCTTTTATAGATTCACCTTCCGGCATTATTACTTCTTCAGGTTTATCATGCCAATTTTTTAATAAAACAGGCCACTTTTCTCTGATTTCTGCTTCCAGTTTACCCTCCCATAATCCGTGACTAATTTCTGCAAGTGAATCTATTCTTTTTATTTTTAAATCTTTGCTATTTTGAAGGATTATTTGTGCAGTCTCATAAGGCCTATTCATGGAACTTGAAAATGCCTTATTGAAAGAAATATTTCTTAAATATTCAAAAGTCTTTCTAGCTTGATCTTTTCCGTTGTCATTTAAAGGGATATCAATTTGGCCTTGGAATCTACCTTCTTTGTTCCAGTTAGTTTCACCATGTCTTATTAGAAATATTCTGGAATCTCCAATTTGATTTGGAATATTTTTATTTAGATGAGAAGTTTGATTTAAGCATTCAATTTGGGTCTTAAAAGAGTTATCTTTCCTTGAAATATTGAGTATCGAGAAAGAAGCATTTTCTAATCTTATTTTCCTAAAACCTTGCTTAGGCTTTCCTAATAACAAGAGGATTAAACATCTTAGAATCGCATTATGTCCTACAACTAAAATATTTACATCATCTTTGTCTAGATAAATTTTTAAAATATCTTCTACAAAATTTGTTGCTTGAAAAAATAACTCTTGAATTGGTTTATAAGTTTTTTTGTCATTTCTTTTTAAAATTAGATTTTCTGGATCATTTTTCCATATAGGGTAAATTTCTGGAAATTTCTTTTTTATTTCATCAATTTTTAGACCAGACCATTCACTAAGATCTACCTCTAGCAAATTTTTATCAAATACAATGTTTTGTTCTTTATCGAATGTCTTTTTTATTGTTTTTGCAGTCTCTGCCGCTCTAACAAGTGGGGAGGAATAGATTTTATCGAATTTTATTTTTGATAATGCTTTCCCTGCTTTTCGTGCTTGTTCGTATCCTTCATCAGTTAGTAATGAATCATCTGTTCTACCTTGAATTAATCCTTTCGCATTAAAACTGCTAAGTCCATGCCTAACTAAAACTAACCTTATAGCCATTATATAAATTTGAAAATTAAGATAATTTAATCATCTCATGGCGTGATTAAAATAGATACATAAATATAAGGAACCTAAATGATAAATAAGTATAGTTTTCAACAATATAATAAGTTATGATCTTTAAAAATATTTCTAAGTCAAAACTCACTTTAGCTTTTATTTCTATAGTCATAACTGTCTTTGTATGGCAGCAAGGCTTAAGAGATAGCTTAAATAGACCATCTGTTTCATTTGATATAAGTCAAAAAGAGCAAGAAATTGCTGAACTATCGGTCCAATCAATACCTTCAAATCTTAAAAATTTTTTTATCATAAATGATCCTGTTGATCAAATAAATAAATCACTCTCTGAGGTCTCATTTGAAGAACTAACAGAGAGAAATAAATTAATTCGAATAATTTCTTCAGAATCAAATGATCCTGTAATCTTGAAAAATATATCCAAAGATTTTGAAAATAAAAACTTTAAATTTCTAATTGATGAGATAGAAAAAAAATCCAATAATAATTCATATAAACCTAATTCTGATAAATTTGATTTATTTAAAGGTGATAGATTTTTATATCATCTTTTAAGCCGGAAATTTGATTTTGATGATAGTTCGTTAATAACAAAATCATTCTCAAGCAAAATGGTTTTAAAAATATTAGCCATCAGACTAATACCACTTTTAACAATATTTGTTGGCTCTATTCTGGCTTTAAAAATATTATGGACCACCATAACTTTGAAAAAGTTTGGTTGGCAAGAAATTAAATCTTTAGATTTAGAATTAATAGATATGGTTTTATTAATAGCAGGTGGATTTGTTGTTTTAGGAGAAGTAGTATCACCTTTGTTTTCTATCAGTTTGGTTGAACTTTTTTCTAAAAATATCTCTAATGAATTGTCTCAATCTTTAAAAATATTCTTTGGATATCTTTTTATGGCTATTCCGCCATTAGGGATAGTTTATTATCAAATTAAATCTTTGAATGGCGAATTTACTTTTAAAAAGGATTATTTACAGTTCAATTTCGTGCCAATAAAATATGCAATTATTCAGGGAATTAATGGTTGGTTAACAATCGTTCCTTTTGTTTTATTGATTTCTCTAATTATGAATAGTCTGATCGATAATCAGAATGGTAGTAACCCTTTGCTGGAAATTGTTCTTAATAATAATAATTACTTATCATTTTTTCTATTATTTGTAACAACAACTCTATTAGCTCCTTTATTTGAGGAGATTATATTTCGCGGTATTTTACTACCAACTCTTTCAAGAGATTTTGGAGTAATTTCGGGCATCATAGTTTCAGCTTTTATCTTTGCATTAGCCCATTTAAGTTTGGGAGAAATGCCGCCATTATTTGTTCTGGGGATTGGATTAGGAATTACAAGAGTTGCTTCAGGGAGTTTGTTCTCTTCAGTGATTATGCATTCTTTATGGAATGGATTGACTTTCTTGAATTTGTTCTTATTGAGGACATAAAGAATTTCATCTTACTTGCGAATCAAACAAAAAGATGTTTATTTAATTAATAAGACTTATTTCATTTAAAAGAAATCATAGATGAAACCTTATGGGAATCAACTTAATTTTAAAAAAAAAGTTTCATATGAAAGTAAAAAAAATTCCGAAAAAATATCCATAATTAATATCAAATTTATAAATCAAATTTTCGACACCATTAATATCTCTTTATTAATATTAATTTTTACATTATTTTTCTTATCTTTTGATAGCCAAAGGAAATGGTCAAATACATATAAAATCTTATCTCAAACAAGAGCTATCAATAATAATCTCATTGATTATATTTCTAAAATTGAGAATTTTTATATTATTGAACTTGAATCTCTCAATATTTATAGAAAAACTAAACCTGAAGATTTAATTTATCTAGATAAACTTATAGAAAAAAAAGAAAGTTTACTTAGTAAAAATTTAAGGAGTTTCATTGAAGGTTTTAGTGATAGCAGATATCAAAAGGGATATTGATGAAAAAATACAAAAAAATTGTTCGTCTAATACCCCTTGATCAAAAAAGATTTAAATTTCTCTACATTTTTAGTTTGTTATTAATATTTAGTTTGTTTGGTAGATTAGTTAAATTGCAAGTCTTTGACGCCTCTGATTTGCAAAGGAAAGCTAGATTAATACAGTCTTCTAAAACTAACTCCTTAAAAAAAAGGAGATCAATTGTTGATAGAAATAATAGACTAATTGCTTACGATAAACCTCTCTATAAATTATGGGCCCATCCAAAATATTTTAATTTTCCTGGTGATTCAATTAATAGAGTTCGCAGTATTGAAGAAGTTACAAAAAAATTATCATCTATCTTGAATATTAATGATGAAATACTCTTGGGGAAATTTAATAAAAAAATGAGTGGTATCAAGCTTTTGGATAAAATTTCTGAAGAAAAGGCAGAAAAGATTAAAAACCTTCAAATAAGCGGACTTGATTTGTTTAAATATTCGCAGAGATATTATCCACAAGGGGAGATATATTCTAATCTTGTCGGTTTTGTTAATGATGAGAATAAAGCTTCAG
>QCQW01000020.1 GCA_003212055.1 Prochlorococcus sp. AG-459-A02
AAATCTCATTTTGCCATCACGAACTTTTTTATCGCCCATAAGTATTGTTAGAACTTCTTCTTTATTTATTTTGGGGATCTCAGTAGGAAGATCGTAACTCTTCAAAAGATTCTTCTGTCTCTCTAAATCTTCTTTAGACCATAACCCTTTTTCAATTGCTATTTCCCCCGCAATATTCATACCAATTGATATTGCCTCACCATGTAGAAATTTGCCGTATCCACATAAATTTTCAATAACGTGGCCAAAAGAATGACCATAATTCAATATTGCTCTAACACCATTTTCATGTTCGTCTTGAGAAACAATATGAGACTTTGTTTTAATTGAACTATTAATTATTTTAATTAGATATTCATTTTTGAGATTTATAAGTTCATTTTTATTTTTTTCAATTTCTAAGTATTCGAAAAGTTCTTTATCTCTTATTACTCCGTATTTTATTACTTCGGCCATGCCTGCATTAAATTCTCTTTTGGGCAAACTTTTTAAAGTTTCTGGATCAATAAAAACTGCTTTAGGTTGATTAAAAGCTCCAATTAAATTTTTACCTTTTGGATGATTTACTCCTGTTTTTCCTCCCACAGATGAATCAACCATTGATAATAATGTTGTTGGAATCTGAATATATTTGATACCTCTCAGCCAAGTAGCAGCTGCAAAACCACTTACATCTCCAACAATTCCTCCTCCAAGGGCAATAATTATTGAATTTCTATCTAAACCAAATTCAAATGCAACATCATATATTTCATTTAAGGTTTTTAAGTTTTTATATGATTCTCCAGCCTTGATAAGGAACATTTTGGCCTGAAATTTATTATCTTTTAAATTGTTTAAAAATCTCTCTCCATACAAATTTGATATTTCTTCATTTGAAATCACAAGTATTTTTCTATTCTTTGTTATTCCAATTTTTAAAAGTTCTTCGCTGATATTATTCAGTATCCCTGCTTCAAGAGTTACTTCATATGACTTATCACCTAAAGGAACTAATATTTTTCTCTTATTCACAATTGATTACCTAGTAAAAATTTATAAATATTTGGTATAAATACTTTTTATATTAGCAAAATCTAAGCTCTAGATACTTAAAAATTCAGTTGTTAAGAATTAGAAATGGTAATAAAATCATTCTATGAGTCTTAAAAAAAATATAAACGGTATTAAGAAAAATTATTCCCTAGGAATAATTGGAGGCGGTCAACTGGCTTTGATGTTAACCGAGGCAGCAAAAAAAAGAGATTTAGAAGTATGTGTGCAAACAAAATCTTGTGAAGATCCTGCTGGTTTAAAAGCAGATCATGTAATAGAAGCTGATCCTTCAAAGATACGAGGTAATAAATCATTAATTAATGAGTGTGAAAAAATAATTTTTGAAAATGAATGGATAAAAATTGATAAATTAAATTTAATTGACAATAACGATATTTTTGTTCCAAGCCTTAATGCAATTAAACCTTTAGTAGATAGGTTTTCTCAAAAAATATTAATAGATAGAATGAATATTCCCTGTCCAAAATGGCTAACTATTGAAGATTTTAAAAATCTCTCCGCTGAGGAAATCAATTATTGGACCTTCCCTCTAATGGCAAAATCAAATAAAGGTGGATATGACGGTAAAGGGAACAAAAAATTAAAGACAAAAGAAGATTTAGATTCTTTTTTAACAGAGAATAATTCTGATGAATGGTTAATAGAAGAATGGATAGAGTATGAAAAAGAACTAGCTCTTGTTGGTTCGAGAGATAGAACCGGTAAGATAAGATTCTTTCCAATCGTTGAGACATTTCAATCAAATCATGTATGTGATTGGGTTCTTGCACCTGCGATAACTGAAAATGATTTGAATTTATTTGCAATAAATATTTTCTCTTCAATAGTCAATGAACTTAATTACGTTGGAGTTTTGGCTATTGAATTCTTCTATGGAGATAATGGTCTATTAATTAATGAAATAGCTCCTAGAACACATAACTCAGCTCATTTCTCTATTGAAGCTTGTACTTCCAGTCAGTTTGATCAATATGTTTGCATTTCTTCTGGGAGAAGGCCACCTGAAATCAAAATGAACTGTGAAGGGGCAATTATGATAAATCTATTGGGATTAAAAAAGAATTTCCCAATTTCAATGGAAACAAGAGTTAAAATGTTATCTGAAATTGATGGTTCTAATATTCATTGTTATGGCAAATCTCGAGAAATTCTGGGAAGAAAAATGGCTCACATCACATTTTTATTAAATGGTAAAACGCATTCAGAAAGATATGATGAAGCGCAAGTTTTATTAACTATGGTAAGAGACATTTGGCCATCTCCAAATGGATAAAAAAATAAGTTAAAGTTAAGTTACTGGATCTTTGGTTAAGTTCTTCTTTATGTGCTCTGATCTGACTCTCTTTCGACATGAGGAGACTGTCGTGATGCGGTAGTAAACCGATCTTGTAATCGGAAACGAAAGCCCACTTTGAATCCTCTTCTGGCTTTTCCAGGTCGATGCAGCAGAGAACTGACGGGGATCCGGTAAGCCTCTTAAAAGCTAGTTATATCAACGGTTTTTGAGAGGTCTTTTTATTGCTATTATTAGGGTGCCAAAACTAAATAACATCAATTCTAATCTGGAGGCTCTAAGATATTTTTTTCCGCATCTTCTTTCTCTTTTCTTTGCATCTCTTTAAATATTTCTATTCGTATCTTTGTTAAGTACTGAAGTTGACTATATTCATTATCGTTCCATTTAGATATGGGAGTTCCTTCCCTATGGATAATTTTGAAATGTCAGATCTAATGTTAGAAGAATATTCCAAAAAAGAAGCACAAGAAAATTAAAGGCTCAATAATCTATTTATTAAATAATTTTTTACCAAAATACTTGACGATCCATTCCTAATGTATTTATATTAATAGTACACATGTATTACTCGTTAATGACTTTAGGAGGAGCTAATGTTTGGACTAATTTTTCTTACGGTTATCGTAATGAGTCCCCAAGTGGTTGGTTACTTAGCCCAGACCGCAGCAGATTAATTTTATTTACAAGGAATAAAAAATCTCCAAGAAATAGTATGAGAATTTTTGCTCATACATATTATGCAAATGATCTTGGCGAGCCAATGGCAATTAAATCATCATCTCAAATGTATTTGGATAATGCTTGGGATAAATGGCATGACCTTCAGTTAGAAGGTTGGACTTTTGAAGAACTTGAATTACCTGAATCTGTATGACTAACTTAAATCCAATCAAAAAGAAATTATCAAAATTAGATAGAAAGATATCTATGCAAGACCCATCAAAATTATTAGCAGAATTTTTTAATGGTGTTGTCATTGAACTTGATGAAGAATATAAATATGACTCATAAAGAATTGATAGATCAAGTTTCTGCAAATTTATTTAAACAAAGCGGTAAGTTAGAAAGCAGAAGATCTTGGTTGGCAATGAGAAATTATCTCGAGCAATTGGATAGCGAACAACTTAAATCCATGCTTAAGGACCGCGGATGATTTAAAAAATTTATTTAGTTTTTATTTTTTTCTTAATTCTTAGAAAACCGTAAGTTGCAAAGCCAACCAAAAACATGTCCAAGTAAATATGCCAAGTAGGAAAAATCTGGTGTACTAATTCCATTAACTTTTTATTGCCACTTGCCAATAAGGATAATCTAAATTTGATTTTTCTCTCATTAATTGCAATTTTCTTGAATTTATCTTTACTACTATTCCATCAGTTGGATATTTCTTAAAAAGCTTCCTTTCTAGCCACTGTTTTCTAAATACTTGAACTTGGCTCGTAAAGTTGCATGAAATATCCTGAGGGATGGTGAAGCCAAGTTTTGAAAGAACCTTTTTGGACTCATATTGGTTAAGTTTTGAATTAAGTATTTGAAATGCGCAGAAGCTAAGACTTTCAGAAAATCCCTCTTTAGCTCTTAGGAATCCAGAAGCGATTCTCTGGGAGATATTTGGACTTTGGTTGGGTGCATATAATTCACCTCTAACTTGAAGAACACCTCGTAATGGGAGATTATCGGGAATGTCTTGGACTTTAATAAGTTTACTAGTAACGTCTGCCCCTTTTCTTGAAATTGCTTTCTCCAAGGTTCCATCCCTATATTGCAAAGCAACAGCACAACCATCGATTTTCGGTTCAATTAATAATCTGGTATTGACTAATAATCCTTTTAAAAATTCATCTATTGAATTCTTTTCTAATGAAGGTAAAACTAGTTTATTTTTCTTTTTAAAGTAATCACAATTAGGGTTTGTTCTAAATAAATTATTTTCAAGTTGCTCGAACTGCTTATCAGAGATTAAAGCATTTCCATTTCTATAATTATCGTCATACCATTCAATTCGTTCTTCTAAATAAGTCTTCATTTAATAAGATGACTTAAGTTTTTGGCTAGGTATCCAATTTGGTTGATCTATGATCCATTTTTCTCTATCTTCATATTTAACAGTCCATAAAAAAAATGAATAAATTTGTTTTAGAGATATGCCAACCAAATATCTTGTTTTTGGACTTATTGATATAAATCCAAATAATAATATCAATAAAATAAGTTGAAACATACCCTTAATCATTTAAAAACTCAGCGTAATTTTTGAAAACTTTTTAATTAATGCAATTCTTATAACCTTCAATTTTCGCTAGTTCATCAATGTTCAAACCTGTTTCCTTTAATAAAGCTTCTCCGATATCGTCCTTATTAAATTTAGTTAATGCTCCTTTAGTAGAGTTCTTAATACATTGGTTTTTGTATTTTGCTTCTTTGACAACAGGAGATAAATAAAAACCAAACAAGATGATAAAAGCTCCATAGGTTAAAACTTTTCTATGGTTTTTCCACCATTCATAAAATTTATTGGACACGAAAAATAAGTCTCTAATTTCTATTTTAAATTGATTGTCAACAAATAACTTTAGTAATTGAAGGATTGCTTAATATATTGCTTTTTCATTAATAGATCTAACCCAAGAATAATATCTTGATTTTCTAATCCTTTGCTCTTTCGAGACTAATCTATCTGCAGATTCTAGAGGTGATTCTCCTTTCTCAACTTTTGTTGTAATAGATATACCAAAACCTTTTGCTTCAATTTTTGCAATGCCACCCTCTAAAAAAAGTAAAAAAGACCAACCTTTATTCCATCCTAAATAGAAGGGATTTCGATACATTTCATTCTTTTGGATATACTCTTTAATGATATTTTCCTTTTCAAGGAGTTACTTGTATACACTATTACCAAATAAGATGTTTATAGCTGATTATTTCTGGAAGGTAATTTTAGTATTTAAATAATTACTAGGAGTTATACTTGACGCAGTCGAGTAGTACATTTATATTAATAGTACAACTGTATTACCTTAATGTCTTCAGGAGTTGCTAATGTTTGGAATAATTTTTATCGTGGCAGTCTTATTGACCCCCCAACTGGCTGGCTGTTTAACCAAAAAAGTGGTTTATTAATTTTTTTTGAGAGTTATAAGAAATCTGTATCTAATAACTTAAAAGTTTATACTCACCTTTTCTATGCAAATGAATTAGGTGAACCAGCCCAAATTAAAAATTCAAGACTTCATTCTATTGAGTGTGCTTGTGAAACATGGAATGAATTAATTTCAGGAGGTTGGCAAATTGTTACTAATAAATTCCAGTAATCATGATCAAGGTAAATCCGTCAAAATGGGAATAACTAAAAGAATCTACCCTAAAACGAAAAAGAACAAAGATTTGTATTACTTGCAATCACTTTCGCTGCAGCACTACAGAAAATTTTGCTACTGTCTCGATCTGTCCAAAATAGGAAAAGCGAATACCACATTGTGATCATTTACTAAAAGGTTGTGAGTATTGGCAAAAAAATAGGACGATATTTCCTCCTGAAGCATCTTAATTATTCTCTAATTAACCTTATCTAGGTAGAGATATTTAATTATGTAAACAAAGCATTATTTTATACAACTTTAAAAATTCTTTTTAAGTAAGTTTTAGATCATGATTCAATTTTACTTTTCCATATTTTTATTAGTTGTGCTTACATTTTTTGCACTTTTATTAGATGCACCAGAATTGGCTTCGTTAATTCAAACATTTTAGAAAATAATAAATCAGCATTTTTACTGATTTACTTTTTTTATAAATAAGACGTAGGTTTAAGTTGTTGAATCGGAGGGATCTAATGATTAACAGTCCACCAGAGGAGTTAGATTACAAAATTTAAACCTAGATAAAACTAATGCTAAATCTGGAATGGATCTTCTATTTGAAATTCATTCCTTTTTAATTTTTTTACAAATATGAAATTATGAAAATTAAATTTTAGAGTGAAAAAATAATTATATTAAAATAATTTAATGCCAAAGTCACTTCTAGATAGTGACTAACTTTACCTGAATCCAAAGCCAGTTTTTTGTTCTTCCTTTTCTTCCCATTCATTCATAATTAGTTTTAGTAAGCTTTTAACTTCTAAATTCGAAGCGTCAGTATCTTTTTGAAGATTTATACAAATGTTTTTTATTTCTTCATAAGCATTATCAATTATTATTGTTTTTTGATCTGGATTAGCCATAGAATTTTAAAATGCTCCATTACAGTTAAACCCACTGCAGTTAAAAATCCTAAAAATATTCATTACAAAATTGTGGAATCTTTCATCATAAAAAAATGCCCAGGTTGTAAATATAGCAAAACCAGAGAAAGCAAAAGCAGCATATTGAAGCCAATGTATTCCATAGCTGTCTAATCCATTTTTATCAAAATCAGAATTACTCAATTGCCTTTTTACTTATAATAAAAATTTTTTTTTTAAAAGGAGAGTTTGTTTTGAACGAGAGATTTATTTTTCTTTAAAACTTTAATATATTGATAGTTTAAATAAAACCAGGAATTATCCACCCAAAAAAACCGTAGTTTATTATTAAAGCTAAAAAACCAACCATAGCTAATCTTCCATTTGTTATTTCAGCATTTTTCCAAAATTTACCCGTATAGTTTTTAATTTTTTTCGAATTTTTATCTATCAAATAATTTGGTTCTAAAGGTTCTTGTAACCTTTTGATTGCGTATAAAGAGAATTGGATTGTAATTGCAATGATAACAACTATAAAACTAGTAAGAGCATCCATTTTTAGATTTCATATGTGATCAATTAGTAAGCCAAAGAGTCAATGACGTTTGTATTTATCAAACATTTCCTTATTTCTGATTAACTGAAAAAGGACCCCTTACTTGAATTATTAACAAATGTAACATATTTAAAAAAAAATTAGTATGAATCCTTACTTTTTCTTTGGATTTCACATTTTAAAAGACTTTAATGTGACATTTATGTGTCAGTTATTTCTAAATAGTAGTCCGAATTGAATTAAAAGATTAGCTTTGAATTCTTATCTCTCTACATCAAAAAGATTATTGAAAAGTTTTAATAGGAATATATTTTCAATGTTATTTATTTAAAAATTTTACTAACTAGGAATTATTACTTTTTAATTTCTGGAAGGTAGAATTTATTGCCTAATGTATAACCAATTGACATAAGTACGAACCCAATAAGTTGAGGTAAATGAGAATTGGCAAGAGAGATTTTTTCAATCATTTCTCAATCTATAAAACAATATAATAATAAAAAAATTTTAATTTTGTAAAGCTATTTTTTTATGATTCTTTAATTTCACCAGATTTTTTTAGTGAATTAAAAAGTCTTTCATTTTCTGTTTTTAAATTTTCTAATGCAGATTTTGTGAATTGTTCTTTAGCTTCAAATTTTGCTGAACTTATAACTTTTTTATTAGGTAGTTTTTTCTTTGGTTCTGGATTCATATCTAACAGATTTTTAGAAATATTAGAAGTTATTTTTTTCGTGTTAGGTATTATTTTTTACATTTTTCTGGTTAATAATATTTGTTTACATAAACAAATTAATCTTTATCTTTTGGGAGTCTTATCCAACCAGTAGTCCATTCTGTTTTTAGTTTTGCCCATGAGATCCTTTTAATATCTTTTTTATTTTTGGTAGGAAAAATATCAACCCATCTACCTTCTTTTTTGCCACCATAAGCTTTAACTTGAAAATGCCTATTACCATTAATAGTTTTTGGTGCTGTCCAACAAAGCGTAGGAGGCCATTTCATGAGATATTTTAAAAGATTAAAAAAACTAAAGGTTGCTTTGTCCTGTCAAAACTAAACCATAATATGCAATCGTACCAAGAATAAGTACGATACCTAGTATTCTAATAATCATGCTTTAATATTTTTAATTACAAATTATATTAAAGAATTTTTATATAAAAAAAATTCTTTAAATCTTTATATATTTGAGTTGAAGATTCAAAATTATCTAATATTCCCTTTTTTATTTCTAACTATGGAGTGACAAGATTCAGGATGCCATTCATTCTGAATCTTGCTAATGAAATCATAAATAAATGAATCGGGACATCCAGTTTCTTTCTGAAGTTCTAAAAGTTCTTCTTTAATGGATTCATATACACTCGTTATTATCCCTAAATTTTCTTCTTGGGAGGGAGCCCATTTTTTATTCTTCATTGTTAACGTTTTAATTATTTTCCACAATATCGTAATAATTTATATCTCCATAATCAGCATCTGAACAACATAAATCTCCGTATAGTTCATCTAACAAGTCGTATGCATCTGTATGCTTATCAAAACTTTGAGCAGTTAATTGGTCATCTTTCCCATCGATTCTAATTATTTTGTAGGTCATATTTAATTTGGACGAAAAAAGTATTTTTTTTGTTTCACTAGATCATTTTATAAATAAAAATCTTATTTAGAGGTATTGGTTGGATAAAGCTTCTGAATTTTATTTTTCTGAATTTCTATTTTTCTTTGTTCATATTTTTTTTCCATTATTTTTCTGATAAATAGTTGTGGGATAAGCCAAACTAATGCAATAGCTATAGCCATGAAAGCAGGATTTCTCCACGTTAACCTAATGATCTCTTGTATAAATTCTTTATTGAAAATTTCCATAGATTAAACCTTGATGATAAAAATATCTTTGCTTTCTTTTATAAAATCTTTAAAATATTACTAAGTACTATAACCTTAAAAAATCTTATAAGGAAATTTATAAATTTTTTCTTTTTATAATTTGTTTTTTTTATATTTGGATTTAGATTAAATTTTTATTTTTTAGTTTAAAGATGGTGACTTATTTAATTACAGGATCAAATAGGGGTATTGGATTAGAATTATGTAGGCAAATTCAAAAGAGGGGAGATAATGTAATTGCAACATGTAGGAAAGCTTCAAAAGAACTTAAAGATTTAGGAGTGAGAATTGAAGAGAATGTAGAAATTTCTTCTAATGAGTCGATAACAAATTTGTGTAAAAAACTATCTGGAGTTAATTTAGATTGCTTAATTCATAATGCAGGAATTTATGAATTTAATTCTTTCGAAAACTTAGATAAAAAAAGTATTTTGCGTCAATTTGAAGTCAATGCATTGAGCCCAATATGTATGACTCAATCACTTAAACATCTTTTAAAAAGATCTTCTAAAGTTGCTTTTATCACAAGTAGAATGGGATCTATTGAAGATAATACATCTGGAAGTTCTTATGGTTACAGGATGTCTAAAGTCTCCTTGTCCATGGCAGCAAAATCACTTTCAATAGATTTATCAAAAGAAGATATTTATGTAGCTATTTTGCATCCTGGGTTAGTGAGTACAAGAATGACAGGCTTTACAAGAGATGGAATTAGTCCTGAAGAATCAGCAAATGGCCTTTTAAAACGTATTGATTCTTTAAATAAAAAAAATTCAGGTATGTTTTGGCATGCCAACGGGGAAGTTTTACCTTGGTAATACCCATACTTTTATATTGAAGAGATTTAAATCTTTAATTTGTTAAAAAACTTTTAAATTTTTAACGAATTTCTTTGATTGTTTAATTCTTTTAGTTATTCTTAAAAAAACATTAGTAAAGGAGGTGATTCATTGTCGTATCTACCGAAAAATGCGGTTATCAAAGGGGCCGTGAATTCAGTATCTTCATCCCATTCATCGGTCTCTTTTTCTTTAATTAAGAAAAAAGGTTTTATCATCAATAGATTTATATAAATCAGTAACTTAATTAACAAAAACTCTGCATCTCAAGTAGTTGCAGAGTTTTTTTATGAATTTAAATCATTATTCAAGCTGTTTTATCTTTTTTGTCCGAAATAAATTAAGGCTAAAAAAGATAAAGTGCTTACTAAAGCGATTAAATACCACCCAGTTGAGGAGTTGCTAGTTACTTCTGTCATTTATTCTGATTTTTGTCAGAAGAATTTATTATTTGAGTAAAAATCACAATTGATATCATTAAAAAAATTAAAAGTATGTAAGTTATGTTCATTTATAAAAAAATGCTAATTATTAAAAAGATTATTCCAAGAACTACAGTAACAATTGCTCCATCAACTAATAAGTCTTTCCATGTATAACTTTTAAGCATCCTTGTTTTATCTTCTTCACTCATAAGGTTCTTCAACCACGTCCAATTTAATAGCTGCGTCAATGCGACACCAAAAATTAAATGACCAACCAAAATACCAATTAGATCAATTCTAGAAATATCTTTAGTAAGACTTGTAATAATAAAAAATTCCACTAGCTTTTGTCTTTATTAGACAGGGCTCCACCCTCTTCTTTGTATTTTTCCCAAGCTTCACTTATTTTTGCTTTAGAAAAATTTTGTTTCCCTTCAGAGAATTTATTTTTGAGATTATTAAAACTATTTAAAAGCTCTTTCTTTGTTGGTTCATCAAGAAAGTTTGATGTCAATTTCCATAAATACCAGCTACTAGCTAGAAGAAGAATTAAACCTAGTAATTGCATATTAGTTTTTTACTATCCTACAACCTTTTAAATGGTTTCGAAAAATTAATTTATTTAATACCTATTGAATTATTTTTCTTTAAATTTAAATTAAGACTTTAACCAGTGAAAAAAAATTCTATCTATCAACCAAATAGTTAAACCCCCTTCTAAAAAAGCTAGCCAGTACATTGCATAATCTGAAAATCCCATTTGTTCTTTAACTGTTTTAATCAATTTTTTGTGGGCTTTAATGAGATCTTTCATTAATAATTAAAACTGTTTTAAACCTGATGAATTTCTTTAATTAAAAAACCCTTCCCATAGCAAGATAGACACGTTTTAGTCTCATCTAATGAAATTCTTAGAAAACCTGCTCCATTACATTTAAAGCAATTTACTTTAGTATTTGAATAAATTTTTGACTTGATTTTAGCAGCACGATTTAAGTAAGAAACTGTTTCTTTACGTCCATTTGCATTAGCAGCTTCGTTTAAGAGCTTTTTGTAGTTGACTTTAAGTTCTTTGGTATTCATCTTTTAGCTTGAGCTAGTTTTCTGATATAGGTAAAAGGAATAAATAATTAAAATAAGACCTATGAATTTACCGTTTATATTTCTAATTTCATCTCATATTGAGATTAAATAATTTTAACGTATATTTTTTTTTAATGTTTATTGTAAGAGTACTATTTTTTATTTTTTAATAGAAAATTTATATTTGATGGACTAATTTTAAATATTTAAAAATAAATTAAATATTGTATTTAGTAGAACAAATTTTAAATTTAAGAGATTTCTTTAAAAAAATATAATTTTGGTAAGTCCTTCAGATTATCCAGCCTTTTTTAGATTTTTAACTAAAAAATCATTTTCGTTAGTAAGTAAATCAAACTTTGATTTCTTAATTTTTTCTTTGATTTCAGTGGTCGAATTTTTTTTAATTTTGTTGAGATTCATAAATTTAAAATCAATTTCAAAAAAATGACATATTGAATCCTAATTATCATCTATACAAAATGTGGAAATTTTTTTTGAAAAAGAGAAAATATTTTATTATGCACATAGAAAATTTAATTTAATCAACATATTGTGGAAAACCCTGTTGAAAAACACTAAAAAAGTGGATAACTCTCGGGGATCATTATCAAAACAAGCTTTTCTGGAATAATTTTTGAGTATTAATACTTTATCAAGAAAAGTTTAAATATAGTTTAAAATGCATCATAATCTATTGTTATAACTATGGGATCATTACTTTTATATTTATAAAAAGGATCTCTTCTAGAAACTAGTGTTAAGAAAAAATTATAAAATTTATTTTTGAATGATGTATCAAATTGACAAATAAAGTTAAGAAAAACAAAAGGAAACTTGAATTTTTGAAAATTTGTCTCATCTGTTTAAGTTAAGTCTTGATTCGGTTTTCTCTATGGCTAAACTTCCCAAACGTAAGATTAATCAAATAGGTTTGAATTATATATTTACTTAAAATGACAGAAGAAAAAAAGGATTCAAAAAAATGTTCTGGGAAGAAAAACATTATGTTTGCCTATGGTTTTATACAGCTTGGTTCTAGTTTCTTATCTGCAATAGCTTTAGTTGCCATTGCTTTTGGATTCTGTTCAGTAAAAAAAGAGTCTAAAATTTTCAATAAATGTGTTGCCGAAATTATTGAAGATGGTGGAAAAATTTCTGAGGCAGTACGGTACTGCAACGGAGGCAATTAAAAGTCCCACACAAATAAATTAAATGGATTCAGCATGTGATTTGATTATTGACTCTTTAAAAGAAGAGCCAATTGGAGAGACTGATCATTTTATTTGGTTCATAACAGATATTGGTATTGCTGCCCTATTTAAAAGAGAGCAAAACTATGAAATTTATAGTTCAAATGTCGAAATTGAGGCTAATAAAATAGGTTTGGATATAACTAAAGAAGAAAAAGAGTATCTCAAAATAAAAAAGAAAGAACTTTTCTTGTTTTATTCATAAGTCAGATCTTTTTGATTTAGTAAGAGGGCTCAAGGTTAAAGGTAGGCTCTTTAATATTATTTTCGCTAATTAATTCATATGTGAGCTCTTTATTTAGGGCATTTATATAGGATGTATAAAGTTTTCCCCAAACAAATTCAAATTCATCTTTACTTAAATTCTTGAAAAGAATTTCTCCTTTGAAGTAAATGTGATAAGAATCATTCATAGTTGAAAATCAATCTTATCCTTTTTAACGCAAGGGATTCTGTATGTAGTATTGTCTGCTACTAAACAGGAATTTATAAGTGAAATGAGGGATACTCTTAGACCATTCGTGTATTCATTTTTTGTTTTTTGAATAATCCTACTGTCTCATCAAGATCCATGCACGGCTGAATACTGATATCCATTAATCTCCTCCAGGGATGCCATTGTTTCCAAATTGTCTCAAGTGAATCAGCACTAACTACAGAATGTCCAATCCCATTTTGAACCATGAAAATCCAAGAATGAACCTCATAGTTTTCAGGTCGGTTTTGGGGACCACCTGATTCGTACCAATTAATTAGCATCTCTGCCCCTTCTTCTTGATCCTCGCCATCAGTAAATTCGTAGGAAATCAAATACCTTTGCATATAGATTATTATTAAAATCTCTAAACTATATTAACTCCAGATTTAGATATTGCTTTCAAATTTAATAAATGCTATGAAGTTTATAGAAGTGATTGTTTTAAATGCCTGAAAAATTTGGAAAAATTAAAAAAAATTTCTTATGTAATATATCTTTTATAAATAAGACAATCTTGAAGTACTTTCAAAATCATGATCTATTCGTATAGCTCTTGTTTATAGATAAAATTTGATACTTTTTAAAATACCTTAAATTAGTTAATATGTTTATGCTTAAGAGTTTTTAATGAAAAATAAAAAGTATAGTAGTGATCCAATTGATAATTTAGAGTACGAAAAAGTTTTAGAAGAAGAAATAATTAATTCATACGAAAGTAAATTTCAGAAAGATATTGAAGAAGATAGTAAAAAGATTAAATTTTACAGACTTAAAAGAACTCCATTAGAAATACTAAATAGGACATTTTTGTTTTTCTTTATTGGAAGTTTTCTTTTCTCTTTGTTTTTAGCTTATTCAGAAAGTAAGTTGTGGTTCATACTTTATGTTATAAGTGCGATGTCATGTGTTTTCTATACGCCTAATAGAAAGGCACTTAAAGAATTAATAGCAGCTTGGCCAAATATAGAGGATCTCATTAAAGGGAGGAGTTTGTGGAGAAAAGGTAAGTAAATAGATTATGAAACCTTTAAGTTCATTTAAAAAGTGGTTATTAAATATTCTTGTGCCATACATAGAGGGCACCAACAAGAAAAAAGAGGATAAAAAATGAGTTTAATAAAGGTTGGAATTATTGTTGAAATTTTTTTGTTTGTAGGAGTTTTTTTATGGGTTAGGAAACTAAATAGTAAACAAGCTAGGCAACCATCTCTATCAAAAAAAACAATAAAAAATCTCAAATTTTAGGATTTTGATCACAAAATAAGGAATCTTTATAAAGAGATTAAATTTATTGGGGATTTATTTACTTTTTTTCTCTCACTTTGTGTATGAAATCGGTTAGAACATCAACATAGTTATCAAAAAATATGGTTTCCTCCATTCAAGGTCTTGCTCCAATAACTAATCCATTAAATAGTGTCTTACTAGAAAAGAAACTTATAAATGTTGATCAGAAGTTTATTCAACTTATTTCTCTGGCAGAAGGTTTACCTCGTACAGAAGTTGTTGAAAGTGGTAGAAATTATTGGAGAGGTGTTTGTAGAAGCTTGATTTTTAGATTTCCAGATGATCTTGAAATTTTAAAGCTTGATGTTAGAAGTTATGTAGATAGATCAAAAGGAATTATTCAGATAAGATCTGCAGCAAGATTAGGTCAATCAGATTTAGGTGTTAATTTAAGAAGAGTGGAATACTTGTTTAATCAATTAGAGAAGTTTTAATTAATCTGTTTTTTATAAATTTAAGGTTCTTTTTACTAAATAGTTGTGCTTTAATTCATAAGAATATTTGAATTGCCATGGTAAAGATAATCTTAGTTGGAATTATTATCGCGCTTGTATATTCTCAACCTGACCTCCGTCTTACAGTCGCTGATTGGTTAAAAGCAGCTTCTGATTTTCTTATTGAATCAGTACAAGTAAAACCTTAAATTATTTTTTAATGAAGTATTAAATAAGACCTGAGACAGTTATCATTTGTTTAAGGCAAACAGCTACGAAAATAAATATTATTATCCTGCTTAATATATATTTCACTAAAACAAATAAATAGTTTTAGGAACATAATAGAAAATTTTTTTGAAATTTTTGAATAGTTAACGATAATAAGGGATATGAAGCTTAGATTATTTGAGTTCTATTTTATTAAAGACTATTTAAGGCCTTGGTTTGGTCTTATTTATTCTTTATTCTTTCTGTTTTTTTTAGGTGCAATTGGCTATCGAATAACAGAGGGATGGGAATGGAGTGATTGCTTATGGATGGTTCTGATTACAATAACCACTATTGGTTTTGGAGAAGTACAACCTTTAAGTCCTGAAGGCAGAATTGTTACTGTTTTGGTAATCGTTGGCGGATTGATCTTTATTCAATTTACCTTTCAAAAAGCTGTTAGATTATTCGAATCCGGCTATTTTCAAAGAGTAAACGAATTACGTTTTAAAAGAATTCTTAGAAAAATGGAAAATCATGTAATTTTGTGCGGATATGGGAGGGTAGGTCAGGAAATATCTAACCAAATAAAAACTCAAAATATTCCAATTATTGTGGTTGAGAGCGATGAAGATAGAAAAAAGATTGCTGAAGAAAATGGTTTAGAAGTACTTTGTGCTGATGCAACCCTTGACGAGACTTTAAAACTGGCAGGATTAGAAAAATGCAAAAGCTTGGTTGTGACCTTACCTAATGATGCTGCAAATTTATATGTGGTTTTAAGTGCTAAAGGGATAAGAAGTTCTATAAGGGTAATTGCAAGAGCAGGAACTGAAGAAGCCGCAAGTAAGTTGAGATTAGCTGGTGCAAGTATAGTTGTTAGTCCATATATAGCCGCAGGAAGAGCAATGGCATCAATGGCCTTAAGACCAATAGCTATTGACTTTCTTGATTTGCTTGCAGGAAGTGAATGTGAAATTGAAGAATTTGAATTAAGTAATGATATTAGTCTTTTTGAAACTGCAGAAAAGATAACTCTTTTAGAACTTGGAATAGGTAAAAAGAGTGGAGCAAAAATATTGGCAATAAAAGAAGATGAAAAGTTAATAACTAATCCAGGAGGTGATTTTTTACTTCAACCAGGACAGGTATTAATAGCATTTGGCAGTAAAGAACAGCTAAATATTTTGAACGGTTTATTAGGTAATCTTGTTGTAGCAGTAGAGCTATTAAAGTAAATAGATCTAGATTCAGAATTAAATGCTAAATTGATTTTGAGTGCAATAAATCAAATGAAAATATTTAAATTTCTATTTGTAATTCCAGTAATAACTTTAATAATTATTTTTCAAACCTCTTTGCAAAATAGATATCTAATGGCTTCTGATATTAGAGATGGAGAAACAATTTTTAGAAATGTTTGTGCAGGCTGTCATGTAAGAGGTGGATCAGTTGTTCTTAAAGGATCTAAATCATTAAAACTTTCCGACCTTGAAAAAAGAGGAATAGCAGATGAGATTTCAATAGAAAAAATTGCTAATGACGGGATTGGTTTTATGAAAGGTTATAAAAATAAATTAAAGGATGGAGAGGATAAGGTTCTTGCACAATGGATCATTCAAAATGCAGAAAAGGGTTGGGAGTAAATGAAAAGCTTATTTCTTACATCTTTTTCATATCTATTAGCTAAATAATTTGAACGGAATATTAGGAAATCTTGTTGAAGCAGTTAACTTGTTAAAGTAGATATATCAAAATAATTTGATATACAAATCTTTCAATTTTTAAATTTCTTTAAAGCTGTAAATTATCTTTAAATTTAACAAATTAAGTTTTCATTAAATAGTGGGCATTTTCAAAAAAACCTTTATTGTCTCTTCTGCAATTTCATTAATACTTTCTCCATCTGTGATGGCTTCAAAAAGATTGAGTGGAGCTGGTGCCTCATTTCCTTCGAAAATTTATACCAGGTGGTTTTTTGACTTAGCTAAATCTGGAGGCCCTAGAGTTAATTATCAAGCAGTAGGTTCTGGATCTGGAAGAAAAGCTTTCATAGACGAAACTGTGAATTTTGGTGCATCAGATGATCCTATGAAAGATTCTGATATAGAAAAAGTTAAAAGAGGACTTGTTCAAATACCGATGGTAGGTGGAACAATTGCCTTTGGATATAACTACGATTGCGAATTGAAACTAACACAAGAACAAGCTGTTCAAGTGGCAATGGGAATGATAAAAAATTGGAAGAAATTAGGATGTAAGTCAGGTAAATTAACTTGGACGCATCGGTCTGATGGCTCAGGCACGACTA
>QCQW01000021.1 GCA_003212055.1 Prochlorococcus sp. AG-459-A02
GTTCTGCTTGAAAATCAAATTGGATCTGAATTACCTTGGGCTTTGATAAAACAATCAGAAGCAAAAGATGTAATTTTTTTAGAAGGTTAGATGATTGACTTAAAAGAATTCTTAATAAATTCAAATCACAAAGAAGAAACTGAGGAATTAATAAATATTGCTAACTTAGCTTACAAACACTGGGAAACTTATTGGACTGGGTTTAATTCAACTTATGTTTGCGAAGAGATTCTAAAAGATTTTGAAAATTTAAATGATTTCAAATTTTTTATTTATGGAGGATTCTCCACTTCTCAAAGATCAAGAATAGCTTGCTTTAGAGGAGATAACATTCCTGAAGAGGATGCGCTAAAAAGTCATTTTCCAGCTCAAGGGATAAAAATTAATGGCAATTTCTTATTTGATAATGCTACACAAGACGACTTTAGATCCCTCTTAATTGAAAATGGAGTAAATAAAATAAAAGTAGGAGATATATGGACTATTGGCGATAGGGGGGCTCAAGGGATAATTGATAATTTAAATATTAAGCATCTTGATGAAAAGATTTTTTATTTGAGAGATGTAAAAGTAAAGATTAATGTAGTAGGTATAGATGAATTACAAATACCTTCTGGGAGATCAAAAAAACTTCTTAATACAGTAGAAGCTTCAACAAGATTAGATGCTATAGCGTCAGCAGGCTTTAGGATATCACGAACTAAAATCATTGAAAGAATAGAAAATGGAATGCTCAGATTAAATGGAAGCAAGGTTAATAAGCCAACTATTAATCTAAAAATTGGCGACAAACTAGAACTTGAAAATAAAGGATTTATCGAAATCCTAAATTTAGAAATAACCAAAAGAGAACGATGGAAAGTTAAATTACTTAGAAAATGAAACTCAACCTGCTATTTTCTTATAAGGGGAATTAAACATTCCTCTATTTGGGCGATTAGCTCAGTGGTAGAGCACTACCTCGACACGGTAGTGGCCACTGGTTCGAATCCAGTATCGCCCATTAAAACTTTTGACGACCTAGGTTATATCCACAGAAAATAATTTCATTTTTTAGATTATTAAAAAAAATGAAACTTAATCAATTAATTAATCTACATAAGGGCCTTACTGCATTTGTAGTGATTGGTCTTATGATTTTTTTTGATAATTTTACGATCGCTCCCTACGTTTATTTAGCTCTACATGGTACTTATGGATTACTTTGGCTTCTTAAAGAAAAGATATTCCCTGATCCTTATTTTAAAGAAAAAATCAATTTTTTAACTTCAGTTACTGGTTTTATTTTCCTTGGAAGTTACTGGGTGGCTCCATACATTCTTATCTCATCTCAGAAATCTGTTCCAAATATCGTAATAGCTGCATCTGTATCTATTAATATAATTGGTGTGTTTCTACACTTTGCTAGTGATGCCCAAAAATATTTTTCTCTTAAATTAAAAAAAGATCTAATTAAAGATGGATTTTTCAAAAATATAAGGAATACAAATTATCTAGGAGAAATACTAATTTATCTATCATTCGCCATACTTTCTATGAGTTTCATTCCATTAGTAATTCTTGCAATATTTTTCTCTATAGTTTTTCTGCCAAGAATGATAAAAAAAGATAAATCCCTCTCAAAATATGATTCATTCGAAGAATACAAAAAGAAAAGTGGTCTTATATTTCCTAAATTAAATGCCTGATAACAATTTACCCAGTTGGAGGCAAGATTTAAAATCTTCTAGAAACAAAGAGGGCAAATCACCCTCTAATAGATGGATACAGCTTGCAACAGTCAGCGAAGAAAATGAGCCAAGATTAAGAACAGTTGTTTTCAGAGGGTGGAATAGAGATAGTTCAATGATTATTTTTACAGATAGAAGAAGTGAAAAAATTGAGCATTTAAAATCTAACCCTAATGCAGAAATATTATGGTTCTTTTTAAAAACCAAATCACAATATAGATTCAAAGGGAAAATACGTGAATTGAGTGATAACAAAAATTATTGGGATTTATTATCAGAAAAATCAAAGACTTCTTGGTTTTGGGGATCTCCTGGAGAGAAAATAAACCCAAAAGTCCAATCTACTCATGAAATATTATCCAATCTACCCAAGTCAGAAAATTTTGTGGTTCTAAATTTTGAAATCGATTCAGTAGATCTTCTTAAATTAGAACAGCCTATTCATAAACGATATCTTTGGGAAAAGATTGATAAATGGGAAAAAGTTGAAATTAATCCTTAAATATTTCTAAATTGTATATTTAGGTTGAAAAAGGTATGGTGATCAGTCAATTTTAAAAAAGAAGTATTATTTATATGAATTTCTCAGAAATTCCAGAAAACCCTTTTATTTTCTTATCTTGGGTCACTGCTATAGGACTTTTTATAAGTCTTTCAGAAGCAACAATTAAGATAAAACTTGAGAAGAGAATCAGTTATCGAAAAAGATTAGATCTGATAAATAGCCTTTATCCTAAAAATTTAGCTTGAAGTATCTGAGAGTATATTCGCTTGCAGAAATTGAAATAAACCACCTTTGCTTGTTTCTTCTTTAACTTCAATTTGCTTGGAAGGTTTTGCTTTTGTTGAAGGTATAATTTCCTCATCATCTTCTGATTTCAAAATTCTGATAATAACTTCATCTAAGGAGAAATTACCAGGCCCTGTTAATGCAATTGAAGTTGCTGAAGCGAAATACAAAAGCAGAAGCTCTAGTAAGAAAATATTAAAACCTGATGTAACAAGTGCATGGTATATAGCTACAGAAATTGTTCCAACAATTGCCAAAGCTCCGAATCTTGTAGCTAAGCCGATAATTAGTAACCAACTACCACCTATTTCTGAGAATGCCGCTATATATGATAAAAATATCGGGAATGGGAGATGTAATGGTCTGACAAAGGCATCAGCAAAATTTTCTATATTTGCTAATTTCTCATATCCATGATGAATAAGAACGGTTCCAGTTATAACTCTAAGAATTAATAAAGCAGTATCTTTGCTAAACGACTTGGTAAGAATTGTTGAAAGCACTATAAAAAAATTATCCTTAAGTAAAAATAACTAGTCACAGTATCCATCGTGGATTAAAGAGCAAAAGTCGCACCTAAATAAGTATTTATACTTACTTACCGAAAGGGTTATTTTCTGATTAGGAATTCAACTAAGTTAAAAATTTTTTTTTGAAAAATTTTCTAATATTCTCTGATTTATTTTTGGAATATTTTCTTTAAATTTGAAAAACCCTTTTTTAGCAAATTTCCAAGCAAATAAATCTTCATCCCTCACAAGATTAAAAATTTTTTTATGGTGTAAATTTTTAAACTCAGTTATGAAATCATAATTTTCTCCCACACCAGGATAAATAATGTCTATTTCGTTGGTATTTTTAAAAGTATTTTCCAGTGAATAAGGATCAATCTGTTCAATATTATCAAAATGCTCTACAAATTCAGAGACCAAATCTTGTTTAAATTTCAAAACAGATTCAGATAATTTAATTTTTCTTTGTTCGTTTTTTAAAAGGATAATAAATACTTTTTTATAGCTTGTAAGTAAATTTTTAAGGGTTGCAAGGTGCAGATCATTTTCAAACATAATCAGATTATCTGATTTAGGGTCCATATCATTTTTATAAATCTCATCTTCTAATGGTATTTGATTAGATTCTTCAAGAAAAATTTGTTGATTACTTATTTTTTCTGCATTAAATCTATTATTTGAAAATTTTCTGAGGTTTGAAGATGAAAAAAGATATTGTTTTCCCTTCGTTTGCAATCCTCCGACCCATCTCCAGCTAAGGAGATTAGATGCAGCATCACCATCAAAAAGATATTCAAAGAAAAACTTTGCTCCCAATTGCCATGGGAGGCCTAAATTAAATATCCAAGTACTCGCAAACCACATTCTTGTATGGTTATGCAAATAGTTGTACTGTTTTAATTCATGGACCCAAGAATTAAAAAAATCTAATTCTGTATTGCCATTAATTGCACTTTCATATAGCTCATAATCAAAATCGAGATTGTTTTCTGAAATAAAATTTGTCCAAATTTTAGGTCTATTTTCCATCCACCCTTTCCAGTAAACTCTCCAAAATATTTCTTCAACAAATTTAGTTGAATTTTTGATTTTGTACTTACTTTTAATATCATGAATCAGATCATATTCCGACAATATTCTATGAGTAATGAAAGGCGATAATTTTGAAACTGAACTTTCGTTATTTGGTCCAAAATCAAAATTTCTTAATTTTGCATAATCATTAATTTTGTATTTCGCAAAATTTTCCCAGATATTTTGGGCTTTTAATAAAAAAGACATTTTCTCATAACTTTAAAAAATTTTTTTTTGTATTGATAGAAATTTCAAAAATTTGCCTGCAAATTAATCCTTATAATTTTCTATTTCACTTTTAAGTAAATATGTTTGATTGAAGTATTTAATTTAAACGAATTATTAGTTCATTTTATACTCTTAAATCGAACTCTGCGTAGGAGGATATTTAGTGGTCAATTACTTTAAAAATCTTATTTTTAATTTTCAAATCTTTATTTAAATGATTTTTTCTAAAAGATTTTTAAATATTTATCAAAATTATTATGAATAATTTATTAGTGAGAGATGTTAAGTATTTAGATGAACAATACAGAATAGGTGAAGGCATTATTTCAGATGATGCATTTAAGCATCTTGAAAAGCTCTTTATTCCTGTTGAACCAGAACCTGACTACTTTAATCAAAAAAATAATAAACTTTTGCCAAAATTAGCTAAAGAAAACTATAAAGAATTTTTGGAAAGTTTATTAACAAAAACAAGATTAAGCATTCAACCAAAAATTGATGGATGTGCTATTGCAATTAAATATATAAATGGCAATTTTAATAAAGCTATTACAAAAAAAGGATTTGATGTCTCAAGCAAAATTAAACAAATTAAAAATGTCCCCAATTGTATTCCTATCAAACGAGATTTTCAAATTAGAGGTGAACTATACGCTACAAACCAAGTTGCCGGCATTTCCCAAAGAATTACAACACAATACCTCAATTATAAGAAAGGGATTGGAGAAAGTCTCCGCTTTTGCTGTTTCCAAATACTTAATGGAAGACTTAATCAATACGAAACCCTTAACTATCTTAAAAAATGTGGCTTCAGCACCCCTGATAGTTACTTCACAAATCATACAAGCGAAATCCAAATATATAAAAAAAATTGGTTAGAGAGAAAAATATTTGCGAACTATCCAACTAATGGGATAGTTATAAAAATAAATAGTAGGAAATTACAGTTACTTAGAGAGAAAAGTTTATCTCAAAATAACGAATGGCAATATGCAATTGAAAAATAATATTAAATAGTACCTTCAAAAAGAGCTCACGATACTGACTTCCAGTATTTACAGTGGAAAAGTAATAAAATTTTGGTTAATTTCCAAAGCAATTTGCAGGATTACTAAATGACTGCCACTATTTCAAGACCTAAAATCTCTAACTGGGAAACATCTAATATTCCAAACCTTACAGGCAAAACAGCGCTAATTACTGGTGCGAATAGTGGTCTTGGATACTACACCGCAAAGGCCTTAGCCGAAAAAAATGCTCATGTTGTTATAGCTTGTAGATCGCTTGAAAAAGCTAATCACACCATCAAAAAACTTAAAGGTCTTAATCCTGAAGGAATATTTACACCTTTAGAATTAGATTTGTCAGATTTAAAAAATATTGTTGAAGTTCAGTCCAAAATTTTTAATAATTTTGAAAATTTGGATTTACTAATCAATAATGCAGGCATTATGCATCCGCCTAAAACTCTTAGTGCCCAGGGATATGAGATACAATTTGCAGTTAATCATCTAGCTCACATGCTTTTGACCCTAAAGCTACTTCCAATTATTGAAAAAAAAGAAGAATCTAGAATAGTGACTGTTACCTCCGGAGCACAATTTTTTGGCAAAGTTGGTTGGAAAAATCTGAAAGCCGAGAACTATTACAACAAATGGGAATCTTACTCCAATAGCAAATTGGCAAATATAATGTTTGCTTTGGAACTAAATGAAACCTTAAAACACAAAAATGTACTTTCTTTAGCTGCTCACCCAGGAATTGCAAAAACAAATCTCTTTACTGCTCAAAAACCTAACCCTAGTCCATTAGAAACATTCTCCTTGGAATTATTTAGCCCTATTTTTCAAACTGCTGAGATGGGTGCTTTACCTCAACTTTTTGCAGCTACTTCACCAGACGCAAGAGGCGGTGATCATTATGGTCCTAGATTTAATTTCAGAGGTCATCCAAAACTATCCCCTACTTCTCCTTTCGCCTTGAATAAAAAAGAAAGAAAAAATTTATGGGAAAAAAGCCTTGAAATACTTAATAACTTCTTATAGATTTTTCAATTTTACTAACTTTAGAAAATACTTCAAGATATGTAATTCACTCTCTGAGAGTTTCATAAATTCTGTTAAGGCATCATAATTTTTTTCATCAATTTTTTTTGACAATTGAATAAAACTATCATGGTTTTCATTTACAAAGCGCTCAGCAATCTGAGACGGAGTTAAACCCTGTTCAATTAATTCACCTGGAGCATTTTTCTCCCACTTTTCATAAAACCAAGAGAACCAATATTTTGCAGTATTATCTTCCATTAATTAACTTTTCTTTGGCGAATACTATAAATACTGAAGAAAGATCTCATGATTGAATTAACCATTAAACACAATTAATATAAATGCAATTATAAATTTAATGATAGATAATAATCATTTAAGTAAAAGAAAAAATATTAATCTTGTAATTGGATTAGGTAAATCCGGATTTTGGGCTGCCAAGTATTTGAGAAGCATCAATAAGAGAGTAATTGTTTGGGAAAGTAAAGATGGGATAGAATTCTTAGAAAGAAAAGCAGAATTAGAAGAGCTTAATACACTAGTTTCTCTGAATAAAGAATTTGTATTTGAAGAAATTCAACCTTTTGTGAAAGAGATTGAATCTGTTGTCATAAGTCCATCAATACCTTATGACCATATAACTATTATTGAATTAAAAAAAAGGGGAATTAAAATAATTGGAGAAATTAATGTTGCATGGGAAATTTTAAAAGACACAAATTGGATAGGTATTACTGGCACTAATGGCAAGACTACTGTTACTCATTTACTAAGCCATATACTCTGCGATACTGGATTATATGCTCCTTTTGCTGGAAATATTGGTACACCTTTATGTAAATATGCTTACTCCAAAAAACACAAAAAAATTGATTGGGTTGTGGCTGAATTAAGCAGTTATCAAATAGAAATATCTCCAGAAGTAAAACCTAATATTGGAATCTGGACAACCTTCACAGAAGATCATCTTGAAAGGCATAAAACACTTGAAAACTATTTCAACATAAAAAAAAGCTTACTAGAAAAATCTGATTTTAAAATTTATAATTATGACGATAAAAACCTAAGAAATCATTATAGTTCGCTATCAAGAGGTGTTTGGATAACAACTATTTTTGATAAATCAAATTTTATTCATTGCGATTATTGGATAGATGATCAAGCATTCATTGTTGAGAAAGGAAAGAGACTATTCAAACTTGAACATTTTTGTTTAAAAGGAATGCATAATCTTCAAAATCTTTTATTGGTAATAGCAGCAGCAAGAAAAGTTGGATTATCTGGAAAGAAGATTAAAGATTCTTTATCTAATTACAAACAATTACCCCACAGGATGGAAACAATTTATAAAAATAACGATCTGGAAATAATTAATGATAGTAAAGCTACAAATTTTGATTCATCTATTGCAGGAATTAGTTCAATTGAAGGTCAAATAATAATTATTGCTGGTGGTAGATTAAAAGGCAATGAATATAGTGAGTGGATAAAAGTTTTAAAGAAAAAAGTTAAATGTGTTTTCCTTTTTGGAGAAAGCTCAAAAGTCCTAAAAATGGCGCTAATTAATGAAGGATTTAAAAAAAATATTTTTGAATTTTCAGAACTCAAAGAGCTTTTAAATTTTGTTTTTGATTATTTACAAAATAATAGGGTTGGAACATTA
Source organism: Prochlorococcus sp. AG-459-A02 (assembly GCA_003212055.1). GTDB lineage: Bacteria > Cyanobacteriota > Cyanobacteriia > PCC-6307 > Cyanobiaceae > Prochlorococcus_A. The sequence goes on from QCQW01000021.1 coordinate 8,046, forward strand.
TTATTCTCACCTTCATGCTCTAGTTTTGATCAATTTAAAAATTATGAAGAGCGTGGAGATTATTTCAAGAAACTAATAAGTGAAAAATTAAAGGTTAATAAATCCATTTTTTGTTCAAGTATCATTTCGTAATTTTCAGGTCGGTCATCACAACCGTCTCCCCTCTAGCAAATATTCACTTAATTAGTTAGATTTTGACTATAAATTAATTACTAGCAATGAGTGAATCTAATAATTTACCTCAAGCAATAAGTCATAAAAAATTAAGTTACTTGATGCTTAAGGCACTAAAGGATTCTCATTTTTCTGATGAATTAGCAGAAATAGAAAGCCCCGAAAAAAGAGAATTTGAAGAGTTAATAAACAATTGGGAAGCTTCAACAAAGAAAGTAATTAATGAGTTATCAAAAAGAAAAGAGAATTTACTAAAAGATAAATCACCAAATTCTTTAATTGCTCTTGGTGCTATGGAAGTTCACCTTAACATGGCCCTACAAGCCTTGAATGCATTTAACAAAGGAGTTGATGGGTAAAGTAACTAATTAGTTATAAGGAAGGCATCGAAAATAAGAGAAAATCTAGGTCTTTTTCAGTATCTATAAAGACATCATCATAATAATTAACTTCAAAACCCAAGCCATCTCCAGATTCGAGACATACGTTTGAATTAGAGTCTTTACTTTTTAATACAAGATTACCTTCTATTATTTGTATCCAATTATATTTATCGATTTTTAATGGCAATTTTTTTTCTTTAATTGGCTTATATTTACAACGCCATAAAGAGATACTTTGATTTAGAAAAAGCTTATTATTTTTAACATCTTTGTAATTAAAAATAAGATTGTCCCACAACTTTTCATTTAATGAAATTTGATCATATCGAGGTTTGATATTTTCTTTTTTAGGGTATATCCAAATCTGGAACAACTTACAGGTCTCATTTTCTTCATTCTTCTCGCTATGAGAGATTCCAGTACCTGCAGACATAACTTGTACTTCATCTTTATGAATTTTTCCTGAATTATTTAATGAGTCCCGATGAGTTATTGCTCCTTTTGTTACAACAGTAATTATTTCCATATTTGCATGAGAATGAGTATTAAATCCTGCATTAGGAGAAATAATATCTTCATTTATAACTCTAATTTTCCCGAAATTATCCCATTTTGGATCTCTATGCTCTGCGAAAGAAAATGAATGCATCGAATTTAGCCATTCTCTAGTCGATCTAAATCTTTCGAGAGATTTCCTTATTTTAATTATTTTGAAAGACATAAATACGTAAGAAATAAATATTGTGTATTTGTATAAATTAAATATTTTTGAAAATTATAAACTATGAAAATATAAAATTACTTTTTATTTATTTGTTAATTTTACTTTGTGCTTTATTTGCTTTATTAATTATTTTTTTTGCTTCTTCTCTTGTAGAACATTTTTCTGCCTTAACATTCAAGTTTTTTAGTTTATTTAATTGCTTTGAAATTTTCATATACAAATTACTTTTCAAGTAGAAGTTAACACATATTTAATGGATTAGCTAAAAATACTGGTTTGCATTTGAGCCTTACTAACTAAAGATAAGATTGGAGGATGGAATTATCAGAACAGTATAGAGGATGTATTGGATTATCTTTGATTGTTTTCTTAATTAAAAGCGGTCCAAGAGGACTATCAAAATTATTTTTCCTAATTGAGTTATATTGCATTATTTTTTTTGATATTCTTTTATTTCTATTTAGAAATTTACCTTTGTTACCCCAACCTAACCATAAATCACAATTTTTATTTTCAGACCAGTGTTTTAAGTTTTTATAAATATGATTATTGTTTAGATAACCCACAGGGTTTTTATGATTAAAAAGTTTTTCTGGTTTGCTTGAAATAAGAGCAAATAGATTGATTAATTTTACTTTGCCATAATTATTTTTTTTCGAAATTTTGATAATCTTTTTTGTCGTATTATCTAAGAAAACTTCATCAGATAATGATGGATTTAAACCAATAAAAATGATTTCCTTTATAGATTTAGAAATCTTATAACTTAAACTCCATCTATAAAGTTTGTTAGCGCTTATTAAACAGTTTCTTTCTAGAAATAAATTTTTCAACCCAAACCTACACCTCTAGCCATAAGAGTGGCAAACAAAGGTATTGTTGCGAAGCCCACTAATTCGGTAGTAATGATTAGTCTGAACCTTTTAACAAGATTTTCAGATATTTCAGGTAATTTATTCTTACTTAATGGAATGGCCCATAAGATATAGGTTGTTGTTGGGTATAAAGACAGTAATCCCACCAAAATGTAAAGGGAAACCTTTATCCAAAACACAGGATTACCTGTATAGAAATCACCTCCTTGACCAAAATACTTAACACGCAAAATCCCAGTAACTAATATTGCAACTCCTGCCAGACCATAAATCACATCTGCAATTATCATTGAGATCGTCTCATTTCTATTAAGATCTACCTTGAGAGTCAATCTTTCAAACAAAAGGGAACCGAAACACAATATAATTCCTAAATAATGAACATATGCTACTAATGCACTTTTAGCAATTTCACCTGATAATAAAGTTCCTAATAACATTTTCTAGTCAAAATTTATACAATACTAACCACCAAATAAAGAATTTGTTTAGAAAATAGATTTAACAATAAAAAGCGAGGTATTGAATCTAGGACTCTAAAAATCTTTTTTGACCATCTTCAAAAAAATCTTTTTTATTCCATACTTCGATTACATCTGGGAAATGTTTTTCCATACAATTATCACAAACACCATGACTGAATCTAATATCACTAATTTTCGACAGATATTTTTCTAAATGCATCCAATCGCCCTCCTTATTTTTCACTTCTCTGCAATATGAACATACAGATAAAATCCCATCCTGTTTATGCAAATTAGACAATGCATCCAGCAAATTTAATGACTTTTTTCTTAGCTCTAAAAATGAAACTATTTGCTTGGATAATAATTCCATAATATTAAATTGTTGTGTAGTTAGATTTCCTGGCTTTCTGTCTATTACACAAAGAGTTCCAAGCTTGTTACCATCACTATTTCTAAGGGGAAAACCTGCATAAAAACGAATCTTTGGATCTCCAGTTACCAATGGATTATTTATAAATCTTTCATCTTGGAAAGCATCATGAATAATTAATGGACTATTTTCTTTTATTGCATGTGTACAAAAAGACCAATCTCTTTTAGTTTCTGTTATTTGAAGTCCTATTTTGGATTTAAACCATTGTTTATCTTTGTCTACCAAAGTCATTAAAGAAATAGGCACATTACAAGTTGTAGCGGCAATTTTTGTAATATCGTCATAACATGATTCTGGCTTGGTTCCCAAAATCCTATATTCTGCTAAAGCTTTTAATCTTCTTTCCTCTTCTTCTTTTTTTGATACAAGATTCTGCATTAATCTTCACCAATAACTAAAACTTTAAAATTAAAATTTCTTCAAAAAACTTTTTCCGACTAATACTTAATAAAAAAAAGATAAACTTATTGATTTGTTACTTATTGATTTGTTACTTAATGATTTAACTTTGAGACTGCCATCCCAGCAATCCACCCACTTGTCCAACAATGTTGAAAATTAAATCCACCTGTGATCCCATCAACATCTAAAACTTCTCCAGAAAAAAATAACCCTGGACAAATTAAACTCTCCATACTTTTAAAATTAACTTCATTAATTTTTACGCCTCCAGAAGTAACAAATTCCTCTCCAAATGGTCCTTTACCCGAAATTATATATTTGTCCTTAATTAGAATATTTATCATTTTCTCTCTTTCATCCGCCAGTAAATCAGCCCACTTTTTCTCTTTATCGATACCTATTTTATTTAATAAAAAAATCCATAATCTTTTTGTTAGTAGTGGAACAGGTCTACTGTTAATTAGATTCACCTTGCCTTTATTTAATCTTAAATAGTTAACTTTTTCTTTTAACTCCTCATAACTTAAAGTAGACCATTTAATGATTAGATTAAATTTATATTTTTGGCTATAAATTTCCCTTGCTGCAATTGATGAAAGTTTTAATACTGCTGGCCCACTAAAACCCCAATGAGTTATAAGTAAATCGCCTCTATTTTGAAAATTCTTATTGTTTAATTTAATTTCTATGTCTATGCCCTTTATCGATACCCCACTACATTCATCCAAATTTGGTTGAATGCTTAATCTTGTTTTTGTTAATAAACTTTCCAAAAATTCTTTATAGTTTTCTTTAGCTAATTTTGGCAAAAGTTTATTATTTTTTTGATTAAAGTAGTCAGGTTCTGGTTCAACAGGAATAAAGAGCTTTTCAAGATGCTTAAATGCATCATCTGAAATAATGCCTTCACCTATTCTGTATTGTTCATCTAAATACTTAACATCTCTCACTAATAAATTATTCATAATAATTTTGATAAATATTTAAAAATCTTTTAGAAAAAATCATTTAAATAAAGATTTGAAAATTAAAAATAAGATTTTTAAAGTAATTGACCACTAAATATCCTCCTACGCAGAGTTCGATTTAAGAGTATAAAATGAACTAATAATTCGTTTAAATTAAATACTTCAATCAAACATATTTACTTAAAAGTGAAATAGAAAATTATAAGGATTAATTTGCAGGCAAATTTTTGAAATTTCTATCAATACAAAAAAAAATTTTTTAAAGTTATGAGAAAATGTCTTTTTTATTAAAAGCCCAAAATATCTGGGAAAATTTTGCGAAATACAAAATTAATGATTATGCAAAATTAAGAAATTTTGATTTTGGACCAAATAACGAAAGTTCAGTTTCAAAATTATCGCCTTTCATTACTCATAGAATATTGTCGGAATATGATCTGATTCATGATATTAAAAGTAAGTACAAAATCAAAAATTCAACTAAATTTGTTGAAGAAATATTTTGGAGAGTTTACTGGAAAGGGTGGATGGAAAATAGACCTAAAATTTGGACAAATTTTATTTCAGAAAACAATCTCGATTTTGATTATGAGCTATATGAAAGTGCAATTAATGGCAATACAGAATTAGATTTTTTTAATTCTTGGGTCCATGAATTAAAACAGTACAACTATTTGCATAACCATACAAGAATGTGGTTTGCGAGTACTTGGATATTTAATTTAGGCCTCCCATGGCAATTGGGAGCAAAGTTTTTCTTTGAATATCTTTTTGATGGTGATGCTGCATCTAATCTCCTTAGCTGGAGATGGGTCGGAGGATTGCAAACGAAGGGAAAACAATATCTTTTTTCATCTTCAAACCTCAGAAAATTTTCAAATAATAGATTTAATGCAGAAAAAATAAGTAATCAACAAATTTTTCTTGAAGAATCTAATCAAATACCATTAGAAGATGAGATTTATAAAAATGATATGGACCCTAAATCAGATAATCTGATTATGTTTGAAAATGATCTGCACCTTGCAACCCTTAAAAATTTACTTACAAGCTATAAAAAAGTATTTATTATCCTTTTAAAAAACGAACAAAGAAAAATTAAATTATCTGAATCTGTTTTGAAATTTAAACAAGATTTGGTCTCTGAATTTGTAGAGCATTTTGATAATATTGAACAGATTGATCCTTATTCACTGGAAAATACTTTTAAAAATACCAACGAAATAGACATTATTTATCCTGGTGTGGGAGAAAATTATGATTTCATAACTGAGTTTAAAAATTTACACCATAAAAAAATTTTTAATCTTGTGAGGGATGAAGATTTATTTGCTTGGAAATTTGCTAAAAAAGGGTTTTTCAAATTTAAAGAAAATATTCCAAAAATAAATCAGAGAATATTAGAAAATTTTTCAAAAAAAAATTTTTAACTTAGTTGAATTCCTAATCAGAAAATAACCCTTTCGGTAAGTAAGTATAAATACTTATTTAGGTGCGACTTTTGCTCTTTAATCCACGATGGATACTGTGACTAGTTATTTTTACTTAAGGATAATTTTTTTATAGTGCTTTCAACAATTCTTACCAAGTCGTTTAGCAAAGATACTGCTTTATTAATTCTTAGAGTTATAACTGGAACCGTTCTTATTCATCATGGATATGAGAAATTAGCAAATATAGAAAATTTTGCTGATGCCTTTGTCAGACCATTACATCTCCCATTCCCGATATTTTTATCATATATAGCGGCATTCTCAGAAATAGGTGGTAGTTGGTTACTAATTATCGGCTTAGCTACAAGATTCGGAGCTTTGGCAATTGTTGGAACAATTTCTGTAGCTATATACCATGCACTTGTTACATCAGGTTTTAATATTTTCTTACTAGAGCTTCTGCTTTTGTATTTCGCTTCAGCAACTTCAATTGCATTAACAGGGCCTGGTAATTTCTCCTTAGATGAAGTTATTATCAGAATTTTGAAATCAGAAGATGATGAGGAAATTATACCTTCAACAAAAGCAAAACCTTCCAAGCAAATTGAAGTTAAAGAAGAAACAAGCAAAGGTGGTTTATTTCAATTTCTGCAAGCGAATATACTCTCAGATACTTCAAGCTAAATTTTTAGGATAAAGGCTATTTATCAGATCTAATCTTTTTCGATAACTGATTCTCTTCTCAAGTTTTATCTTAATTGTTGCTTCTGAAAGACTTATAAAAAGTCCTATAGCAGTGACCCAAGATAAGAAAATAAAAGGGTTTTCTGGAATTTCTGAGAAATTCATATAAATAATACTTCTTTTTTAAAATTGACTGATCACCATACCTTTTTCAACCTAAATATACAATTTAGAAATATTTAAGGATTAATTTCAACTTTTTCCCATTTATCAATCTTTTCCCAAAGATATCGTTTATGAATAGGCTGTTCTAATTTAAGAAGATCTACTGAATCGATTTCAAAATTTAGAACCACAAAATTTTCTGACTTGGGTAGATTGGATAATATTTCATGAGTAGATTGGACTTTTGGGTTTATTTTCTCTCCAGGAGATCCCCAAAACCAAGAAGTCTTTGATTTTTCTGATAATAAATCCCAATAATTTTTGTTATCACTCAATTCACGTATTTTCCCTTTGAATCTATATTGTGATTTGGTTTTTAAAAAGAACCATAATATTTCTGCATTAGGGTTAGATTTTAAATGCTCAATTTTTTCACTTCTTCTATCTGTAAAAATAATCATTGAACTATCTCTATTCCACCCTCTGAAAACAACTGTTCTTAATCTTGGCTCATTTTCTTCGCTGACTGTTGCAAGCTGTATCCATCTATTAGAGGGTGATTTGCCCTCTTTGTTTCTAGAAGATTTTAAATCTTGCCTCCAACTGGGTAAATTGTTATCAGGCATTTAATTTAGGAAATATAAGACCACTTTTCTTTTTGTATTCTTCGAATGAATCATATTTTGAGAGGGATTTATCTTTTTTTATCATTCTTGGCAGAAAAACTATAGAGAAAAATATTGCAAGAATTACTAATGGAATGAAACTCATAGAAAGTATGGCGAATGATAGATAAATTAGTATTTCTCCTAGATAATTTGTATTCCTTATATTTTTGAAAAATCCATCTTTAATTAGATCTTTTTTTAATTTAAGAGAAAAATATTTTTGGGCATCACTAGCAAAGTGTAGAAACACACCAATTATATTAATAGATACAGATGCAGCTATTACGATATTTGGAACAGATTTCTGAGATGAGATAAGAATGTATGGAGCCACCCAGTAACTTCCAAGGAAAATAAAACCAGTAACTGAAGTTAAAAAATTGATTTTTTCTTTAAAATAAGGATCAGGGAATATCTTTTCTTTAAGAAGCCAAAGTAATCCATAAGTACCATGTAGAGCTAAATAAACGTAGGGAGCGATCGTAAAATTATCAAAAAAAATCATAAGACCAATCACTACAAATGCAGTAAGGCCCTTATGTAGATTAATTAATTGATTAAGTTTCATTTTTTTTAATAATCTAAAAAATGAAATTATTTTCTGTGGATATAACCTAGGTCGTCAAAAGTTTTAATGGGCGATACTGGATTCGAACCAGTGGCCACTACCGTGTCGAGGTAGTGCTCTACCACTGAGCTAATCGCCCAAATAGAGGAATGTTTAATTCCCCTTATAAGAAAATAGCAGGTTGAGTTTCATTTTCTAAGTAATTTAACTTTCCATCGTTCTCTTTTGGTTATTTCTAAATTTAGGATTTCGATAAATCCTTTATTTTCAAGTTCTAGTTTGTCGCCAATTTTTAGATTAATAGTTGGCTTATTAACCTTGCTTCCATTTAATCTGAGCATTCCATTTTCTATTCTTTCAATGATTTTAGTTCGTGATATCCTAAAGCCTGCTGACGCTATAGCATCTAATCTTGTTGAAGCTTCTACTGTATTAAGAAGTTTTTTTGATCTCCCAGAAGGTATTTGTAATTCATCTATACCTACTACATTAATCTTTACTTTTACATCTCTCAAATAAAAAATCTTTTCATCAAGATGCTTAATATTTAAATTATCAATTATCCCTTGAGCCCCCCTATCGCCAATAGTCCATATATCTCCTACTTTTATTTTATTTACTCCATTTTCAATTAAGAGGGATCTAAAGTCGTCTTGTGTAGCATTATCAAATAAGAAATTGCCATTAATTTTTATCCCTTGAGCTGGAAAATGACTTTTTAGCGCATCCTCTTCAGGAATGTTATCTCCTCTAAAGCAAGCTATTCTTGATCTTTGAGAAGTGGAGAATCCTCCATAAATAAAAAATTTGAAATCATTTAAATTTTCAAAATCTTTTAGAATCTCTTCGCAAACATAAGTTGAATTAAACCCAGTCCAATAAGTTTCCCAGTGTTTGTAAGCTAAGTTAGCAATATTTATTAATTCCTCAGTTTCTTCTTTGTGATTTGAATTTATTAAGAATTCTTTTAAGTCAATCATCTAACCTTCTAAAAAAATTACATCTTTTGCTTCTGATTGTTTTATCAAAGCCCAAGGTAATTCAGATCCAATTTGATTTTCAAGCAGAAC